>JANYEI010000221.1 GCA_025363205.1 Frigoribacterium sp.
CCGCACGAGTTGCTCAGCGTGCGCTGAACCTCACCGCCGCTCGAATCACAGCCGGGCGAGCCTCTCGATGTCTTCGAGGAAATCGGCCGCGACCTGCGGCGACACCGTGGTGCGGGTCGACCGGATGGCGGAAATGTAGTCCTTCGTGCTCGGGCCGGCCGGAGTGGACTCATCCGCTCCCGTGAAGAGCGCACGCTCGAGCGCCTCCTGGGAGGCCCGGCGCGCGGCGTATTCCACATCGGCGGGGGAGAACCCGTCACTCGCCACGACGAGGGCGTCGAGGTCGACGAGACCGGTCATCGAGATGGGAACATAGCGCTCCCAAATGGCGAGACGTGCCGCGGCGTCCGGCAGGCCGATAGGCACGACATAGTCGAACCGACCGTGGCGAAGGAAGGCGGAATCGAGGGCGCGAATGAAGTTGGTTGCGCAGACGAGCAGCCGTCCGGGCTGTTCGCGGAAGGCCGGGATGATCTTCAACAGTTCATTGGTCACGCCCTGCAGCGCCGACGGCGGCTCTCCGCCGCGATGGGCGGCGATCTCCTCCACCTCGTCAATGAAGACGACCGCGTGCTCGAGTTCGGAGATCTTGAGAAACGTCTCGCGAAGGGCGCCGGCGAGTCCCTTGGGGTCCGCCGCCAGTCGGGAGGGAAAGACCTCGACAAAGGGCCATTCGAGGCGCGAGGCGATCGCCTTGGCGAAGGTGGTCTTGCCGGTACCGGGAGGCCCGAACAACACAACGGCCTTCGGCGGCACCACGCCATATTGCTCGGCCATATCGGGCTTGGCGAGCGGCATCACGAGGCGGCGTTCGAGCAGCTCTTTCTCTCGCTGCATCCCACCGACACTTTCCCAGAGGTCACGGGGAAGGATGCGTCCGCCGAGTTCGCTCAGCGACCGCAGCTCTTCGCGCTGCACCGGGATGTGGCGCTCGAAGTAGCGCAGATTCTTCTTGACCTCGAAGCCGCGATTGAGGAAGGCATCCACCCGGCTCGGGGATTCCGGCATGAGCGCGGAGAGCTTGGCGAGGCCATGCGGTGCCATCCGGTTTTCGAGAGCGGCCAGCATTGCCGTGCCGATGCCCTGCGCCTGCCAGGGCTCGGCGGTGGACAGGAACACGATCCAGCCCTGGGCGTGAGCGGCACGCCCGACGGCGGCACCCACCACTTCCTCGCCGTGCATCGCCACAACGGCGTGGTCTTTCTGGCAGGAGGCGAGCACCTCGGAGAGCCCGTAGACCGGTTCGGTCTTCGCGGCGGTGATCTCCTCCCAGAGGTGCAGGATGCCGTCGAGATCGTCGGAGTGGAAGTCTCGGATGCGCCAACCGGTCATTGTGATTCCCTCGCGTGAATGATGTCTGCCAACGAATCTAGGCCACCGGGCTGGGTTGGCGCCCGCGATCAGCCGAGCAGCTTCGGGCGCACCCAGTCCGCGCCGTGCACGTGCCGGTCGAGGAAGGCGAAAACGGTCTCATACCAGAGAACCGAATGCTGGGGCTTCAACACCCAGTGATTCTCGTCGGGGAAGAGCAGGAACTTGTGTGGGGTCGAGCCATCGGGCGCGGCATGGTGTTCGGCGAGTTCCGACCAGAGACGCAGGCTCTCGCCGACTGGCACGCGGTAGTCGTTGTCGCCGTGGATCACGAGCATCGGCGTGACTATGTTGCGCACGCTGTGATGCGGAGAACTGTCGATCATGCCCTGCGGCGAGAAGATGCTCTGCCAGTACCAGGAGTTATCGGTGGTGCCATTGAACTGGTCGAGTGCCCAGAGACTGGCATGGCTCACGATCGCGCGGAAGCGGTCGGTGTGGCCGGCCACCCAGTTAGCCATGTACCCGCCGAACGAGCCGCCGAGGGCCGCGGTTTTGGTGTCGTCTATATCGGAACGGGCCTCCGCGGCATCCGTGATCGCCATCAGGTCGGTGTAGGGCTTGGCTCCCCAGGCATCCCAGCCGCGGGCGATGAAGTCGAGACCATAGCCGGTCGATAGTGCCGGATCGGGCAGCAGCACCGCATAGCCGCGGGCGACCGCGAGCAGCGGGTTCCAGCGCCAGCTCCATCCGTTCCAGCTGTTGAGCGGTCCGCCGTGGATCCAGAGCAGCAGTGGGGCTGGATGCTCGGGCGAGGCGCCTTCGGGAAGAAGCAGCCACCCGCGCACACGAGCGCCATCCTCGACCGTCGTCTCGACCTCGGTGATCGACCCGGGCACCTCCGGCAGCCGAGCAGGGGTTGCCAGCGGGGTGACGACTCCCGAACGGGAGATTCGCACCGGATGCGGCGGCGTGACCCACGACGACCGCAGTGCAACGAGGTCGCCGGAGATGAGGTCGACCGCGACATCGGTATAGCTGAAGTCGTCCGTGGTGAGCTGAATCGGAGATCCGCCGTCGAGCGGCACCCGAAAGACTGGCCCCCTACCGTCGTGGTCGGCGGTCACGATGAGGGACTCATTGTCGGCGTCGAAGACGAGGCTGGAGGGCCAGCGGTCCCAACCTCCAGCGACGCGGCGAGCGTGCGCGCCGTCGATGTCGGCGACCCAGAGCTCCTGGTCGGCGGGGCCGTTCGGGGTGCTGAAGTCGGCGCGCACGAAGGCGATCCGTTGGCCGTCGTGGCTGACCGCCGGTACCTCGAAGTCCACGCGTTCTTCGTCGAAGAGGGTGGTCATCGTGCCCGACTCGATATCGATGGACACGATGACGAAACGGCCGGCTCGCTGCTCCTGCACCCGGAGCGACGCGATCAGGGTGCGCCCGTCGGGGGTGAGGGCCTGGCCGGCGGTGTCGGCGGAACGTCCGGGCCTTGGAGTGAGGTCGCGGGGGCGCGGAAGATCTGTGGGATAGGGGAGTGGCGCTTGGTCGGTGCCGGACGGGTCGCTGCCCGATGCGTTAGGGCCGGACGCGTCGCTGCTGTTGGCGATCGTCTCCCGCAGGATCGACAGGTCGAGCGCGAGAAGGTGTGGCTCGGCGGGCCCGAGGTCGTGGTCCCAGTACCGAACGGGGTAGCTTTCGTGCAGGATCGCGGTGACCTTCTTGGTCGTGCGTTCGGCGCGCACCGCGGCATCCGCCTCGAGACTGTCCGCCGACGGCAGTAGGTTCGCCGCTATCACCACGGCATCCGAACCCGTGGCCGTTGCGGCGATCTCGGAGACCCCTCCGAGCAGCCTTGTGACCGCTCGGGCCTCACCCCCGGTGGCGGGGAGCACCCAGAGCTGCGCGGCTTCTGCATCCTTCTCCGCAGCGGCATCCGGTCGAGCGGAGACGAAGAGGATGTCGCCCGAACCGGTGAAGGCGACGCCCGATTCTCCCTTTCTGGAGCGGGTCAACCGCGTGGGTGAGCCCGAGCCGTCTGCGGGTACCGACCACAGTGCACGCTCGTACGAGGTGCGATCGCGGGCCAGAGTCGCGACGGTGAGCACCACTGTTTGGCCAGAGGGGGAGAGAGCGAGTCCCTCCACCCGGGGGAGTGCGATGTAGCTTTCGAGGGAGGCGAACGGTAGAAGCTGCGGCTCAGGTGACATCCCCCCACGCTAGCCGCCGACGGCCGTGACGCAGATTCGATGGCTCTCCTGATCTGCGAAAAGCACCTGCTTACGCGTGAATCAGTCCTCCCGTAGCGCGCCATAGAAGCGCAGAAGGTCCGCAGAGGAGGTGAGCAAAGAGAAACCGGATGAGCTGGCCTGGCACTCCGGAAAGCGACACCGCAGTGTTTCGCCATTCGCATCCAGCACATCCGCCAGCACATTCGCCAGAACGACGCGGGCGCCCCCGGTGATGAGGGCGACTGTGCCGGTAACACGGTTCATGGTGATTTCTCTGCTTTGTTTCGACCGCTCCACGTCCTGCGTTCAGTCTGCGAAGGGAGGTGAGCGCTCCCCGGGTCATAGGTCCCGAAGTATCGGCAGGGGCGGAGGGGCGCCCTCATCCACAGCTCCGCTCGTGTCGCCCTTCGAGACTGAATTCGCGCTCCAGGACGCGGTGGCGGGGGAAAGCGCGGCTCGCGGAGGCCGAGACGTCTTGCGGAGGGAGTTGTAACTCCCGCCACGAGGTCAAACCGCCGCCGCGAGGCGGACGGGGACGGGACGAAAGGGGTCGACCCGGGTTCAGCTTCTGCGGAGGTCGTCGTTCCACCAGCCGTTGGCGATCCCGGCGTTGTTGACCAGCACGTCGAGGTGGCCGAACTCGGCGAGGGTCAGCCGCAGCGCATTCGCCCAATCGCTTTCCTGCGTGACGTCGAGGTGCACGAATCGAACCGAATCGCCGAGCTCTGCCGCCAGTGTTTCACCATCCGCATCCAGCACATCGGCGAGAACGACGCTGGCCCCTTCGGCGACCAGTAGCCGAGCGTGAGCGGCTCCCATCCCGCGGGCGCCCCCGGTGATGAGTGCGACTTTGCCGGTGACACGGTTCATGGAGCGCCCTCTGATTCGTTTCTGGTGGGTTGATGTTTGGCGTTCAGTCTGCGAGCAGTCCTTCACGCAGACCGGGCCATTGGTCCCGCAGGGGCGGCACGTGTAAAGGGCCCCACCCGAAGGTCCGTTCACGTTGCCCTTAGAGACTGACTTCGCGCTCCTGGACGCGCTGGCGGGGGAAAACGCGGCTCGCGGAGGGCGAAACGTCTTGCGGAGGGAGTTGTAACTCCCGCCACGAGGTCAAACGGCCTCCGCGACCTTCCGCGGCTGATCCCGTTCCACTAGCTCATCTGCCGGAATTACTACAAACGCCGGTAGAGGTCCACCCGGGCTCAGCTTCCGCGGAGGTCGTCGTCGCGCCACTCGATCGCAATGACCGTGCCGATGGCGACCTCCTCTTCGCGGGCACGCAACTCGACCCGGCGGATCTTTCCCGACAGTCTGCGAGCAGTCCTTCACGCAGACCGGGCCATTGGTCCCGACTTCCGGCGTCCGACAGGGGACCAAAGTCCCGAATTCCCGGGGCCAGCGCTCCTAACGTTCAAACATTCCAACGGCCAGGAGGTCATCATGCAGATTCTTCTCTCATCAGTGGCGGCGGATGCCTCCACGATCTACTTGGGCTGGGGTGCGTTCACGATCCAGCTGGGTAACTTCATCGTGATCAGCGTCATGTTGGTGCTGTTCGCGCTCGCTCTGGTGCTTCCCTTCCCGGCGGGACGGAAGCGCAAATGACTACCGTCGTGCCGCCGCCAACCACCCCGACCGGGCCGACCGAAGCAGACTCTCCGAGCGCGAAACCGGATGAGGAGTTCTACACCTGGACGGGCAAGGCCCGCCGGTGGATGTTGAAGACCCTGCCGCCGAAGAAACTACTCCCGGAGACCCAGCCGAGCTACGTCGCATCCTGGATCTATGTCTTCGGCATGGGTGCGATCGCGTCGCTCGCCGTGATCATCGTTTCCGGTGTGGTCCTCAGCCTCAACGGTCCGAGCTGGTGGCACCTTTCCTCGCTCGGACATTTCGTGAACAGCATGCATCTCTGGAGCGTGGAGTTCTTCTTCCTCTTCATGGTGGTGCACCTGTGGGGAAAATTCTGGATGGCAGCCTGGCGCGGTGGCCGACTGCTCACCTGGATCACCGGTGTCGTCTCATTTGCGGTGTCGATCGGTGCCGCGTTCACCGGTTATCTGCTCCAGACGAACTTCGAATCGGAATGGATCTCATTCGAGGCGAAGGACGCCCTCAACGCCGCCGGTATCGGCGCCTGGTTCAACGTCGCGAATGTGGGCCAGATGTTCATGTGGCACATCACGCTTCTTCCGCTCGCCGTCGCGGCGATCGTCGCTCTGCACGTTCTCCTCGTGCGGGTTCATGGAGTGGTCTCTCCCCTCGATGCGGCCGAGACCGACACCCAGTTGCGCGACGCGGCATTTCCCGAACTCACAGATAAGGCAGACCGATGACCAAGTCGCTGAGCCCGATGTCCTGGCGAAAAGGAACCGGCCTCGCCGGTCGCGCATGGAATGGCACCAATCGCGAGTACGACCTGTTTAAGGAACTCACGGTCGGGGTGATCGTGGTCACCCTTCTCGTGCTCGCCGCATCCGCGATTTTCAGTTCGCCCGACGACCACAGCGTCACGCTCAAGTCCTGGGCGAATAGCCAGCCGAGCGACTTTGTGGTCACGGCAAACACCGAACTCGGTCACACGAGTGCGACGGCGGGCTATGGTCCGCCCTATAACTCGACACAGGGCGCGACCCAGACCATCGGCCCGCTCGACCTGCAGAGTCTCGCGGGGGTGAAGATTCCCTTCGACACAGCGAAGGATTTCGTGATCACGCCGCTGAGTACGCTGCCGAACCCTCCCGCAGCAGTTGCAACCTGGAACTCGGCGACCAGCGATCAACAAACGTCGTGGACGGAGGCCTACGGAAAAGCTCTCGACAAAGCCAAGGACAATGACCCTGCGGCTGTCGCTTCGGGTAACTATGGGCCGGTTCCGGCGCTGACGAGATCGCTTCTCACTATGGCCAAGCAGGGATCGCTTGACAGCGTTCTGCAGTCCGGGGGATCGTTCTACAACTTCGACTACACGCGCTCGGTGCTGTTTCTCGGCGATGGTACCTATCTCAAAGACCTCGCGACAAAACTGCATCTCAGTGGTGACCAGTGGGGGATGATGAACGAGACCGGCAACTATCCCGGGCAGTCCTGGTTGTGGCTATTCTCCTTCTTCTACCAGATTGAGCCATTCAAGTCCGCCGCCAACGCGGATCTCCTCGTGGTGTTCACCGTCGCAATCCTCACGTTGCTGCTCACCCTGGTTCCCCTGATTCCCGGCCTCCGCAACCTTCCGCGGCTAATTCCGTTCCACAAGCTCGTGTGGCGGGACTACTACAAACGCCGGTAGAGGTCCACCCGGGCTCAGTTTCCGCGGAGGTCGTCGTCGCGCCACTCGATCGCAATGATCGTGCCGATGGCGACCTCCTCTTCGCGGGCACGCAGCTCGACCCGGCGGATCTTTCCCGAAATAGTCTTCGGAAGCTCCATGAATTCGATGCGGCGGATGCGCTGGAACGGCGCCAGCTGTTCGCGCGCGTAGGCGAGGATCGAGAACGCCGTCTCAGGCGAGGGGTCGAAGCCGGCCGCGAGCACGACGTACGCCTTTGGCACGGCCAGGCGCACGGCATCCGGAGCTGGCACGATCGCGGCCTCGGCCACGGCCGGATGCTCGATGAGCACGCTCTCCAATTCGAACGGACTGATCTTGTAGTCGGAGGCTTTGAACACGTCGTCGGTGCGGCCAATGTACGTGATGTAGCCGTCGGCGTCCCGTGCCGCGATATCGCCGGTGTGGAAGTAGCCGTCGTGAGTGGTGGCGGCATTGCGCGCGGCATCCCCGACGTAGCCGGTCATGAGGTTCACCGGGTGCCTGGCCAGGTCGACGCAGATCTCGCCCTCCTCGGCCAACTCACCGGAAATCGGATCGACCAGCACGATCGGGCTTCCGGGAAGCGGTCGACCCATCGACCCGTCCTTCACCGGCGAACCAGGGGTATTGCCGACCACCGCGGTCATCTCGGTCTGGCCGTAACCGTCACGGATGGTGAGCCCCCACTGCCGGCGGATCTGGCTGATCACCTCGGGGTTGAGCGGCTCGCCCGCCGAGATCGCCTCACGAAGGTCTCCTGGGCCGGCCGAGAGGTCGGACTGGATGAGCATGCGCCAGACGGTCGGTGGTGCGCAGAACGAAGTGACGTGCTCGTCCCGGATCTTCTGGGTGAGCCTCCCCGCATCGAAGCGGCCGTAGTTGTAGACGAAGATTGTGGCCTCGGCGATCCACGGGGCGAAGAAGCAGCTCCAGGCGTGCTTCGCCCAGCCGGGGGACGAGATGGCGAGATGGATGTCGCCGGTGCGGAGCCCCAGCCAAAACATTGTCGAGAGGTGGCCAACCGGGTACGACACCTGGGTGTGCTCCACGAGCTTCGGGCGATTCGTCGTGCCAGAGGTGAAGTAGAGCAACAGCGGGTCGTGGGGAGCGGTGTGCGGATGCGGTAGCGGCGCTGCCGGCGCGGCGAAGGCATCCGCGAAATCGGTCCAGTCGTCATTGCCCGCTCCCACCCGGATCCGGGTGAAGTCCCCTGGCACGTCGTCAAACTTGTCCACATCGGCGGACGCGGCGATCACATGCCGCACGCCTCCCCGCTGCATCCGGTCGATGAGGTCCGCGGTGCCCAGCGCCGTTGTCGTCGGCAGGATGACCGCGCCAAGTTTCATGATGGCGAGCATCGAATCCCAGAGTTCGACCTGGTTGCCGAGCATGAGCATCACCGCGTCACCGCGCTTCACGCCGAGGGATTTGAGCCAATTGCCCACCTGGTCGGAGCGTGCTGCCATCTCGTGGAAGGAAAACCGCATCGTCGGGCCGTCTTCTTCGGCAATCACCAGGGCGGGCCGGTTGTTGCCCCGGGCGATCGCATCGAACCAATCGATGCCCCAGTTGAAGGTGTCCCCGACGGAGGGCCACTCGAATCCGGCCACGGCTTCGGCGTGATTGTCGCGAAGAGCGATCAGGCGGTCTCGCGCTGCACGAAAGTTGTCAGTTGCGGGCATGTGCGACACCGGTGGCGCTCCTCGAGGGTTAGGAGCTCGATCGTATCGTGAGCTCCTGCCCGAGTCAGTTGCCCCGGAGCTCCCGCGCGAGTTGCTCATAGTGGGCAGCGCGCAATTCGTTGTCCGATGGGGCGCCACTGGTCACGAACTCGGCACGGGGCGAGCTGGCAGCGATCGCGGGGGCGTGGCCTCCGCTCGAGATCTTGTCGATCCAGGCGAGAGCCACGGCGGAGAAGATGAATACGGTGTGGATGATCACCTGCCAAAAGACTCCCTCGGAGGTGTAGCGCTCATCGGTGACCTCATCGACCACCGCGTTCTTGTCTCCGAGGTCGTTTACACCGATGAAAGTCTTGAGCAGGTGGATCGATGAGATGCCGATGATCGCCATCGCGAGCTTCACCTTGAGCACGTTGGCGTTTACGTGCGACAGCCACTCCGGCTGGTCGGGGTGGCCCTCGATCTTGATGCGTGAGACGAAGGTCTCATACCCGCCGATGATCACCATGATGAGCAGATTCGCGATCATCACCACGTCGATCAGGCCGAGCACGCCGAGCATGATTTCGGCTTCCTTGATCTCGAGCGGATGCGCCAGCACTTTTTCGCCGAGATGGTAGAGCTCCACCATGAAGACGACGACGTAGATGAGCTGGGCCACGATGAGACCCACGTATAGAGGGGCCTGCAGCCAGCGGCTAAAGAAAATGAGATAGCCGATGCCGGAAACTCCGGCGGACTGGGGGCGATATTGGCGGGGCTGGTCGAGCGACGTCATGCACATGAGCATACGGAAGAGGTCTCGGGAAAGTGCTGGGAGGGCGCCATCGCCCCGGGATGTGGCCTGAGGCCGTCTGCTAAACTGACCGTCGCGAAGGGGAGTATTCCCATGGGCGGTCAGCCGTCCTAATTCCGCACTCGTCAATACGGCCACCGTCGACGCTGGCCCGGGTGCTGTGGTGCCGACCTAATCGGCGCGGAAGAGACTTTCGGGATCCTGGCACACCCACGCCGTCCCCCTCTTGAAAGGCCCCAATGGACCTGCAGCTCCCCCTCTGGTTTGAGATCACCAGTATCGTCGTGCTGATTCTCATCGTGATCGCCGACCTGGTGCTCGCGTACAAGCGTCCGCACATTCCGTCGACCAGGGAATCCAGTCTGTGGGTCGGCTTCTACGTGTTCCTGGCGGTTGTCTTCGCCGTGCTGATGTTCTTCTTCGCGGGTGCCGAACCCGCCGGGCAGTTCATCGCCGGATGGCTCACGGAATACAGCCTTTCGATCGACAACCTCTTCGTCTTCGTCATCATCATGGCGCGGTTCTCGGTACCGAGGAAGTACCAGCAGGAAGTGCTCATGGTTGGCATCATCATCGCGCTGGTTCTGCGCGCGATCTTTATTCTGCTCGGCGCCCAACTGATCGAGAACTTCAGCTGGATCTTCTACATCTTTGGCGCTTTCCTGCTCTACACGGCGTTCGGCCAGGCCTTTCAAAACACCGAGGGAATGGACGAGAAGGAAAGCGGCGTCATCCGACTACTGCGGAAGCGCATTCGCATCTCTGACGACTTCGATGGGGCGAAGCTGCGAACGGTTATTGACGGTAAGAAGGTGTTCACGCCCATCATTGTCGTGTTCATCGCCATCGGGACGACCGACCTGGTGTTTGCGCTTGACTCCATTCCGGCGATCTTCGGCATCACGACGAGTCCCTTCATCGTGTTTACCGCCAACGTCTTCGCGCTGATGGGACTGCGCCAGCTGTACTTCCTGCTCGGCGACCTGATCGACAAACTGGTCTACCTGAAGTACGGAATCGCCTTCATCCTCGCGTTCATCGGATTCAAGCTGATCGCCCATGCCCTTCACACCAACGAGCTGCCGTTCATCAACGGTGGCAAGCACATCGGGTGGGCGCCGGAGATCGGCACCTTTTTCTCGCTCGGCGTGATCGTGGTGTCGATGGCGATGGCGGTGGCGGCGAGCCTGATCAAGATCCGTTTCGACCGAAAGCGCCTGGCTGTGGACTCGACAAAATAGGCCGACGTAGGCCCGATTCATCATCCGGCTCGCACCCCAAACGGTGTTAGTCTAGGCCGGTGTTATTCGGTCTGCTTCTTCTTCGTAGCCGCGACGGGTCCTAGTTTCCAGGCCTCCCTCGTCGCGGAGTCTGGTGCGGGTTGACGCGCCGCTGGCTGACCACCGTTTGGTATAGGAGAGCGCACGACAATGAATGATGTAATCCCGGCTCGCCCCCGCACTCTCGCCGAAAAGGTGTGGGACGACCATCTTGTCGTGAAGGGTGAGAGCGGCACTCCCGACCTCATCTACATCGACCTCCATCTGGTTCACGAGGTGACGAGCCCCCAGGCCTTTGATGGACTGCGTCTCGCCGGCCGCCCGGTGCGTCGTCTCGACCTCACCATCGCCACAGAGGACCACAACACCCCAACTCTCGACATCGACAGGCCGATCGTCGACCTCACCAGCCGCACGCAGATCCAGACCCTGCGCAATAACTGCGCTGAGTTCGGCGTGCGCCTTCACTCCCTCGGCGATATCGAACAGGGCATCGTTCACGTGGTCGGTCCGCAGCTCGGCCTGACGATGCCGGGCATCACCGTCGTCTGTGGTGACTCGCACACCTCAACTCACGGTGCCTTCGGTGCCATGGCCTTCGGAATCGGCACCAGCGAGGTTGAGCACGTGCTCGCGACGCAGACCCTGCCGCTCACGCCATTCAAGACGATGGCGATCACTGTCGAGGGCGCGCTGCGACCCGGAGTGACGGCGAAGGACATCATCCTCGCGGTCATTGCACAGATCGGCACCGGCGGCGGGCAGGGCTATGTGCTCGAGTTCCGGGGGAGCGCTATCCGCTCCCTCTCGATGGAAGGCCGGATGACGGTCTGCAACATGTCGATCGAGGCGGGCGCGCGCGCCGGAATGATCGCGCCCGACAAGGTCACCTACGACTACCTCGAGGGGCGCGCGCACGCTCCCCGCGGTGCGGACTGGGACGCGGCGGTCGCCTACTGGAACACCCTCGCAACCGACGCCGATGCGGCGTTCGACGCCGAGGTGTTCCTCGACGCCAATGAGCTTGAGCCGTTCGTCACCTGGGGCACCAACCCGGGCCAGGGTACCTCGCTCAGCGGCACGGTTCCGGACCCGTCCACAATGGCCAATGTGAACGAGCGGGCTTCCGCCGAGCGCGCCCTCGAGTACATGGACCTCGAAGCGGGCACTCCGCTCAAAGACATCCACGTCGACGCGGTGTTCATGGGCTCGTGCACCAACAGCCGCATCGAGGACCTGCGAGCCTTCGCCTCGATCATCAAGGGCCAGAAGAAGGCGGATGGCGTGCGCGTCATGGTCGTGCCGGGTTCGGCCCGCGTGCGAATCGAGGCCGAGGCCGAGGGTATCGACCAGATCGTGAAGGATTTCGGCGCGGAATGGCGATTCGCCGGCTGCTCGATGTGTCTCGGGATGAATCCCGACCAACTTGCACCGGGCGAGCGATGCGCTTCCACCTCCAACCGCAACTTCGAGGGGCGGCAGGGTAAGGGCGGGCGCACGCACCTGGTGTCGCCGCTGGTGGCCGCGGCCACCGCGATTCGGGGGACGCTGTCGAGCCCCTGGGATCTCGGCCTCGAGACGGCGGGACTTCCTACGGGGGCTGGAGCGACCTACTCGACCGCCGCAGGAGGCAACTGATGGACAAGGTTTCTGTGGTCACGGGTGTCGCGGTGCCGCTCGAGCGTGCCAACGTCGATACCGACCAGATCATCCCCGCCGTGTTTCTCAAGCGGGTGACCAAGACCGGTTTCGACGACGCGCTGTTCTTCTCGTGGCGGCAGGATCCCGATTTTGTACTCAACAACCCGGCCTTCGCCGGTGGCCGAGTGCTTATCGCCGGCCCCGACTTCGGCACCGGATCCAGTCGTGAACACGCGGTCTGGGCGCTGCGCGACTATGGCTTCCAGGCCGTGCTCAGCCCGCGCTTCGGCGATATCTTCCGAGGCAACTCCGGCAAGCAGGGACTGCTCGCTGGCGAGATCAGCGAGTCAGACCTCGAGGCGCTGTTGGCCAAGATCGACGCCCAACCCGGCATCGAGGCATCCGTCGACCTAGGGGCCAAAACGGCGACGATCGGCGACCTCACGGTGCCATTCCAGATCGATGATTACACTAGATGGCGTCTGCGGGAAGGGCTGGACGACATCGGGCTCACCCTGCGCAACGAGGCGCAGATCACCGAGTTCGAGAGTCTTCGGGAGGCCTGGCGTCCACTCACTCTTCCGGTGCAGCAGGACACGAATCACAAGGATGCAGGTGAATAAATGAACCCCCTAGCAACAGACGCCCAAAAAGCAGGACTGCGGATGGGTCTGAAGTCGGACGAGATCACCATCACCGGCGGAAACCCCCTCAAGGGTCGTATCGCCGTGCGCGGCGCCAAGAATCTGGCCACCAAGGCCATGGTGGCTGCCCTTCTCGGCGAAACCCCGAGCACCCTGCGCGACGTGCCAGACATCAGCGACGTCGAGGTCGTGCGCGGACTGCTCGAAGTTTATGGCGTGATCGTTACCGCGCCGAAAGCCGGGACGCTGCACTTCGACACGGCGAACGTTGAACAAGCGCACTTCGCGGAGATCGACGCGCATGCCGGATCCAGCCGCATCCCGATCCTGTTCTGCGGTCCGCTGCTTCACCGTCTCGGTGAGGCGCGCATTCCCGATCTCGGCGGTTGCCGCATCGGCGATCGCCCCATTGACTTCCACCTCGACGCCCTTCGTGCCTTCGGTGCTGTCGTGGACAAGTCCTTCGAGGGCATCTACATCACTGCTCCGGACGGTTTGCATGGCGCCAATATCGAGTTGCCATACCCGAGCGTCGGTGCAACCGAGCAGGTGCTGCTCACCGCCGTGCGCGCGAAGGGCACCACCGAGCTGAAGAACGCGGCCATCGAGCCGGAGATCATGGATCTCATCGCCATCCTGCAGAAGATGGGCGCGATCATCTCGGTCGAGCCCAATCGCGTGATCCTGATCGAGGGTGTCGATCGCCTCGAGGGCTACAAGCACCGTGCGCTTTTCGATCGCAACGAGGTGGCAAGCTGGGCGGCCGCGGCTCTCGCCACCAAGGGCGACATCTTCGTCGAGGGCGCCCGCCAGAGCGAGATGATGACCTTCCTCAATGTCTTCCGCAAGGTCGGTGGGGCGTTCGACGTCGAAGACGACGGCATCCGCTTCTACCATCCGGGTGGAGAGCTGAAACCGGTGACCATCGAGACCGATGTGCATCCCGGCTTCATGACGGATTGGCAGCAGCCGCTCATTGTGGCGCTCACCCAAGCCACCGGGATCTCCTATGTTCACGAGACCGTCTACGAAGATCGCTTCGGGTTCACCGAGGCGCTCAACGAGATGGGCGCAAACATCGTCGTGCACAAGGATGGCCTGCCCAATCATCCGCGCCGGGTCGCTCGCCGAGACTTCGAGCAGGCCGCGGTCATCACCGGCCCGACGAAGCTGCACGGAGCGAACGTTCGTGTGCCTGACCTTCGTGGTGGATTCAGCTATCTCATCGCGGCACTCACTGCGGAGGGCGTCTCAACCGTGAGCAATGTGGGAATTATCAGCCGAGGATACGAGCACTTCATCGACAAGCTCGAGGTGCTCGGGGCCGACTTCGTCTTCGAGGGATAGCCCGTTGGCAGGCGACGAAGTTTCCGATCGACGAGGCTCGGACAAGACAGGATCCCCGCCGGTGAAATCCGAGAAGATTGCGATCTTCCGCCTGCTGGCGTTCCTGCTCGTGCCTCCGATGGAATTTCTCGCCCGCTATGTGATCATCGACGGCCACAAGCTGCCGCAGAGCGGTGCCTTCGTCCTGTCACCCAACCATTACAGCGAAATCGACCCGGTTGTGATCGGGCGTGTCATGTACAAACTCGGGCGCGTTCCGCGCTACCTGGCCAAGGCATCCCTGTTCACAGTGCCCGTTATGGGATGGTTCCTGCGCACCTCCGGACAGATCCCGGTGGAGCGCACCGGTGTCGTGCGCGGACACGATCCAATTGCGGCGGCAGACGCTCTCGCGCACGCCGGGCATGCCGTTGTGATCTACCCGGAGGGCTCGCTCACCCGCGATCCTCAGCTGTGGCCGATGCGCGGCAAGACCGGGGCGGTGCGGATGGCGCTTCTCGCCGACATCCCGCTGATTCCGGTCGCGCACTGGGGCACCCAACACGTCATGCCGCGGTACGGAAAGAAGATCAGCCTCTTTCCGCGCAAGACCATCACCGTGAAGATCGGCGACCCGGTCGACCTCTCCGCGTTTCGCGGCAAAGGCGTCGATCCGAAGCTGCTCACGGCGGCAACAGCGGTGCTCATGACGGAGATCACGAAGCTGCTCGCCGACCTGCGCGACGAGCCGGTGCCCACCGAGACCTGGGATCCAAGCAAGCACAGCCAGAGCGAGATCGGACGTTTTGAACAACCCTAATCCCATGACATTGCCCATCCGCCTGTCCCGTCCCGGGGTGCGGCGCGTCGCCGTCCTCGGCGCAGGAAGCTGGGGCACCACCTTCGCCAAGGTGCTCGCTGACGGAGGATCGGATGTCGCGCTCTGGGCGCGACGCCCGGAGCTTGCTCGCGAGATCTCGCAGTCGAAGCGCAACAGTGACTACCTACCGGGGATCAACCTGCCACGCAACCTCTGGGCATCGTCATTCATCCCCGATGTGCTCGACGGCGCCGAGATCGTGTTCATCTCGGTCCCGAGTCAATCGCTGCGGGAGAACCTGCGGATCGTGCGCGACCTCATCCCGTCCAATGCCATCGTCGTGAGCCTCATGAAGGGTGTCGAGAAGGGCACCGGTGACCGCATGAGCGAGGTCATCCTGCAAGAGCTCGAGATGCTCCCGGATCTGGTGGCCGTGGCATCCGGACCGAATCTCGCGCTCGAGATCGCCAAGGAGCAGCCGACAGCGGCTGTTGTCTCCTCGACCTCGCTCGAGACGGCGACAATCGTGGCGGCTACTGCGACGAACCCGTACTTCCGTTCGTTCGTGAACACGGATGTGATCGGCACCGAGTTCGGGGGAGTGCTCAAGAACCTCATCGCCGTGGCCATCGGCATCGTCGACGGCGTTGGCTACGGCGAGAACACGAAGGCATCGATTATCACCCGTGGTCTCGTGGAGATGACGGACTTTGCTGTCGCCTACGGCGGCCTCGCGCAGACGCTCTCCGGCCTCGCAGGACTCGGCGACCTCATCGCAACCTGCGAATCGTCGCTCTCGCGAAACAACACCGCCGGGCGACTGCTCGGCCAGGGCTACAGCTTTACGGATGTGGTGAAGCAGATGAACCAGACAGCTGAAGGCCTCTCGTCGGTCGCCCCAATCCTCGAACTAGCCGCCGCCCGCGGGGTGGACATGCCGATCGTCGAGCAGGTGGCCCAGGTGCTCGCCGGCACGATGAATCCGCGCGACATCGCGCCGCACCTCACCACTGAAGAGGACACCCCGGCGATCCTCGTCGAGTAATGCCGAATTCTTCGCCGAACTGCGGCAAATTGTCGTTCTTCTCGAGTCGGAGCGACACTATGCCGCAGTTGGCGCGCCGCGGGCTCTTGGCTGACGGGCTCTTGGCCTACGGGCTCGGCGTCGGTTCCGGCACGAAACCGGGATCGTGGCCAGTGCACTGCTTGGTCTGATCGATAGATCCAACGGCGTTCGAGAGTGCATCCAGAATGATGGCCTCCTGGCCCTGGGTGAGCTTCGTGTCGACCACCACCTGCGTGGCGGGCGACCGGCCGTAGGTCGTGTACACGTAGCGAGGTGAGCCCGAAATATCCACCACCCAGTCGATACCGTTCACGGTCGAGCAGGTGGCGGAGGGGGCCGGTTGCGGCACTCCGCAGCGCAGAAGCACCGAGGCCGGGTTGCCCCACGCACCCGTTGCCTGGGCATTTGTCTGGCGCAGCGACTGCTCAACGACAGACGCCGGCAGGCGCACGATGATTTCGGCGCACTTCGGATTCGTGGCGTCGGCGGCCGGCGTGAGCGGGACCGTTGGCGCGCAAGCCGTGAGCAGCGCGAGGAGCATCGGGGCGAGCAAGCCGAGCGCGAGGACCGTGCGCTTCGTGTTCATCGCTTTCAGGCTACCGTTTGGAGCATGACGATCACGCCGGAACCGGCCGCTCCCGACACTCTCGGAGGTATCGGCGAGCTTGCGGTGCTGGCGCGCATCTTCCCGCGGCTGCCCACCGCGGCATCCGCCCTGCTCGGTCCGGGCGATGACGCTGCCCTCGTTGCTGCTCCCGACGGGCGGTTTGTCGTGACCACGGACATGATGATTCACGGCCCGGACTTCCGCCTCGCCTGGTCGACCCCTCACGACCTCGGCTGGAAAGCAGCCGCCTCCAACCTGGCGGATGTCGCGGCCATGGGCGCCGTGCCGACCGCGCTCGTCGTGGCCATCGCCGCGCCAGCCGACTCGCCGGTCTCGGTGCTCGAAGGCATTGCGGATGGGCTTCGTGACGCCTGCGAGACGCTCGCACCGGGGTGCGGTGTCGTGGGCGGGGATCTGTCGGTATCGGCCACTCTGACGATCGCCGTAACCGCATTCGGGGATCTCGAGGGACGTGCGCCGGTGCTCCGCTCCGGCGCCGCGCCCGGAGACATCGTGGCGGTGGCCGGCGTGCTCGGCGAGGCCGCAGCGGCCCTGCGCCTGCTCTTCGCCGAGGCCATCGACGCATCGGGGCGACCGGATGCGGCGCTCGCCACCGCCCTGCGGTCGCGCACGGTGGCGCAGCTCGCTCCGACCCCGCCGATCGCTGCCGGTCGCGCCGCCGCCCTCGCGCGGGCGACGGCGATGCTCGACCTGAGCGACGGTCTCGCGATCGACTCCGCCCGCCTCGCTCGGGCAAGCGGCGTGGGAATAAACTTCGCCATGGCGGCGCTGGGCGACGATCCCGCTCTCGCGCTCGGCGGGGGAGAGGATCACTCGTTGCTCGCGACCTTCCCCCCTGGTGTCGTGTTGCCCGCGGAATTCCGTCGTATCGGAGTGTGCGTCGACGGCGAGGGACTCACGGTGGACGGCTCACCCCACGACTCTGCCGGGTGGGATCCGTATCGGGACTGGGCCGGGTCTGCAGGCTGAGCCGACTCCGAAGAGCGCGCCGGACTCGAGACGGCTCATCCGTCTGCCCGGCACTGTCCTAATCGACCGGCACAGTCCTACTCGACCGGCACAGTCACCGCGCTCGCCCACCACAGGGTCGTGTCTCCGTAATCCTTGCGACGGTCGAGCGCGATTCCGGGCGGCCAGGTCGGCTCGGGGGAACGGCTGCTGCGCTCGAGGCAGACAACGGCATCCGGTTGGAGGCGCGAGGTAAGCGATGCGAGGTTTTGTGCGAGCTCGGCTTCGAGCAGGTCGTAGGGCGGGTCGAGGAAGACCAGGTCCCAGGTCTCAGGATTGCTGGTCAGGAATGATTGCACGAGCCGCCCGCTCACCTCGATACGAAGTGACGAACCGCGCGGCGCCTGCGCGAGCACTGCTGCCGCGTTGGACCGGCAGACTGTTGTGCCCACTCCGCCTCGTTCGACGAGACGCACGAAGGCCGCGCCGCGGCTGGCGGCTTCGAGGCCGAGTGCTCCGGATCCGGCGTAGAGATCGAGTACCCGTGCGCCGTCGATCGCATTCCGGGATTCGAGCGCGGAGAAGATCGCCTCGCGCACGCGGTCGCTGGTGGGGCGGGTGCCGTCCCCTGGTGTCTTCAAGGCAATGGATCCGGCGAATCCGGAGATTATTCGAGTCATCGAAATCGACCCTACCGAACTACCCGAATTGTTCACTCGACAGGACTACCGTTTTAGTCATTGCACCCGATTTTCGCAAGCCCTTCCGCGTGCTGTTGTTGCGACCGCGAACGCCCGCCGCTCCGACGAGCGTGGCAACACCAGAGCCAGGGCAGGTGCGCTCCAGCCTGGTCAACAATGCCATCTACGAGAACGGATGCCGAGTCGAGACTCCCGCCTCGCTCAGCGAGACCTACGCGGCGCTCGACGCCCGCCCCGGAGCTATGGCGTGGATCGGCCTCTATAGCCCGACCACCGATGAGCTCACGTCGCTCGCCGCGCAGGCCGGCCTGCACGAACTCGCTATTGAGGATGCGATTCTCGCGCACCAGCGCCCGAAGATCGAGCGCTACGGCTCCACACTCTTCGTAGTCCTTCGGGCGGCACGCTACCTCGATGCGAAAGAGGAGGTGGAGTTCGGCGAGCTCCACGTGTTCATCGGCCAGAACTTCGTCATCACTGTTCGTCACGCCGAATCGCCCGATCTGGCGCTGGTTCGCCGGCGGCTCGAGGGCACTCCCGATTTACTTGCGCGTGGCACGGAGGCAGTTCTTTACGCGATTCTCGACGCGGTGGTCCATGCCTATGTTCCCGTCGTCGCTGGCCTCGCCAACGACATCGATGAAATCGAGACACAGGTGTTCGGCGGCGATCCCGGCGTCTCGCGGCGCATCTACGAACTGACAAGGGAGGTCATCGACTTTCAGCGTGCGGCGGTGCCGCTGGTCAGAATGCTCGATCAACTCTCGAACGGGTTCGACAAGTATGGGATCGGAGACGATCTTCAGCAGTACCTGCGCGATGTCGCGGACCATGTCGCGCACGTGACAGAGCGCGTGGACGAGTTTCGCATCCTCCTTCGGGACATTCTCACGGTCAACGCAACACTCGTGGCCCAACGCCAGAACGAGGAGATGCAGGAGACTACGGAGGCCAATAATCGGCAAACGGAGGAAACGCGCAAAATTTCGACCTGGGCGGCAATCCTGTTTGCGCCCTCGATCATCAGCGGAATCTACGGAATGAACTTCCGAATCATGCCTGAGCTGCGTTGGGCGTTCGGTTACCCGTTCGCAATCGGATTGATGCTCGTCGTTGGTGTCGGGCTCTACGTGATCTTCCGCAAGCTGCGCTGGCTGTAAGCAAGCTGGCGCTATCCGTCGGGCCCCGGCGGTAACCTGTCGAGGTGGACTCCCCGCTCGATGCCAAGCTCAGTGGCGCCCTCGGCGGTCGCACGGCGGCGGCGATCGAGAAGGGTCTCGGGCTCGTCACCGTTGGTGACCTGCTGACCCACTATCCGCGGCGATACGCCCTCCGCGGCGAACTCACCGCTCTCGCTCAACTCTCGGTCGACGAGAATGTCACGATCGTCGCAGAGGTACTCGGCGTGCAGGAGCGCACGATGCGGGCACGCAAAGGGTCGATTCTCGAGGTGACGATCAGCGATGGCAGCGACATCCTTTCCCTCACCTTCTTCAACCAGGCCTGGCGCAAGAGCGACCTGAAGCCGGGCGTGCGCGGCATCTTCGCCGGCAAAGTGGGCGACTATCGCGGCACGATCCAGTTATCACACCCCGATTACGAGCTTTTCGAGACGGATGACACGGGTGGAGACTCTGAGGCAGGCGCGGAGAGGGCGCGCAAGTGGGCCGAACAGCCGGTGCCGATCTACGCGGCGACAGCTGCGGTGGCATCCTGGCAGCTGGGTAAGGCCGTCGGAGTGCTGCTCGACACGCTCCCGCCGCTCGATGACCCCGTGCCGGGCGCGGTGCGGGCAGAGCGCGGGCTGATGAACTACTCGCGAGCCCTCGAGTTGATCCATCGGCCGCAGAAAGACATCGAGTGGAGGGCCGCACAGAAGTCCCTGCGCTTTCAGGAAGCCTTCGTGCTTCAGGCCGCACTTCTCGAGCAGCGGGCGTTGCTGAAGCTCCAATCGGCGACTCCCCGCGCCCCGAAGCCGGGCGGCCTGCTCGAGCGCTTCGATGCGCAGCTGCCGTTCGTGCTCACCGGCGACCAGACGACGGTCGGGGTGGAGATCGCGAGCGATATCGCGGCTTCCGCTCCGATGAACCGACTGGTGCAGGGCGAGGTCGGATCGGGCAAGACCCTCGTCGCATTGCGCGCGATGCTTGCTGTCGCCGACAGCGGTGGCCAGTCCGCGCTGCTCGCGCCCACCGAGGTCCTGGCCGGCCAGCACCTGCGTTCAATCGTGAAGACGCTCGGGCCCGATCTTGCCGCAACGCTGCGGCCCACCCTGATCACGGGCCAGCTCCCGGTGGCGGATCGGCGCAAGGCCACCCTCGCGACCGTCAGCGGGCAGGCGCAGATCGTCGTCGGCACCCATGCGCTGCTGAGTGAGAGCGTTGGCTTCTACGACC
>JANYEI010000129.1 GCA_025363205.1 Frigoribacterium sp.
GATTCGCAGGCAACGCGTTCCACAGTCTGAAGGGAAATCGGAATATCGCATCCTTCGATACGTCCATGACCCTGCTTGGCCTCGAGGGCCGCCCTGGTGACCAGAACCCGCACCGATGGCTGTCGAGAGCCGACGATTCGCCTGCTCTCACCGGTCTCCGCGCTCACTGCAATCCGAAGCAATTGCGTAAAGGAATCGTGCACATACTGGTCCGTGGTGCGCTCATCGGAAGAGATCCCCTCGGCCCAGGCCTTGTCGGCGTCATCGACGAAGCGCACGCCTCCACGGCGGGGCGACGTGAGCGAGTCGTAGACGTCGTCCCAGAAGGCGGCGGACTCGATATCCGGGTCGATTATGTACCGCGGGAGCCCATTGGGCCGCCGTGTGCGGCGCACAGACCGCTCCTCGAACGCCGCCCGCTCGCGATCAGCGATGCCGGCCTCGTCTAGATCGTCTCGTGCGCGGCGAGCACGGCACAACAACTCGTCCGCATCGACCTGTGTGGCCTCGATCACAAGGAGGTGGGCAGCGCTCGCGAGATCATCAGGGGTCACCGCACCGGCAGGTTCGGATGGCGCGCCGAGCCCGATGCGGATCGCACGAGCGGCATCCACCGAGAGGCTTCCTGCTGCGACAGCCGCGCCGACCTCCCGAAACCATGGTTCGGCACTCGACACAGTCTCGACGTCCCCGGAGTCACGTGCCATCGTGCCCGCCTGAACGAGGGCAGACGCATTACGCGCCGTCGACCCGGTCTCGTGGCGGACCAGGGCCTCAGGAGTTCGAAACCCCTCCCGTTTGGCGAGCCCGGCATAACCGAGCTCGCGCCGGGACCGATGACCTATCTCGCCCGCGACAACCGCAGCGCTGGCCCCGAGTCCGCGGGCGAGGTCAGAAAGCGCGCGCTGGATGCATAACAAATCGGAGTCGGAAAGGGCACTCACCAATCGAGAGCACCCCGCCACGAGAACGAGAGCTCGACGCGCGCCATCAAGCGATGTGTCGAACGACTCCCGTGCGGAACAGTCGAACAAAGCTTCGTTCAATGGCATACCTCTAGTGTTTCAGATTCGAATGCAGATCTGAAGCGTTCTGTCAAATCTGTGGACAACAGGTCGATTAGGGCGCTGTGAAGGAGGAGTCGGAGTGCCCTACGAGAGGGAGGGGACACCGCAGCGCCGCTACCCCTCGAGGTCGTCGATCCCCGGCATCCAGCTCAACCCTGGCTCACCCCAGCCGCTCTTCTTCACCGCCTTGGCGGCCGCCTTACCTGCCGAATGGTCGAGACGGTCCACGTAAAGCACACCCTCGAGATGGTCGTACTCGTGTTGGAAGATGCGGGCGAGCCATCCTTCCGCTCGGATCTCGAAGGGCTTCTGGTCGAGATCGACAGCCGTGAGGATGGCGAGTTCCGATCGCCGGAGCGGATACCGTTCGCCGGGCACCGAGAGGCAGCCTTCGGATTCCTCTTCTTCATCCGCCGGTCCGATCGGCACCGGGGTCACCCACAGGGTGGGGTTGATCGCGACGCCGCGCCAGAGGGTGCCGTCGTCATCCGTCCAGTTGAAGACGAAGAGGCGCATCGGCACGTCGACCTGCGGCGCCGCGAGCCCCACGCCCGGTGCTGCTTCCATCGTCTCGAACATGTCGGCGACAAGGGTCGTCAGAGTGAGATCGAACGAAGTGACTTCGGATGCGCGGGCGTGGAGCACGGGATTGCCCGTGATTTGAATTGGTAGGACGGCCATTCGCCAAGAATATCGGAGGGCCAGCGGGTAGGGTCGTGCCGTGACGCCAGACCTCAGTGCCATTTCGGTCCAGATCTCCATCACCCCGTATCAGACGCTGGGTATTCCAATTGCTCTGGTGGGGGCGGTGTTTCTCGCCCTTGGCGCCCAGTTCCAGCATCGCGGCGTGACCAAGGTGCACGGCCTGACAACGGAATCGTCTACCGGAGGGCTCAATCTCGGCCAACTCCTGCTACTGCTTCGTCGACCCTCGTGGGTGATCGGTACGCTGATGCTCGGGCTTGCGGTCGTTTTTCAACTCACGGCATTGATTTTTGCGCCGCTCATCGTCGTTCAACCCCTGGGAGCGATTGCGCTGATCATCACCGCGATTGTCAACGCACGGGTGTCGGGCGTGAAGCTGAAGCGGGATGCCATCCGGCCCATCATTTTCTGCGTCGGAGGCGTCGCGTTGTTCGTCACCTTCGCTACGATCTTTGCCCGGTCGAAAGAGATCACCCAGACCGAGCTCGTGACCGTGCTCGTGCTGCTCGGGGTCGTCACTGTCGCATTCGCGCTGCTGTTCGCCTTTCTGCGCAAGAAGTTCGGTGCACTCATCTACATCGTCGGCGCCGGCGTTCTGTACGGATTCGTCGCCACTCTCGCCAAGGTCGTCATTGACCGGGTGCACACCATCATCATCAATGGCGCGCAGGGATTCGAATGGCTCACCATCGCCTGCGTCGTAGCCCTTCTCGCGGCCACGGTACTCGGCGGCTACTTCGTGCAGACCGCCTATTCTTCCGGCCCTCCGGATCTGGTGATCGCCGGTCTCACCGTGATCGACCCGATCGTCGCGGTCTCGATCGGCATCATCGTGCTGCAGGAAGCATCCACAGCGCCCTGGTTCGCGATCCTCGCCTTTGTTGTGGCGGGAGCCCTCGCCGTATACGGTGTGGTGCAACTGTCGAAGCGACAGCCCGAAGCCGCCGCTAGGCTGTGACCGATGGTTTCAACTGCAAGGGATGCTTAAGACTTTGTCCGACACCCCGCACGACTCCCCAACGGACGCGAAGGCACCCCTTCGTATCCTGATTGGCGCCGACACCTTCCCTCCCGACGTTAACGGAGCCGCCAACTTCGGCTCGCGTCTCGCCGCCGGACTCACCGAACGCGGTCACACCGTGCACGTCGAAGCCCCGGCCTTCAACGGCACCCGCGGTGCGTTTCTCGAGAAGCACGACGGCGCCGAGTTCGTCGTGCATCGCGTCTATTCCTGGCGTTGGTATCCGCACGACTGGCTGAGGTTTGTGCTGCCCTGGCGCAGCCAGGCTCATGCCGCGCAAATCCTCGACGAGGTCAAGCCGGATGTCGTGCACATCCAGTCACACATCGTCGTGGGTCGGGGTCTCGCCCGGCAGGCCGCGAAGCGTGGCATCCGCGTGATCGCTACCAACCACTTCATGCCAGAGAACATCATCGATCACACTCGATTGCCGTATTTTGCGCGGAAGTGGGCCATTCGCACCGCCTGGAAGGATGCCTCGTCCACCTTCGCTTTTTGTGAAGCGGTGACGTCGCCCAGCCGCAAGGCCGCAGACTTCCTCGAGACCGAGACCAATCTCGAGCACGTTCATGCCATCTCCTGCGGGATCGATGCGGCGCTGTATACGCCGAACTTTGAGCCGCGTACTGAAAACCGGGTGATCTTCGTCGGGCGCGTCTCGGGTGAGAAGCATCTCGAGGTGCTCATGAAGGCGATCGCGCAGATCGACCTTGCCCTTGATGTGCAGCTCGAGATCGTGGGCGGTGGAGACCAGATGAACCAACTCAAGCAGCTCACCCGTGAACTGGGCATCGACGAACGTGTCACCTTCACTGGCTACGTGACGGATGAGCAGCTTCGGGCCGCCCTTACGCGTGCCACGGTCTTCGCCATGCCCTCGATCGCCGAGTTGCAGAGCATCGCGACGATGGAAGCCATGGCCTCTGGCCTGCCGATCGTCGCGGCCAACGCGATGGCGCTTCCCCACCTCGTGCATGAGGGGGAGAACGGCTACCTCTTCGATCCGGGCGATGCGAAGGACCTGGCAGACAAGCTCAGCCGAGTTCTCAGCCTGCCCGATTCGGAGTTGCGCCGGATGAAGGAAGCAAGCCTGCGCTACATTGCGGCCCACGATATTCAGCGCACGCTGTCCATCTTCGAGCAGCTCTACCGTGGTGAGAAAGTCACGGACCCGGTGACGGATGCGTCGCTCGACGAGCAGGTCAGCTGAGGCCGCACGCCTGACGCTCGTGGGCGCGCCAGCCTGTATCGTGGTGTCGCACCGTTCCTCTTGAACGCTGCGGGGCGATAGCTCAGCTGGTTAGAGCAGCGGACTCATAATCCGTCGGTCGCGGGTTCAAGTCCCGCTCGCCCCACTTTCGAACAACCGCGGGGTCTCCCGGGCAGTTCCTCACGACCCGTTACGCATCGCCGATCACGAATACCCGGGTCTCGCCCGGGCACAGCTCGGCGCGATTTCCTTCGACCATCACGATCACCGGGGGAGCGCTGCTCAACCCCACTGTGATTCTCAACCGGGTCTTCCACAGTTCAAGCCGGATGTCCTGCGACCGGTAGGTGAAGCCGAAGGCGATCGAGTTGATCTCCGGCGGCAGGAGTGGATGCAGCCAGAGCATGTCCGAGCGCACCTCCAGGCCGGTGTAGCAGCGGCGCACCATGTCGATCGAGCCCGCCATGGCGCCGATATGGATGCCGTCCCGCGTCGACCCGCCCTGAATATCCGCGAGATCGCTTTCGAGCGCTCGCGTCAGGAAGTCCCACGACCGTTCCCGGTCCTGCCTGGCCTCGATCCACGAGTGCACGACGTTAGACAGGGTTGAACCGTAGGTGGATCGATCGGTGTAGTGATTCACGGTGCTGATCACGGCCTCGACCGGCAGCGCGTAGTCCATCTCGGCCAGAAGTTCGCGCAGTTCCTCCGCCGAAAAGAGGTAGAAAAGCATCAGCACGTCCGGCTGTTTGGATACTTTGAAGAGGTTCGTGCTCGAACCCTCAGCATTCAGGATGAGATCGAGCCGCTCAAGTGACCCGTACTTCGCCCGGTAACTCTCCCAGTCCAGTTCGGCGAGTTCGTGGTAACCCTCGAATTGCGAGATGGTGCCATCAGCACTGAACGGTACGGTGAGACGCCTGCCGATACTGTGCCAGTTCTTCACTTCGTCGGGGTGAAGGTCGAGCCGGTCTCGCAGCGGTCGGCACGAGCGGCTTTCGAGCAGTTCGACGATGTCCGAAGCGCGACGGAGCACCCATGCGGTCATCACGTTCGTGTAGGTATTGTTGCGAAGGCCCGTGCCAGGAGAGTCGGGGTAGCCGTCGTGAAATTCGTCCGGGCCCATTACCCCGCTGATGGAGTAGCGGTCTTCCGCGGGATCGTAGGTAGCCAGTCCCGCAAAGAAACGGGCGACCTCGATCACCAGCTCCGCGCCCTGGTCAATGAGGAAGCCGAGATCTCCCGTCGCCTGGTAGTGCTGCCACGCACTGTAGGCGATCGCCAGCCCCACATGCCGCTGGCGGTAGGAATTGTCGGGCATCCAGGCGGCGGCGTGCGGGTTGTAGAGTTCGCGCGGCGTCACCTCGCGGCCGTCGATGCCGCTCTGCCACGGAAACATTGCCCCTGCAACGCCCTCGGCTCGCGCGGCGTATTTCGCTTCAGCGAGTCGCCGGTAGCGGTATCCGAGTAGCGCCCGGCTGAGGTCGGGACGCCGCAGGGTGAGCATCGGGTAGACGAAGAGCTCATCCCAGAAGATGTGGCCGCCGTACCCCTCACCGTGCAGGCCCCGCGCCGGGATTCCCGCATCGAGATCGGCCGTCACTGCCGCGAGTGTCTGCAGAATATGAAAGGTATTGAGGTTGAGGGCGAGTGTCTGACGCTCGCCGGAATCCATTTCGACTCGGAATTCGTCCCAGAGTATTCGCCACGCCCGCTCGTGTGCCGCGAGCAGTTCGTCTGCACCCGCCGTTCGACCGAGCAGGGTCGCAGCGGCTTCGGATCCAGAGGCGATCGCGCGGTCACGCGAGGTGCGAACGACCACCACTTTTTCGATTCGGATAGCACGACCGATCGTCGCGGCTAGATCGAATTCGTGCGCCACCCAGCCCACCTCATCCACGAGCAGGCGGCGTGTCGGGGCCAGCAGCTCCGGTCCGTCGAAGGCGCGGGTGCGTGCGGCGACAGAGATGTGGATTCCGGATCGGATGGTCTCCATCTCGAGCAGGATGCTCTCGTCAGTGAGTTCCCGGGTTTGGCGCGCGCTGAGATGCCTGCGGGCGAGCAGCGCGGACCCAGCCTCGGCGCGATTGGTGACCCGGCCATCGATGGCCGAACGAACCGTGATCGAGCCGCTCCAGTTTTCCGGTTCGATCGTCGTTTCGACGAACGCCGTGTGCACATTCGCCTGCGAGACAATCCTGCGTGTCCGCACCCGGGTAATGCGCCCCGTTCCGTCGTTGAAACGCAGTTCCCGGGTGAGAATGGCCCGGCGGAGGTCGAGTTGCTGTCGATAGTCGAGGAGTGCGGCCCGCGCGGGAGAGAACCAGTCCCCGTCGTCGATGCGAAACCACAGGGGCAACCAGTTGGGGGAGTTCACCATGCTCTCGCTGTCGGCCGCCACGCCATTTCGCTCGGTTGTGACGGTGTTGTAGACGCCGGCGAAGTAGGTTCCGGGATAGTGGATGCCGTCGGCGTCGTCCTCAGAGGCTGCGCCTCGCGTGCCCCAGTAGCCGTTGCCGAGCGTGCAGAGTGCTTCGCGAGTGCCCTCTTCTGCGGGATTGAAGCCATCAAGCGACAGCATCCACTGGCCAGCGGAATCGTCGCTGTCCGCCGGGCCGGGCGGGCGTTTGACGTCGAGATCGCCTGAAGTCTGGTCGCTCAGGGTGAGTCTGCTCCAGTCGAGATCTCGCAGGTCCGACACGACGATCTGTGCCCCGGCCTCCGTGAGTGTGACACGCCGCCGTGATGACGGATCTTCCCCGGCTACGAGCCCGATCACCCGACGAAAGCCGCCCGCCACTCCCGCCCGGATGCCGGCTTGCGCATCTTCCACAACGGCCGCACGCGCGGGGTCCACTTCGAGGCGCCGGCATGCCTCGAGGAACAGCGCGGGGCTTGGCTTGCCTGCGAGCTTGAGCCGCTGCAGATCATTGCCGTCCACACGCACGTCGAAAAGCTCCGTCACCCCCGCAGCGGTCTCGACCGCCGGTCCATTGCGGCTCGAGGTGACGAGGGCAGTGCGCACGCCTCTCTGCCGGAGGGCGTGCAGGAAGTCGACAGTCCCGGCAATCGTCGATACCCCGTTGGCGGCCAATTCCGACTCGAAGAGTGTCTGCTTATCGGCGGCGAGCGAGGCCACAATGGGGTCGTCATCAGCGACCTGAATTCCCCGGGAACGGAGAACCGCGCGAATACCGTCCTCCCGTGTTCGCCCGTCGAGGAGAGTGCGGTAGTCGACATCCGGATCGAACGGACGAGCGTTCGCGCTCAGCCCGGCCAGTGCGGTGTCGAAGAGTCTCATCCAGGCCCGCGCGTGCACTCTCGCGGTGTCGGTGACGACGCCGTCGAGGTCGAAGATCACCGCGTCTACCAGGGGTGACGCGCTCGAGACCGAATCGGTGCCCTGCAACTCGCCCATGCTCGGAGGCTACTGCGGCGGGGCCTGGCCTGAAAGTGCCTTTGGTCCCGCCACGGGCATCACCGTGGTGGGGGATTCTGATGGCACCGACGCTGGTGCCGGTGAGCTTCATTACAAAACTCTCATCTAGCGGGACTTCTGCCAATCGGTGTGTTTACTGTTGATCAGGCACAATCCGTGAGCGAGACCCCCAGAAGACGTCACTGTCAGGCGGCTCGCACGCGTAGAGAGTGCCTTTTTATTTGCAGGTGATGGGCACTCAGCCCCACACTGCCAGCCACCGTCGTCGCCCAAGGCAGCATGCCGCCGCCACGCGTTCCCGCGCGCCCTACGGAATGGAGAACAGTACCGTGAGTCAGATTTGGAAGGAAAAACCGTTTCGTGGCGCACGTCGCAGCGAGCACACCCCCCTGCCACGTGCCGTCGAAAATGGC
>JANYEI010000006.1 GCA_025363205.1 Frigoribacterium sp.
ATCTCTCCAACAGCCCGCGCGAGCGTCGGCCCGGACCCGGCTACCAGGGTCGCACCGCCCAGCAGATCGAGGATCGTGACCCCTTCGGTACCAAGTCCGTGCGGACTCGTCACGACGATCCGCTCGTCCCCGATGATGTGCGACCCAAAGACCTCGACCACGTCGCCCGCTCTCAACTGAAGACGCTGAGCAAGGAAAATGCGGATGGCGTAGCCCGGCATCTCGTGATGGTCGCGCGACTGATCGATTCTGATCCCCCGCTTGCCCACGCGCACGCGGTGTCTGCTGCTCGTCGAGCGGGTCGCATCGCCGTCGTTCGCGAGACGCTGGCGATCACGGCGTACTCGATCGGCGACTTTGCGCTTGCGCTTCGAGAGCTCAGGACATATCGTCGCATCTCTGGACGCGACGATCAGCTGCCCCTCATGGTGGACAGCGAGCGCGGGCTTGGCCGGCCAGACCGTGCTCTCGAACTTGGGCGTTCGGTGCCGCGGGCCTCGCTGCCAGTTGAGGTGCAGGTGCTGCTGGCGATCGCAATGTCGGGCGCTCGGCTCGATCTCGGACAGACGGATGCGGCACTTGACGAACTGCATATTCCCCAGCTCGATCCGAACACCGCGTTCCCGTGGAGTCCTGCCCTGTTCGACGCCTATGCCGCCGTACTCGAGGATCTCGGCCGCGACGACGAAGCGGAGCAATGGTGGGAACGCTCTGACCGCGCATCCGCTGCCATCGATGAGGGTAACCGCGAGCCAGAGGATGATGTAATCGAGATCGTCGAAGAGGATCACGGCACCGACGATGCGGTCGACACTGAAAGGCCCCATGATGACGCTGTTCCCGCGAAAGAAGAGCCGCTCGTTGACTGAGCGCACACCGCTCGACGGCGTCGACCTGGTGCTCGCGGACCTGGATGGCGTGGTCTACACGGGCGATTCGGCCATCGAGCACGCTGTCGAGAGCCTCAATGCGGCCGCACAGACTCGGCGCATCGGATACCTGACCAACAATGCATCCCGGACTGCGGCATCGGTCGCCGCCCACCTGGCAAGCCTCGGTCTCGCTGCGCTCGAAGACGACGTGGTCACCTCGCCGCAGGCTGCCGTGCGGCTACTGGCCGGGCTGGTGCCGGTCGGCTCGACGGTGCTCGTCGTGGGAGGGGAAGGCCTCACCACCGTGGTTGAGGCAGCGGGTTTCGTGGTTACCCGTTCCGCTCTCGACCAGCCGCTCGCAGTGATCCAGGGATTTGCACCCGACGTCGGCTGGAAGGATCTCGCCGAGGCATCCTTTGCGCTCAACGACGACCCAGAGCGGCCGTGGGTGGCAACCAACACCGACTGGACGATTCCGGTCGCTCGGGGGATCGCCCCAGGTAACGGCACGCTGGTGGGCGCTGTGCATAACGCGGTCGGTCGTCTGCCCGTGGTGGCGGGCAAGCCGGAGGTCGCGATCTTCGAGGAGGCCGTGCGTCGGTTCGGTGGGGTGAAGCCTCTCTTCATCGGTGACCGGTTGGATACCGACATCCTCGGTGCGAATCGTGCCGGCATGGAGTCAGCTCTCGTGCTCACCGGCATCGACCGGCGCAAGCAGGCTCTTGCCGCCAACGCCAAGTCTCGTCCCACCTACATTCTCGGCGATCTGCGGGAGCTGGCTGAGCCGTATCCGGAAGCGGTGCGGGTCACTGATGCGCGCACTGGCGACATCGTGGTTACGGTCGGCGGATCCTCCGTGCGCCTGGCGAAGACGGTCGTGACTGTCGAGCGAGCGGGGGACCGGCCGATCGATCTGCTGCGCGCCGCCACCTCACTCATCTGGGGCTCCGGCCAGCCAATCTACGGGCTCGATGTCGCCCCCGAGCTGTACTCGTGAGGGTAGCGTTGGGCTATGCCTGCTGAGATCAGCCCTGAGATCGATGCCGAGACTCCGGTCTCCTCCGGTGACGACGCGAGCGCACTGCTGTCCCGCTTGCGCGTGATCGAGGACCAATCGCTTGAAGCCCGCGCAGCCGCGTTCGTGCAGATCCATGATCGGCTGCAGTCGACTCTCGATTGTTCGGTTCGCGATGGCAGCCGAGACAGCGGAGCCAGCACGTCGAACCTTCATGGCTGAGGCACGCCTGGATGCCGCCCTGGCGGAGCGCGGTATCGCGCGCTCCCGCACCCACGCGGCACGGCTGATCACCGACGGCTCGGTGACCGTCGACGGTCGCACCGTGATCAAGCCCTCCACCCGGGTCACTGCTGAGCAGGTGCTCGCGCTCACGGCCATCGATCACTACGTAAGCCGCGCCGCCCACAAGCTGCTTGCCGCGCTCGATACGTTCGCTGTTCCCGTCACCGGCCGCAGTGCGCTCGACGTCGGTGCGTCGACCGGCGGATTCAGCCAGGTACTCCTCGAGCGCGGTGCAGCCTCGGTCGTCGCCCTGGATGTGGGGCACGGCCAGCTTGATCCGTTCATCGGCAACAATCCTTCGGTCACGGTGATCGAGGGCTTTAACGCGCGTGAACTGACCGTGTCAGCTCTGGATGCCGCAGCCGGCCACGCCGTGCGGGTGGACCTCGTCGTGGCGGACCTTTCCTTCATCTCGTTGACGACCGTGCTGCCCGCCCTCGTGGCCACCGTTGGAGTCGCGGCGGACTATATTCTGCTCATCAAGCCGCAGTTCGAAGTGGGCCGAACCGGCGTGAAAGAGGGCATCGTGCACGATGCGGGGCTGCGGACGGACGCGATCAGTGATGTGCTCTGGGCGGGGTGGGATCTCGGCCTGCCCACCGCGGGTCTCATCTCCTCCCCGATCCTCGGTGCGGCGGGAAACCACGAGTATCTGGTCTGGTTCAGCACGCTCTCGGGTAGCAATCCGACAGAATGGAGAGAACGGGTTCTCGCCCTCTCCCGACCCTCCACAACCTGAGCGGTCGAAGGACGCGGGCTCGTGCCATCCCATCCCCACCGACAGCGAGTGACTCCGATAGCGATCCCCAGCCGGTGACCGCACGAAAAGCGCAGGGAGAATCAGTGTCCGAACGCTTCATGCTCGTGGTCGCCCATACCGGTCGTCAGGAGTCCCTCGACGCCGCCGTGACCGTAACCCGACAGCTTCTGGCCGCCGGAGTGACACCGGTGATGAAGTCCGATGAGCACAGCGACGTGCTGGCGAATGCCCCGGAGCTCTCCGCCATGGAGGTGCTCGGCACAAACATCACCGTCGCTGAGGTGGAGTTGGCCATTGTGTTGGGCGGCGACGGCACCATTTTGCGGGCGGCCGAACTCACCAGAGGTTGCGCCGCGCCGCTGCTCGGAGTGAACCTTGGGCACGTGGGCTTCCTCGCCGAGAGCGAGCGTGACAACCTCACCGACACCGTTCGCCGTGCCCTGGCCCGCGACTACGAGGTTGAGGAACGAATGACTCTGGCCGTACGGGTCAAGGTCGATGCTGAAGTCATCTATGAGACCTGGGCACTCAACGAGGCGACCGTCGAGAAGGCCAGCCGGGAGCGGATGCTCGAGGTGGTCATCGAGGTCGATGGGCGCCCGCTATCCTCATTCGGCTGCGATGGAGTGGTGATGTCGACCCCGACCGGGTCCACGGCGTATTCGTTCTCTGCCGGAGGGCCGGTCGTCTGGCCGGAGCTCGAGGCAATGCTGCTCGTGCCCCTGAGCGCTCACGCTCTGTTCGCCCGCCCGCTCGTGGTGGGGCGGGATTCGGTGTTCGCCGTGGAGGTACTCGCCCGCACGCAGGGCACCGGTGTGCTGTGGTGCGATGGGCGTCGCACTCACGACCTTCCGCCCGGTGCCCGGGTGATCGTGCGTCGTTCACCGGTGCCCGTGCGCCTTGCGCGCCTGCATCGCGGCCCGTTCACCGATCGGTTGGTCAACAAGTTCCACCTTCCGACTAGCGGATGGCGCGGTCCCGTCGACGGTGAGGGCACCAGCGCGTGATCGAAGAGATCTTCATCCGCGACCTCGGCGTGATCGGCGAGGCACGGCTCCCGCTTGGGCCCGGCTTCACCGCGATCACCGGAGAAACCGGCGCAGGCAAGACCATGGTGGTCACGGCCCTCGGGTTGCTGCTCGGGGATCGGTCCGACAGCTCGGTGCTGCGGAAGGGGAGTGGTGCGGCCGTGGTCGAAGGGCGTTGGCTCGTCGATGCAGAGGGTGCAGTCGCTGATCGGGTGCGCGACGCCGGCGGCGACCTTGATGATGGAGAGCTGATCCTTGCCCGGTCGGTATCGCCGGAGGGGCGCAGCCGCGCGACCGTCGGAGGCCGCACGACCCCGGTGAGCGTGCTCGCCGAACTCGGCGAACAACTGGTGGTCGTGCACGGACAGTCTGACCAGGTGCGCCTTCGATCCGCGACCGCGCAACGCGAGGCGCTCGATCGCTTCGCTGGGGTCGCGCTGTCGACCGTACTGGACGACTACCAGGCCACCTACCGACGCTGGCAGTCAAACCAGGGCGAGCTCGACGTGATCGTGGCGGAGCAGGCGGCTCGGGAGAGTGAGGCCGCGGAACTGCGACTGGCGCTGGCGGAGATCGAATCCACGGCACCGCAGGCCGGCGAAGATGGGGAACTTGCCGAGCGAGCGGACCGGTTGACCAACCTCGAGGACCTGCGGCTTGCGGCATCCGAGGCGCATGAGCTCGTGTCATCCGAAGACCTGGTGGAGCCGCGTGACGCGCTCGGGCTGCTGGATTCGGCGCGTCGCCAACTCGAACGGGTTGCCGGTCACGATGCGAGCCTCGGCCCGATCGTCGAGGCGCTTGCGAGCGCGAGCTATCTCGTGGCCGATGTCTCGGCCCAGCTCTCGACCTACCTCGGCGGCCTTGATGCCGACAGTGCGCGCGAGCTCGAGGTCGTGCAGGATCGGCGAGCGGAGCTCGGGGAGATCGCACGTAAGTACGGACCGACGCTCGCGGAGGCGATCGACTACCTCGACACCGGCAGTGTGCGGCTTCTCGAGCTCGATCAGGATTCTGACCGGATTGACCGCGTGCGCACCGAGGTGCAGGCCGATCGCGCGCGGGTAATCGAGTTGGCAGACGAGCTCGGCCGCGTGCGCCGCGACTATGCACTCCAACTCGGCGAGAGGGTGAGCGAAGAGCTGGTCGCTCTCGCGATGCCGAACGCCCGGCTCACAGTCGACGTGAGTGATCGACAGGATTATGGCCTCAGCGGCCGGGACGCCGTTTCGATCCAGCTCGCACCCCATCCCGGAGCGGAGCCCCGTCCGCTCGGACGCGGAGCCTCTGGAGGCGAACTCTCCCGGGTGATGCTTGCGATCGAGGTGGTGATCGCCGGCAACGATCCCGTACCCACCTTCATCTTTGACGAAGTGGATGCCGGGGTCGGCGGCGCGTCGGCGATCGAGATCGGCCGTCGTCTCGCGCGCCTTTCTCGCACCGCGCAGGTGATCGTCGTGACGCATCTCGCCCAGGTCGCGGCGTTCTCCACCAATCACCTGCGCGTGGTGAAGGACAGCGAGGGCGCAGTGACCGCCTCGAGCGTGCAGCAGCTTCAGGGCGAGGAACGCATCGAAGAGATGGCGCGGCTGCTGTCCGGGCTCAGCGGCTCCGAGAGCGGCCTGCAACATGCGCGCGAGCTCATCGAGACGGCGCGAAGCCTCGATAGCGAGCCCCGCTAGCCGTCCAGTTCGACCCGGACTCCGCGCGGCGTGCTGGCGAGAATGCCGGTGCCAGCGAAGGCCGATTCGAGTTGTAAACGCGAATGGCTGAAGTGTGTCCAGTCCTCGGTGTGCAAGCCGACCACCAGTCGCGCTCCCAGAAGCCTCGCCGCGGTCGCGGCATTCGTCGAGTTGAGAGTGAGGTCTGCATCGATCTCCGCCACCCGCGCTGCCCCGGCGAAGAGCAGCGCGATGTCTACGGGAGCGAAACGGTCGGCGATCTGCTCGACGAGCGGCAGTGACGCGTTATCACCGCTCACATAAATCGTGGGCTCGCCGGGGGACTCGAGCATGAACCCGATGACGGGCCCGACCATCGGCTCGGAACCGGGGGGACCGTGGAGTGCAGGCATCGCCGTAATGGTCACGGAGCCAAAATCGTAGCTTTCCCAGTTGTCGAGCCCAACCACACTGCCGCCGAACAGGTCGTCAGCCGCCTGACGCGTGCTCAGCGTGGGAATGCCCTGCGCAATGAGCTCGAGTCCCTCCCAGTCGAGGTTGTCTTTGTGTCCATGATGCGAGAGCAACACGAGGTCAACGGTACCGAGATCTTCGCGGGCGATGGCCGGGCCGGTTGTCTTCACCAGCGTGGTCTCGTCCGGATCCTCGTAGATTTGGGGAGCGTCGAAAGTGGGATCGGTGACGATCCGCAGGCCGGCATACTCGAGCAGAGCGGTGGGGCCGCCGATGAAAGTGATCGCTGTCTTCTGCACACTGTGAGCCTACGCTGGAGATATGGCCGACCGACTTGTGGATGCTCTGAGCCCGTACCTGCGCTCGCATGCGGCAAATCCGGTTGACTGGTTTCCCTGGAGTGACGAGGCTTTTGCCGAGGCGCGGCGGCGCGATGTCCCGGTGCTGGTCTCGATCGGCTACTCGACCTGCCACTGGTGTCATGTGATGTCCCGCGAGAGTTTCAGCGACCCCGTCATCGCTGCGCGTTTGAAATTGGGATTCGTCGCCATCAAGGTGGACAGGGAAGAGCACCCCGACGTCGATGCGAGCTTTCTCGCCGCTGCCGGAGCTTTCACCGGCAACCTGGGCTGGCCACTCAACGTTTTCGTCACACCGGAGGGCAGGACGTTCTTTGCGGGAACCTACTGGCCACCGACCGCCGTGGGGGGATTGCCCTCCTTCGGCCAGGTGCTCGATGCGGTGGCGGATGCCTGGACCGCTCGCCGCGCCGAGGTCGAGCAGACGGCGGGTGCGGTCGTTGATGCCCTCCGCCAGTCGGCCGATCGGTTGTCGACGTCCGCGGCGGACTCCACACCGGTTGCAGAGTCACCGGTTGCAGAGTTGCTCGCTGCGGCGGTGGACGCGCTCGCCGCCTACGAGGATGGCGAGTTCGGTGGCTTCGGTGGCGCACCGAAGTTCCCGGTCGCGCCGGTGCTGCTCTTCCTTCTCGAGCGTGCCGCCGCTGGCGACCGTGCGGCACTCGAGCTGGCTGCCAGAGCCCTGTCCGCGATCTCCGGACAGGACCAACCGCGCGAACGATCCGTCGCGGCGTTGCGAGACCGTGTCGACGGGGGATTTTTCCGCTATGCGACCAAGCGCGACTGGGGCGATCCGCACTACGAGCGAATGCTCTACGACAACGCCCAACTGCTCGTCGCGTTCACGAGGCTTGCCCAGCTCGATCCCGATGCGCGTCAGACCGCCCGTGACGTGGCGGAGGGCATCTCGGCATTCCTCATCGAAGTGATGCAGCAGCCGGAGGGCGGCTTCGCCTCGGCACAGGACAGCGAGAGCGCCGTCGACGGCGTGCGGGTGGAGGGCGCCTACTTCGCCCTCGATGCCGGGGCACGGGGAGCCCAGGACCCGCCTTCTCTCGATGCCAAGGTGCTCACCGGCTGGAACGGACTCGCCATCGGTGCCCTCGCGACCGCCGGATTCGTTTTCAGCCGCGACCCGTGGATCACCGCGGCCCGTTGGGCGGCCGACGCCCTGATCGAACGACACCTGCGCGTCGACGGAACCCTGGTGCGCACGTCCCTCGCGGGTCGGATGTCTGAAGCCCACGCCACGCTCGAGGACTACGGCATGCTGGCCTCCGGGCTGCTCGACCTCGCGGCGGCAAGCGGAGAAGCCCGCTACGCGGTAGTCGCCCGGAGCCTCGTTGATCGGAGCCTCGTTGACCAGACCCTTGTTGACCAGACCTTTGTTGACCAGACCTTTGTTGACAAGACTCGCGCTTTCGAAGGGGAAACTTTTGTCGTGCCGGGCGGTGCCGATCCCGTACTCCTCTCGCTGGGCATTGCGCTAGAGAACGATCCATCTGAGGGCGCCTATCCCTCCGGGCTGAGTTCCCTGGCTCGAGCGTGTACCTCGCTGTATCTGACCACCGGGCACCTGCGCTATCGGCAGGCCGCAGAACGGGTAATCCACCAACTGATGCCGGTCGCCGCGCCGAGACCGGTGTCATTCGGTGCGACGCTCGCCGTGGCATCCGCTCTTGCGCAGCCGATCGAGCAGCTGGTGATCGTGAGCGACGATCCCCACTCGCCGCTGGCTGCGGTGGCCAGATCGCTGTTTCGCAGCGGCGCGATCAGTACCGTACTGACGCCCGCTCAGGCGGCGGCCTTCGCCGACGCGGGGTTTGAGCTGTTTGAGGGCCGCAAGAAAGAGGCAGCTTACCTGTGCCGGAGTTTTGTCTGCCGGATGCCCTTCGACGATGCCAGCGAGCTAGCCGAAGCGCTCGGTCAGCGGGGTTGAGCGGCGCTGTCGCCGAAACGAGTGTCGACAGAACGAGTGTCGCCAGATCGGGTACTGGGGGTGGCGTGAGCGCGCGCCGCGCGTTCGACCACGAAGTACAACCACGCCCAGCCGAGCGCGAGACAGAGCTGGCCGATCACTCCGACCGGAAAGTAGATGTGCGCATTGAGGAAGAGGATGGCGCCAGCACTCACGAGGATTGAGCCCGGAATAGCGGCGCTGCGAAAGCGCACGATGCAGCTGCCGGCCGAGACGACGACGGCGGCGATGAGGGCCACGCTGCCCACTTCGCCGAGATGGCTGCCGAGACCAAAGACCGTGCTGGTGGCCATGCCCATTCTGTCTAAAGCGAGCCCACCCGCGCCGATGCCCGCGAGCACGTCGAGAGCGGTGTAAAACGCCGCATAGAGAAAGCTGAGCACTCCGACAACCCAGCCGAGCACCGCGCCCGCTCCGCGAACCAGGATCCAGGGGGCAAAGGCCAGAAGGGGAAAGATCGGCAGGATCCCGATATGCAGGTTGCGCCAGTACTCAGCAGACGCCGCGGTCAGGTGTATCGGGTGGGTGACACCGACGGCGGCCAGCACGAGCGGCGGCAGGGCGACAGTCACGTAGATAAGAGCGGAGCGCGCGGGCATGGCGTAATGGTACGCGAACGGGCTGTGTGGGTAGCCGCGGTGTGGGTAGCCGGGGTGTGGATAGCCGGGGTGTGCGCCATCGCGAACCGCTCGAGCAACGTGACCCCTGCTCCAACCAGTGAAAGCGTTTTCAAGCGGGGGGTAGACGGATCGTGGTCGCGAGTCAGGCAGAAAGTCACTGATGGCCCCCAGATGAGGGTCGTTTTCCCTCGATTTTTGCCTTATTGCGTTTTTTCACGGACCTTGCTATAGCTGGAAGCGCTTGCAACATCTCGGGAGAACGCCCTCTCGCCCCTATATGGGGTGGCCGTAGCCTCTCGCTCCTACAGAACAGGAAGGTCCACCAATGAAGGTGACCCGCACAGCTCGAATAGCAACAGCGACACTCCTCGTCGCCGGTCTCACGTCCGCTGCCCTCACCGGATGTTCTGGCGCGACCCCCGGTACTACGGGTTCGTCGACGCTTACACTCTGGACGGATGCCCTTCGAGCTCCGGCTCTCAAGTCGGTTTCCGCGCAGTTCAAGAAGGACACGGGCGTGACCATCAAGCTCGTCATCAAGGACTTCGCGACCGTCGACAAGGACTTCATCAGCCAGGTGCCCACCGGCAAGGGCCCCGACATCATCGTGAGTCCCCATGACAAGCTCGGCGCCTACGTGCAGAACGGCGTGGTCGCGCCAATCCAACTCGGAGACTCCGCGAGCAAGTACGCCAAGGTTGCCATCCAGGCGGTCACCTACAACGGAAACGTCTACGGGCTCCCGTACTCGATCGAGAACATCGCGATGGTGCGCAACACCGCGCTCGCCCCCACGGCGGCGAAGACCTTCGATGACGTGATCGCCAGCGGCAAGGCCGCGGTGGCGTCCGGCACGGCGAAATACCCGTTCCTGCTCGGGCTCGACCCGAAGCAGGGTGACCCGTACCACCTGTATCCACTGCAAACCTCCTTTGGCTCCTCGGTGTTCGCGCAGAAATCCGATGGTTCCTACGATGGGTCGAAGCTGACGCTCGGCGATCCAGCGGGAGTGAAGTTTGCCACCGCGCTCAAGACCTGGGGCGCTGAAGGAATTCTGAACCCGAACATCACGGCTGATATTGCCGCAACCTCATTTGCCAAGGGCGAGTCTCCGTACTTCATCTCCGGTCCGTGGAACATCGGGGCCATCAAGAAGGCCGGCGTCAAATACGCGATCGATCCACTGCCGACCGCTGGGCCGGATGCGGCGAAGCCGTTCCTCGGCGTCAACGCGTTCTTCCTCAGCGCGAAAAGCAAGAACAAGGTCGCGGCTACCAAGTTTCTCGTGAATTACCTCGGCACCGACGCCGTGCAGGAAAAGCTGTACGAGGTCGGTGACCGCGCGCCGGCTCTCACGAGTGCCTTCAACACAATCGCCGCCACGAACTCCGACGTGCAGGCCTTCGGCAAGGTCGGCCTCAACGGCGTTCCGATGCCGTCGATCCCGCAGATGGCGTCGGTCTGGGCCGACTGGGGATCCGCTGAACTCGCGCTCATCAAGGGCGAGGGCGACCCAGCCACAGTCTGGAATGCGGCCGTTGTGAACGTTCAGGCCAAGATCAAGGGCTGAGCTAAACCCCAGCGGGCGGGCCGAGCGCGTGTCGCGTTCGGCCCGCCCGCCTGCTCGCCCCGTTTCCGCCCAGCCTGTTGCCGATCATTCGGCGCCGTACTCCCCAGAGGGAGAGGATTCCCATGGCCACGTCCGCCTCACCGCAGAAGTCCCCGGTCGACCGGGAGCTGGCCGGGAGATCGGTGATGACGACCGATCCACACCAATTGCGAGCAGCCGCCGGCTTCCGCCGCAGCGGACTGGTCGCAGTGATCAGCAAGATCCTGTTGCTCGGGTTGTTCGATGCATTCTCGCTCTCGCTCATTTTTGCTATGGCGGGACTGCACCTCTGGGTTCCGCTGATCGCCACGATCGTCATCACCCTTCTCATCAACTGGATCTATCTGGGGAAAAGTAAGCGACTTCCCGGCAAATACCTGACCCCCGGCGTTGTCTTCCTACTGGTCTTCCAGATATTTGTCGTCTTCTTCAGTGGCTATATCGCCTTCACCAACTACGGCGATGGCCATAACAGCACCAAGGCGGATGCGATCGGTGCCATCACGGTCGCCGCCCAGAAACGGGTACCGGACTCGCCGACCTACGCGGTCGCCATCCTGCAGAAGGACGGGAAGTTCTTCTTTCTGGTCACCGATCCGGCCGGGAAGGTGTCAGTGGGATCGAGCACCGATCCGCTCACCGCGGCCAGCAACCCACAGCGTGACGGTACTGGCCAAGCGAACGGGCTGGCCGGGTACGACACTCTCACACTCGATCAGGTGCTCGCCGCCCAGGAGGCGATCACCGCCATCGCCGTGCCGCTTACCGCTAACCCCGCCGATGGCACGCTGCGAACGGATGATGCGAGCAGCGCCTACCTGTACACATCAGATCTCAGCTACGACCGGAGGGCCGACACCTTTACCAACGGTTCCGGCGTGGTCTACCGGGACGACGGAAAGGGCGAGTTCGCCACCGCGGACGGAACGAAGAAGCTCTCTCCCGGGTGGAAGATTGACGTCGGATTCGAGAACTTTGCCAAGGCGTTCACCAACCCGCAGCTCAGCGGTCCGCTGCTGCGCGTAGCGATCTGGACCTTCGTTTTCGCCCTGGCCTCGGTCGCACTCACCTTTGCGCTCGGACTGTTCCTTGCCCTGGTGCTCAACCACCCGACTCTACGGGGCAAGAAAATTTACCGGGTGCTGGTGGTCCTGCCCTACGCCTTCCCGGTCTATCTTTCCGGGCTGGTCTGGGCGGGGCTCCTCAATCCACAGTTCGGTTTCGTCAACCAGGTGCTCTTTGGCGGGGCGCAAATTCCCTGGCTGACCGCCCCCCTCCTCGCGCAATTCAGTGTGATTCTGGTCAACGTCTGGCTGGGGTACCCGTATATGTTCCTGGTCTGTACCGGCGCGCTCCAATCCTTGCCGGAAGAGCTCAACGAGGCGGCGAGAGTGGATGGTGCGAGCCCGTGGCGCGCCTTGCGTTCGATCAAGCTCCCCCTGCTTCTGGTGTCGATCGCCCCACTGCTCATCGCGTCGTTTGCCTTCAACTTCAACAACTTCAACGTGATTTACATGCTGACAAGGGGGTGGCCGAGATTCTCCGATACAACCTTCGATATCGGGTCGACCGACCTGCTCATCACCATGGTCTACAAGGTGGCCTTCGGCTCGGGCGGGGCGCGGGACTATGGTCTTGCCAGCGCGCTGTCGATTGTGATTTTCCTGCTCATCGCCACAATTTCTGTGATTGCATTTCGACGCACCAAAGCACTGGAGGACATCAACTGACGTGACGACTCACACCGAAATCCCCATCGTCCCCATCGTCCCCGACGCTGATCGGCCGCGACACTATGCGAAGCGGCCGTTCCGCCTCTCCCGCTGGGTGCGGGACGCCGGCTGGCGCCACCTGATCGCGATCATCGCCGTGATCTTCGCCGTGTTCCCCCTGCTCTATGTGGTGTCGGCATCGCTGAATCCGGCCGGATCCCTCGTGGGCTCGAACCAGCTGTTTGCCACCATCAACTTTGCCAACTATTTTGCGTTGTTCACCAATCCGGAGCAGCCCTACGCTCTCTGGTTCGTCAACAGCCTCGTCATCTCTCTCATCACCTCGCTTGCGACCGTTTTCCTCGGTGCGATGGCGGCCTATGCGTTTTCCCGGATGCGCTTCCTCGGCCGTCGAATCGGGCTACTTGCCCTCATCCTGATCCAGATGTTTCCGCAGTTCCTGGCCGTTGTCGCGCTGTTCCTGCTGTTGTCGGCGATCGGCGAAGTCGTGCCGGCGCTCGGACTCGGAACTCAACTCGGCCTGATCTTTGTCTACCTCGGGGGAGCGCTCGGGGTGAATACCTACCTGATGTACGGGTTCTTCAGCACGGTGCCGATTTCGATCGACGAGGCGGCGAAAATTGACGGCGCAAGCCACGCGCAGATCTTCTTCGGCATCATCCTGAGGCTGGTCGCGCCGATTTTGGCCGTGGTCGGTCTGCTGTCGTTTATTGCAACGACAGGGGAGTATGTGCTCGCCAGCATCATGCTGACCGATCCGACCAGGCAGACGCTCGCCGTTGGGCTCTATAGCTTTGTGTCGCAGGCCTTCTCCAATAACTGGAGCATCTTTGCGGCTGGTGCAGTTCTGGCAGCGATACCGGTGATGATCGTGTTCCTGCTGCTGCAGAAGTACATCGTGGGCGGGCTGACCGCTGGCTCGGTGAAGTAGAGACTCAGCCCTGCGGCCGGGCAGTGCTCGATCTCACAAGGAGCTCGAACGGCAGCGGCACCCGCAGCGAGGCTTCTTCACGGCGCGACGGCTCCAGTTGGGCGATGAGGATCTCGGCCGCGAGTTCGCCCTGGCGCTCGGGGAACTGGGCCACTGTTGTCAGTTGGAAGAAGTCGGCGAGTTCGTGATCGTCGATCCCCACGATCGAGACGTCCTGTGGCACGCTGAGGCCAAGGTCGCGGGCGGCGAGAGCCGCCCCGATCGCCATCTCGTCGGATGCGGCAAAAATTGCGGTCGGACGGTGGTGTGGATGCCCGAGCGCCTGTTTTGCGTGCGCATAGCCATCGGCCATGGTGAAGTCAGCGCAGATCATCGACTCCGCGGCGACCGGGAGCCCCGCGGCGGTCATTGCCTGCTGGAAGCCGATTCGGCGGTGACTCCCGATGTGAAAATCGGTGTCTTCTTCTGACGACCCTCCAATGTGCAGGATCGCGGTGTGGCCAAGCATGATCAGGTGCTCCGTCGCGAGCCGCGCGATCGCGATCTCATCGATCTCGAGCGAGGGCACCCCGGCGAGCGGGCCGCCAACGCCGACGAGCGGCTTGTCGAGTGCCAGCAGGCCGGAAATCTCATCGGTGGTGAGTTCCAGCGCGACGGCAATCACGGCATCCACGCGGCGACGGCGCAAAAAGTGGTCGAACACGCTGCGGCGTTCATCGCCGCCTCCGCTCAGGTTGTAGAGCGTGAGATCGTAACCGTTGCGGAGCAGTGCGCGCTCTGCGCCCTCGACGACAGAGGAAAAGAACCAGCGGTTGAGGTGGGGCACGACAATACCGACGTTGCGCATGCGCCCGGACGCGAGGCTTGAGGCATTCGAGGACACGACATAGTGCAGCTCGTGGGCGGCGGACTCCACCCTGGCTCGGGTCTCGGCCGAAACCGCTCCGTTTCCGCTGAGCGCCCGGGAGACGGTCGCCGCAGAAACTCCGGCCCGGCGGGCGACCTCGTCGATGCCGACCATGACTTCAGCGAGCGGCTTTGCGAGAGCTGATTACTCCGGTGTCGAATCCCAGCAGGTGCAGCCCGCCGTGGAAACGCGCATGCTCGATCTTGATGCACCGATCCATCACGACGGTGAGTCCATTGCTCTCCCCGAACCGGGCCGCCTCCTCATTCCAGATGCCGAGCTGCAGCCAGACGGTGGTCGCCCCGACCGCGAGAACGTCGTCGATGACGGAGGGGATATCGCTCGACTTACGAAAAACATCGACGACGTCGGGAACTTCGGGAAGGGACGCGAGGTCGGGGTAGGCCTTCTGCCCGAGGATGGTGTCGGCATTCGGATTGACGAAGTACACCCGGTAATCGCTCGAGGACAGCAGGTAGGTGCCAACGAAATAGCTCGAGCGTGCCGCGTTCGGCGACGCTCCGACGATTGCAATCGACTGTGCCCGGCGCAGGATACCCAGGCGCTGCCGAGCGCTCGGGCCCACCCAGGTGCGTTGGGACTTGAGGAGTTTGGCCAGGGGTGAGTCGGCGGGAAGGGAACAACTCAGGCCGTTGGGGAGCACGGTGATTTCATCGAGGGTCAGATCAGCCATTGGTTCTCCTTCGGGGTATCTCGACCGGCTCAATCACCGGGCGGCCGTCGCTCTGCTGAGTGCCTGGTCGAGGTCGTAGACGATGTCGGCGGCGTCTTCGATGCCAACGCTCACGCGCACCAGCCCGGGCAGCACGCCGGCGGCGATGAGCTGCTGTTCGTTCAACTGGGCATGGGTGGTGGAGGCTGGATGGATGACCAGGGTCTTTGCGTCGCCGATATTGGCGAGATGACTGGCCAGTTCGACCGATTCGATGAAGGTCTGGCCGACCGCTCGGCCGCCCTTCACCCCGAAACTGAAGACGGCTCCTGGGCCTTTCGGCAGGTATTTCCTGGCCCGTTCATAGTGCGGGTGGCTCGCCAGCCCGGCCCAGTTCACGAACTCGATTCTCGGGTCGTTCTCGAGCCATTCGGCCACGATCTTCGCATTGTCCACATGTGCTTGCAGGCGGTACGGCAGAGTCTCAACGCCCTGAGCCAGGAGCCAGGCCGAGTGCGGAGAGAGAGCCGGCCCGATATCGCGAAGCTGCTCGGCCCGCAGCCTCGTGAGAAACGCATACTCGCCGAAGTTGCCATGCCAGTTGAGACCGCCGTAGCTCGGAACCGGCTGGTCGAAAAGCGGGAAGTGCTCGTTCGCCCAGTGGAAGCGACCGCTTTCGACAACCACGCCACCGAGAGTGGTGCCGTGACCGCCGAGGAACTTGGTGGCCGAGTGGATGACGACATCGGCCCCCCATTCGATCGGGCGGTTCAGATACGGGGTGGCGATCGTCGAGTCGATGATGAGCGGCAGCTGTGCCGCATGGGCGACATCCGCGAGACCCTCAAGGTCGGCGACCTCCCCGGACGGGTTGGCCACGATCTCCGCGAAGATCAACTTCGTCTTATCGGTGATCGCGGCGGCGTAATCCTCGGGGTTCGACCCCTGCACAAAGGTGGTCTCGACGCCGAAACGGCGCAGCGTGACATCCAGCTGGGTGATTGATCCGCCATAGAGATTCGCGGAGGCCACGATGTGATCGCCCGCGCCAGCAAGGGACGCGAAGGTGATGAATTGCGCGCTCAGCCCGCTCGCTGTTGCCACGGCGCCGAGTCCGCCCTCGAGCGACGCGATCCGCTCTTCGAAGGCGGCGACGGTGGGGTTGCCGAGGCGGCTGTAGATGTTGCCGTATTTCTGCAGGGCGAACCGGGCCGCCGCATCCGTGGTGTCGTCAAAGACGAATGCGCTGGTCTGGTAGATGGGAAGCGCGCGCGCGCCAGTCGCCGCATCGGGGATGTTGCCCGCGTGGATCGCACGCGTGCGGAAACCCCATTCGCGGTCTGTCGATTCACTGTAGGGCATAGCCTCACGCTACCAAACGGGGCGTGGTAACCGGCTCCGAAGGAAATCCGGGGTAATACTCCCGGCTGCACTGTGGTGTGCCAGCGTCAGCGCCAGCCGGGAAGCCAGTAGTGCAACCGGGCGAAGGCCTCTGGCACCTGCATTCCGGTCCAGACGGGATAGAAGAAGGCGCTCAGGAGTACGACGGATACCAGGAACACCGCGACGAGCCCGATACCCCGGGTTCTGCGCCACGAGGGATCCCCTCTGTTGCCGATAATCAGGCCGATCACGAAGACGAGCCCGAGGATCATGTACGGCTCGAAGATGATCGCGTAGAACTGGAAAATGGTGCGGTTAGAGTAGAGGAGCCAGGGCAGGTAGCCAGCCACCATGCCCATCAGGATCAGCCCGACCCGCCATTCGCGATATCGCGCGAGCCGGTAGACCAGGAAAAAGAGTGCTGCGGTCGCCGCCCACCAGAGGATCGGATTGGCGATGGAGGTGACGTATTGCGCACAACTTGAGAAGCCGCATCCGCTCTGCCCCGTGGCCTGGCCGACGTAGTAAAAAGCTGTGGGGCGAAGCAGGAACAGCCAGGAGAAGGGGTTGGCCGAGTAGGGGTGTGCGCTGTGTTCGTTCACGTTGAAGTCGTAGACACTTGATTGGTAGTGCAGGAAGCTCTGCACCGAGTGTGGCACCCAGGCGAAGAATCCGGTCAGGGCATTGCCCGGTGCTTCAGCCCAGTGTCGGTAGTACCCCTGACTGGTGACAAACCAGCCGGTCCAGCTCGCCAGGTAGGTGGCGATGGCCAGTGGGATGGTGAGCAGGAAGGTGACCGGGCCCTGCTTGAAGATCGTGCCGCTGATCCAGAACGGAATGCCCGCTGCGCGCCGTGCAAACGCGTCGACCACCAGGGAGTAAACCGCGAATGCGGCCAGGAAGTAGAGGCCGCTCCATTTGACGGCGGTGGCCGCACCGAACAGGATGCCCGCGGCGAGAAGCCAGGGCCGCCACCACAGGGCCGGGCCCCAGTCGATGCCGCGACCGGCATCCGCCCGGCGCGCCAGCCAGATCGATAGGCGTCCGGCGCTCTTGGCGCGGTCGAGCAGGATCGCCCCGAATCCGAGCAGCGTGAAAATCATCACGAAGTTATCCAGAAGTGCCGTGCGGGACAGCACGATCGCGTGACCATCGATCGCGAACAACCCACCGGCGATGGTGGCGAGCAGGGTCGACTTAAAGAGCGCACGCGCGATGATCACGAGCAGGAACACCGCGAGGATGCCAACGAGCGCCGTGCTGATGCGCCACCCGATCGTATTCTCTGCGCCGAATACGCGAAGGCCGAGCGCGATCATCCACTTGCCGAGAGGCGGATGCGCCACATACGCCCCGTTTTTGGTGAAGATGTCGACATTGCCGGCGGTGAACGCCTTGTCGGCGTTGTCGGGCCAGGATGCCTCGTAGCCCAGGTTTAGGAGCGTCCAGGCATCCTTCACATAGAAGGTCTCGTCGAACACCAGCGAGCGGGGATCGCCGAGTCGCACGAGGCGGAGTACCGCGGCGAGCAGCGTCACCGCAATCGGGCCACCCCAGTACCAGATTCGCCTTGCACCGGGCAGAGCGAGAAGCCGGCCCCACCACAGGTCGAGTCGAGTGCCGGTCCGCTCGTCCGATTCAGGCTCGACCCTCTGCGCTCCCCGCGCGCCGACCATGGCGTCGAAGTCGGCGTCGGGTCTGGTCACAAGTGCAATGGTAACGAGGGTTCGCTGCAAGGATGAGCAGGTGATCATCCTTGCAGCGACTCCGATCGGCAACCTCGGTGACGCCTCCCGGAGGCTGGTGGAGGCGCTCGGCAATGCCGAAGTGATCGCCTCGGAGGACACGCGGGTCACCATTCACCTCATGCGGGCGCTCGGCATCGAGAACCGTCCGCGGCTCATCGCGCTGCACGAACACAACGAGGTGGAGAAGGCGGCGGAGATCGCGGAACTCGCCCGCGAGACGGATGTGTTGGTGCTTACCGACGCCGGGATGCCCGCGATCAGCGACCCGGGATTCTCGATCGTGACCGCCGCCGCCGCCGCCGGGGTCACGGTAACGGCGCTTCCGGGCCCGTCCGCGGTGATCACCGCACTCGCCCTCTCCGGACTGCCCACCGATCGCTTCACGTTCGAGGGCTTCCTTCCGCGCAAGGGTCGACTTGCCTCGCTGCGCCGACTCGCCCGCGAACCGCGCACGATGGTGTTCTTCGAGTCACCGAACCGGCTGGCGGATGCCCTCGGTGATATCGCGACGGCATTGGGGCCCGATCGTCGGGTGGCCGTCTGCCGCGAACTCACCAAGCTCTACGAGGAGGTGCGCCGGGGTACCGCCGCCGAACTCGTCGAGTGGGCGACCGCGGGCGTCAAGGGTGAGATCTGCATCGTTGTCGAGGGTGGGGTCGTTCAGGAGATCGACCTCGAGACGGGAATTACGCAGGTGAAGGCACTCGTGGCGGCGGGGTCGAAGCTGAAGGACGCGGCATCCGAAGTGGCGGATGCGACCGGCCTCGGCAAGCGGGATCTCTACGAGGGCGCGCTCAGGGCGCGCTGAGCCTGGCCTTCTGGTCGCCGCTGAGAACGAGCTCGGCGGCACCGGCGGAGTCGGTGACCGTCGCGGGTCTGGAGGCTCCGGGTATCGGGACAACGCAATGGCCGAGAGAGAGCTCCCAGGCGAGGGCGACCCGTTGCGGGCTCACGTCGAGCTCGAGCGCGACCTCGGTGAAGACACTGCCCGCCGCGAAGACCTCGTCACCCCGGCCGATCCCGCCGAGTGGACTCCAGGGCAGGAACGCGATCTCGTGGTCGACGCAATAATCGAGCTCGCCCTGGCTCGACCGGTAGGCGGGGGAGAACTGGTTTTGTACTGACACCAGCCGACCGCCAAGCACATGGTCGGCCAACGCGATCTGCGCGACGGTGACGTTGGAGATGCCCGCCATGCGAATCACCCCCTCGTCGACTAGCTCCCGAATGGCCCCGATCGAGTCCTCGTAGGGAACTCCGGGGTCGGGGCGATGAAACTGGTAGAGCCCGATCGCGTCGACACCGAGCCGTGCTCGGGACTCCCGCGCGGCCTTCTTGAGATGGGCGGGAGTACCGTTGCGGTCCCAGGGGCCGCCGTCTCGGTAGAGCAGACCTCCCTTCGTGGCGACGAGCACCTCCTCGGGGCGACCCCGCAGTGCTTCGGCGACAAGGATTTCGTTGTGTCCGGGGCCGTCGGCATCCGTCGTGTAGGCGTCCGCGGTGTCGATGAGGGTGATGCCGACATCCAGGGCGGCGTGGATGGTCGCGATCGCCCTCTCGCGATCCGGTCGGCCTGGCAGGGAGAGTGGCATTGCACCCAGCCCGATGGCGCTGACTTTCACATCGCCGATCCTGCGGTATTTCATGCGCTCAGCCTAGATCCCGCGCCTGAATCGGAGCGCACGCGCAGTTTTTTTGCGTTGTTTGTAAAATCCATGTGAACCCCTTTGTGGGGGTAATCGAGCGGGGCTATTGTCACGATTGCGCCTTTTGCTTGCGCGGTCATTCTTCATTGGGGAAGGTTTCAGAACTTGGACAATTGCGCGCGCCGGAGGATGTTCTCTCGTAGGACACTCGGCATCGTGGCCACGGCCACCACCGTCATCGCACTCTCGCTCACCGGCGTGTCGACAGCCTCGGCTGCTGATCGCGATTCCTTCGCGGGATCGGTGCCCAAGTGGGCCACCGCCGCGAACGACGCGGGAGTCACGGCCCCCGACCAGACCGTCGAGGGTGAGATCTATCTGCCACTGCGCGACCAGGCGGGTGCCGAGGCTCTCGCCACGGCCGCCTCGACGCCCGGCGCCCGCGGGTACCGGAAGTTCCTGCAGCCGCAGGCCTGGATCCAGCATTTCTCGCCGACGAAAGCGGACTCGGATGCCGTTGTCGCC
>JANYEI010000039.1 GCA_025363205.1 Frigoribacterium sp.
CCCGTACGATTCGAAGAGATCTCGGGCCTGGTACTCAAATAGATCCACGCTGCATGTATCCAATCCGCAGTTCGTCTGGCTGATGGGGCGGCGGGTATCTCGACGTCGAGATAGCTTGACGTCAAGACATTTGGGCCACACAGAACTCTACCCCCGGCCACTCACGGGGTTCGGCCGTGCCCGGGTGAGCAGGAGGGAAACTTTGCCGGTTCTTGCGCGCTCGCGGTTGGGTGGGAGGCTGAGCACTTGTGCGTGCAATGCACCGCACCCCGTCACATCCAACCCATTTCTGCGCGCGTTGCCGTCCCGCGCCTGGCGCCCCCATCCCGCACGTAATGCAGGACCGCGCTGCACTCGCCTCGCCGCGCCGCGCCGCGCCGCGCGTCGCCTCGTGTCCATCACGCACCCCTCGCGCACCCGCGCCGCGCCTCGCCCATCACGCACCCCTCGCGCACGAAATGCAGGACCCCGCGTTACTGGTGGGACGGATGTCGACCACAGTGGTCAACTTTTCGTGCCCGGTCCTGCATTTGCAACCGGACCTCCACCACGCAGCACCCGCCGCGAAGACAACGCGCATCCCATCCCGCACGAAATGCAGGACCGCGCGTTACTGGCGGGACGGATGTTGACCACAGTGGTCGACTTCTCGCACCCTGTCCTGCATTTGCAACCGGATCTCTGCCACGCGGCACCCGCAGCGAGGAGAACGGGTAGGCATCGCGGCACGCGCACGCACCCGGCACAATGGAACGGTGGCACATTCCATCCTCGGGCTCCGCGACATTGGAGCAGAAGCCGCGTTGCTCGCGGGCGGCGGTCGCGCCATCCTGCTCCAGCTCGCCAACCCGGCCGTCGGTCACGCCGTGGCAGACCACAGCAACTTCACGGCCGACCCGTTGCGGCGGCTGCGCAACACCCTCAGCTATGTTTATGCGCTCGTCTACGGCACGCCCGATCAGGTTGCACGGGTGCGCGCTATGGTTCACAGCGCCCATGCACCCGTGCGTTCCGAGACCTACGACGCCTCGGATGCCGGGCTCCAATTGTGGGTCGCCGCCACGCTCTACGACACCGCGGCCACGCTGCACGCGCGCATATTCGGGCCGCTCGATGAGGCATCCGCCGATGCCGTGTACCGGGACTACGCGGTCGTCGGAACGGCCCTTGGAATGCCCGCCGCCCTCTGGCCGGTCGACCGGGAGGCCTTCGGTCGCTACTGGCAGGCGCAGCTGGCGGGGCTCGAAGTCGATGACCGGGTGCGCGAGGTCGGGGCGCAGGTGCTTCACCCGGCCTCCGGTCCGCTGTGGATGCGCGCGCTAATGCCGGTCGCCCGACTCGCCACCGGCGGCCTGCTGCCGCCCGCGCTCCTCGAGGCCTACGCGCTGCCGTGGAGCGACCGCCGACAGCGCCGCTTCGACCGAATGATGGATGTCACCGCTCTCCTTTACCCGCATCTGCCTGCCCGACTACGGCACTGGCCGAAAAACCATCTGCTGAGGCGGCTCCGCTGAGGGCCGGATCAGTCGCTCAAGCCGAAGAACCTCCAGAGGAGCATCAGCAGCACGGGCACTGCTCCGCCCAGAAACATCCCCGCGATGCCGAGGATGAAACCCGCGAGGGAGAGCCGGGCGCCTCGCAGGGACGGATCAGCCCTGAGCGAGCGCCGGGAAACCAGGCCGAGTACCAACGCGACCACACCGAGCGGTAGGGTCGCAACAGCCAGAACCGGGATAGCCGCGATCGACATCACTCCCACGGCGAGGGCGGCGATAGCGGCGCCCGAGAAGACGGCTCGGGTCACTATCAGATTTTGACTCATGTAGCGGATACTACGCCAGGCTCCCTGGCTCGGTACGCGCGAGAACAGGCGGCCGGTGTTGCTGTGGCATCGTTCCAGCACACCAACTGCCCGTTACCGTTCGGACGGGAGTCTGCGTAGGCCGATCGCGGCAGCTGCGCCCGTGAGCTTCCCCGGGTCAGGACTCAGCTCGCGAGCGCCGGGTAGTCCGTGTAGCCCTCAGCACCGGGGCCGTAGAAGGTGCTCGGATTCGGCTCGTTGAGCTCACGGTCGTCGCGCCAGCGGGCCACGAGGTCGGGGTTCGCGATCACCTGGCGGCCGACGGCCACGACATCCGCGAAGTCATCGCGCACGAACTTTATCGCCTCGTCGCGGCTGGTCAGTTGGCCGAATCCGCTGTTGGCCATGAGTGGTCCGCCGAATCGCGCGCGCAGGTCTTGCACAAGCTCGCCGGCTGGGTCGCGGTGAAGCACACTGAGGTAGGCGAGACCGAGCGGGGCGATGCCGTCGATCAGCGCGTCGTAGGTGGCCTTGGTCTCCGCATCATCCGTCTCCAGGACGTCCTGAATGTTGTGCGACGGCGAGATGCGGATGCCTACCCGATCCGCCCCGACCGCCGCGGCCACGGCCGTGACGGTCTCGATTCCGAAGCGGGCGCGATTCACGGGCGAACCGCCGTAGGAGTCGGTGCGCACGTTGGACACCGGCGACAGGAACTCGTGCAGCAGGTATCCGTTGGCGGAGTGCACCTCGACGCCGTCGAATCCGGCCGCGATTGCATTACGGGCGGCCTGCACGATCTCGGCGGTCACGACGGGAAGCTCTTCAGTCGCCAGCGCACGAGGCTCAGCGAACCGCTTCTTTCCGAGGGGCGTGCGCGTCTCACCGTCGATGGCGATCGCGCTGGGAGCCACCGGGGTGAGTCCCCCGTTGATCTCGGGGTGCGTCACGCGGCCGCCGTGCATGAGCTGCATCACGATTACGCCGCCCTCGGCGTGTACCGCGTCGGTGACCCGTCGCCAGCCGGCGATCTGCTCGGCGGTCACGATGCCGGGCTGCCCGGGATACGCACGGCTCACCGGGCTCGTGAAGGTACCTTCGGTCACGATCAGGCCGGTGGTGGCCCGCTGGCGATAGTGCTCGACAAGCAGGCCATTCGGAATCCCGGCGTCGCCCGCACGCAGGCGGGTGAGGGGCGCCATGACGACGCGGTTGGTGAGGGCAAGGGCCCCGAGGCTGACGGGCGCGAAGAGTTGCACTTGATCACTTTCGGATGGGAGTTGGCCCGGCAAACAGCGGGTACCGATGAGTGAACCGGGAGAGGTCGAGAGATATTCCGCACCGGTGCTGACGAATCGACAGTGCTGCTGAAATCGCCAGTGCTAGCAGAATCGCCAGTGCTATCAGAATCGCCAGTGCTATCAACTGAGCGATTGGCGCACTTGCACCGTCAGGCGATGCGTCGAAGTGCCACCACGGTCACGTCGTCGGGAGCGCCGTCGGATGCCAGCAGCAGCAACGAGTCCACGATCTCCTGGGCGCTCGAGGCGGATCGAGCGATCCTCTCCACCTCGTCAAGGCTGGCGAGAGTGCCATCGAACAGGTCAAGTACCCCATCGCTCACCGACACGAGGGTGTCTCCGGGCTGGAGCGTCACGGTGTGCTCGCGCCACGATTCGTCGAGTCCGAGCCCGAGCGGGAGGCTTGTCGTCGCAAGTCGCTTGACTCCCCCGTCGGCCTGGGTGACCACCGAGAGCCCGTGTCCGGCGTCGACGTAACGAAACTCGTTCCGTTCGGCATCCAGTTGACCGGTAAAGAGAGTCACGAAAGCTCCGGCCTGACGCAGGTCAGAGTCGAGGGCCGCATCGGCGGCGGTGACCGCGGCGCTGATACCGTGATTGGGCGATCCAGCCCGCAGAACGGCCCGCACCGTGGCCGCGATGATCGCGGCACCGATGCCCTTGCCCATCACGTCAGCGAGTGTGATCGCCGCGCCCTGACCGACCGGGTACCAGTCGAAGAAGTCTCCCCCGACGGCCCGCGCCGGCGTACATCCGCCGGCGATTTCGTAGCCGGGCAGGTCGATCGACTGTTGCGGAAGCAGGCCACGCTGCACCTCGGCCGCACGGCCGAGTTCCTTCTCGTGCTCGGTGTGCGAGCGCCACTGCGCGGCGAGGCGAAGAACGGCCGCAGTCAGCTGCGCCGACGGGATGGGCTTGACGAGAAACTCATCCGCCTGGCTCCGCAAGGCCTGCACGGCGTAGTCGATGGAGGCATGCGCGGTCATCACGATGACCGGCAGACCCGGCTGGTCCTCGTGCAGCAGTCCCATCATCTCCAGCCCGGTCATTCCGGGCATCTGAATGTCGGTCACCACGACATCGGGACTGAACTCGGCGGCCGTTGCCCTCGCGAGCGCCGGATCGCCGATTACCCGCACGAGGCTGCCGGTGTGTCGCTCGAGGATAACCCGCACATAGTTGGCCACGTCCGGATCGTCATCGACCACGAGCACGCGGTAGCTTTCGGCGCCGTTCACGCGGTGCGAGAGCGGCTGATCCGCCAGTGATTGCTCGATCCCGAACGCACGTATTCGAGCTCGTCAACGAGTGCCTGGATCAAGGCGATCCCGCGCCCCGACTCGGCGAGCTCCTCCGGCATCATGCGTCCGACCAGTTCAACTTTGCTCGCCATGCCGGTGTCGGTGAGCCGCGCCTCGATCCGGGCATCCGAGACCCCAACGGTGAGCACGCAGCGGATACCGGAGCCGTCGTCGGCATGCCGAATCACATTGGACGACAGCTCGATGAGCGCGGTCTCGAAGCTGAGGCGGTCGGTGGTCGACACCGACGGCGACTTGGCCCACACATCCTCGAGCATTTCATGCACTTTCTCGATGTCGTCGTTCGGCGTCGCGATAGTGATCGTATAGACACCGCTCTCAGTCATTTGCGTAGGCCGACTCGACGGTCGGGTAGGAAGCGAGCACCCTCTCCATGTTGGTGAGCTGCAACACAAGCTTCACCTGGTCGGTGGGTGCCGAGATCCGCAGGTCGCCCCCCGCCTGGCGGGCGATCTTGAGTCCGTTGACGAGGGCACCGAGTCCGGATGAGTCGATGAAGTCGACGGCGGCGAGATCAACGACGATGCGGGCGCTGCCGCCCGCGACGGCCGCCGCGACCAACTCGCGCAGCTGGCCAGCACTCACCATGTTGAGACGACCCGCGCCGCGCACGACCGCGATGCCCTTTCCCAGTTCCTGAACCGTGAAATCCATGCGCTATTCCTCCTGCTTATAGTCGAATCCGCGATAACGCACGGCCGGCACCAGCACGCTGAGCACGACCAGATCAAGCGTGACCCACGCGAGATTGACCGCGGTACCGATGGGTTCGCCGACACCAAGAACGAGTCGGGTAATTCCTATCACGGTAGCGATGGTGAGTGCGACCGAAACGATGATCTGCGGGGTGATCAGACTCCACTGCGGCCGGTATGCGCCGCGAACCTTGGACGTCACGATGAAGCTGAGCGGACGGCCGAAGAAGACGTTGGCCGCCGCACTGACGGTCGCCTCGATCCAGACCGGGAACAGGGCGAGGCTGTACTGCTGCCCACGCCAGGTCGAGACGCCACGGCCAGCAAAGGCGAACAACACCTGGTTGGCGATCATGAAGGGCAAGAAGTGTAGGAAGAACTGCCACGCGGACGTGTTTACCGGCAGTATTCCGAAACAGAGGAAGACGATCGGCGCCGCGAAGTAGACAATCGTTGCGAACCCGCTGAGATAGCTCCACATCGTGGAGAAGTACATGAGGCGCTGTGCGAGGGTCATGCCGCGCTGCACCAGGGGATTCTCGCGGATCAGCACTTGCATTGTGCCCTGCGCCCACCGCAGCCTCTGTTTGAGCATCGTGCCCAAATCCTCCGGGGCAAGTCCGACCGCCAGAAGCTCGTGGTGGTACACACTCTTCCAGCCGAGCCCGTGCAACCGCATGGACGTGGCCATGTCCTCGGTCACGGAGATCGTGGCGAGCGGCATGAGCGGCTGGGCCTCCCGGGATCGGTCCACGTCGATGGACCTGAGCAGGGTTTGAACAGACTCGACGGCTCCGAGGGGCGAGAGGTCGCGTGATCCGAGAACCTCCATCGTCGCGTCGATGTTCATGATGAAGTCGGAATCCGCTCCACCGGCATCCATCTCCTCGATGGCCCGCAGGTCCTGGGCGAGCAACTGCACGTCGACGGCCACCATCGCCTGCGACACCTCGGCCACGCGGCGTTGCAGCGTGTACGTGACACCCGAGAGCGATTCGCCGGAGTCGATGCTCGCTTTGGCTGCATCGACCGCCTGGCCAACGTCGGCGAGGGCGGTGTGCATCATCTCATTGGACTTCGGCACCGAGCGCAGGGCCCGCTTGATCACACGATGCGCGCCGCGCAGTGCAGTGTCCACCGCGCGCTCCACCTCGGTTACATACCCGGTGATGCCGAGCTGCATGAGGGCCTCCCGGCGAAGGATGGCATTCGAGCCGCAGAAGAATGCCGCATTCCAGCCGTCCTTACCCTGCTGGATAGGTCCGTAGAAGAGCGGCGCCTGGCTGCCCAATGGGTCGCCAATCGGCACATTGCCGAACAGCTGCGGAGTCTGCACGAGGGCGACCCGTTCGTCGTCGAAGTAGCCGAGCGTCTTGTCGAGGATCTCCGGCTGCGGCACCTGATCCGCGTCGAGGATGAGTAGCAGCTCCCCGTTCGTCGACATCAGGGCGTTGTTGAGATTTCCCGCCTTCGCGTGCAACGGGCGGTCCACCCAGTCCGCGCCGCGCTTGATGTACCCGACTCCGAGATCCGCCGCGGCCGCCGCGAGTTCCGGTCGGGCACCGTCGTCGAGCAGCCAGGTCGAGTGGGGATAGCGGATGTCGCGGGCGTGACGCGCGGTGATCATGACGAGGTCGATCGGCTCGTCGTAGGTGGTGATGAAGACGTCGACCGTTGTGCCGAGCGGAACGGTTTTCGGCAGCTCGCGGGGGCGTGCGCGCCACATCGCGAGTCCGAACAGGCTCACGTCGATCAGGCTGTAGGTCTCCGCCACCACGAGCGGCACAGCGATCCACCAGGCGTGCCAGTTGAGCGAGAACAGCCAGCGCCAAGCGATGTAGTTCACGCCAAGGACCACAGTCACGAAAACGAAGAACCGCAGGATCAGGAGCCGGTTCATGACCGGAATCCGCTCAAGATGGGCTGGCATGGCCGTGTGGCCAAGGGTGGTGTTCCCCGTAGATCAGACATGCGCCCCCGTGCGGCTTCCGCGAGTCCCCCCGCGGACTCTGCCCCCATATGCTATCCCGCGCCCCCGCCCGACACGCTCGCTCGCACGATCGCTACAGCCTCTCGATCGGAGCCAGTTTTATCAGCAGCCGCTTGCGACCGGCGGTATCGAACTGCACTTCGGCGATCGACTTTGGCCCGATGCCGGTGACCGCCGTCACACGACCGTCGCCAAAATCCACGTGACGGATGCGGTCCCCCGCGGCCAGCGTGAGGTCGCCGTTGTCCCGCACCACGTTCGTCACCCGATTTGCCCACTGTGTCTTGGGCTGGGCCGCGCGCTCGGCGCGGGCCGCCCGGGCCAAAGCCGTTGCCCCCGGTCCGCTGGACGATCCGTAGCCGGTGCCAAGGGCCGGGGCATCCTCCGCTCCGAATCCGCCGCGGCGGGCGTTGAGCGCGCGCGGTTGGGTTCCCCCGCGCGAGGTCGCCATTCCGGGCGACTGGCGCCAGTCGATGAGCTCCGGCGGGATCTCCTGCAGGTAGCGCGATGGCATTGCCACCGAGACTTCGCCGAACTGCGCGCGGGTCATAGCCAGGGAGAGATAAAGCTTGCGGCGCGCCCGGGTGATGCCAACGTAGAAGAGGCGACGTTCCTCGGCCGGTCCGCCCGGCTCGTTCGCCGACATCCGATGCGGAAGCAGGTCTTCCTCGATGCCGGTGAGAAATACGGCTTCGTATTCCAGGCCCTTCGCTGTGTGCAGGGTCATCAGCGAGACTGTGCCGCTCGAGTCGTCGATGTCATCGGCCGCGGCCACTAGTGAGGTCTCGGTGAGGAAGTCGAGCAGGGTGCCTTCGGGGTTGTTCTTGTTGAATTCCTTAGTCACCGCCACAAGCTCCTCGATGTTCTCGGCGCGGGCCTCGTCCTGCGGGTCGCGGGAAGCCCGGAGCACCTCCACGAGTCCGGTCTTGGCGATGAGGGCGGTGAGGATGTCGGCGACCGTTGCGGTGTCCGAAGTGAGCGCGACCTCGTCGAGAATCGCGCCGAGTCCCAGAATGGCGCCGGTGATCTTGGGGCCGAAACTCATTTCATCCGCGTGCCGAAGCGATTCGCGCAGGGTGATCCCGTGCGTCTCGGCGTAACGCTGCAATGTGGCTTCGGTGACGCCGCCGATGCCGCGCTTCGGGGTGTTCAGGATGCGGCGCAGCGCCATCGGGTCGGCCGGATTCGCGATCGCGATGAGGTAGCCGAAGGCATCCTTGATCTCGGCACGCTCGTAGAACTTCGTTCCGCCGAGCACCCGGTAGGGAAGGGCTGAGCGAATAAAGATCTCCTCCAGCGCCCTGGTCTGGGCGTTGGTGCGGTAGAAGACCGCGATGTCGCGGTACTCGATGTTGCCGGTGGAGTGCAACTCGGTGATCTCGTCCGCGATGAACTGGGCCTCATCGTGCTGGCTATAGCCGGTGAAGCCGACGATCTTGTCGCCATCGCCGACAGTCGTAAAGAGCTTCTTGTCTTTGCGGTCGAAGTTGTTCGAGATCACGGCATTCGCGGCACTCAAAATATTCTGCGTCGAGCGATAATTCTGCTCGAGCAGCACGACCTTGGAGCTTGGGAAGTCGCGCTCGAACTCCACGATATTGCGGATGTCCGCACCGCGAAACGCGTAAATGGACTGGTCGGAATCGCCGACAACCGTCAGCGACGCGGGCTCGAGGTGCTTCGTCGGGTTGCTGAGAAGAGAGCCATCGAACCCCGTCGCCCCTCCCAGCAGGTCGGTACGCGGCGGCTGGGTCAGCTCCCGGATCAGCGAGTACTGGGCATGGTTGGTGTCTTGGTACTCGTCGACCAGAATGTGCCGGAAGCGCCGCTGGTAGAGCGCCGCGACCTGCGGGAAGGCCCGGAACAGATACACCGTCTGGCCGATGAGGTCGTCGAAGTCGAAGGCATTGGCGCTCTGCAGGCTGCGCGTGTATTCGCGGAAGATATCGAGGAAGACCCTCTCCTGCGGATCGTTGAAGTTCGCTCCGCGCGCGTAGGACTCCACGTCGTTCAGCTCGTTCTTGAGCTTGGAAATCTTGCCGGCGACACTCGAGACGGTGAAGCCGAAGGTGTCAGCATCCAGGTCCTTGATGATCCGTTTGATCAGCGCACGGGAGTCGGCCGAATCATAAATCGTGAAATTCTTGCCGAAGCCGAAGTGCTCGGCCTCTCGGCGAAGGATGCGAACGCAGGCGGAGTGGAAGGTCGAGATCCACATGCCATTGGCGGCCTGTCCGAGGATCGCCTCGACCCGCTCGCGCATCTCTGCCGCCGCCTTATTGGTGAAGGTGATGGCGAGGATCTGCGACGGCCAGGCATCCTGCGACTCAATCAGGCTTGCCACGCGCCGGGTGAGCACGCTCGTCTTGCCGGATCCCGCGCCCGCGACGATCAGGAGCGCGTGACCGCGATATTCGACCGCTTCGCGCTGCTGTGGGTTGAGGCCAGCAAGCAGTGGGGACTCAGTCGGCTCAGAACGGGCGGGTTCAGCCGGATCCAGGATGAAGGTCATGACGGACTCAAGTGTAGAGCCGGGCTCCGACACCGGATGCGAGGCAGGGAAGACACTGCATAGGTGCTGATCGAAGGCAGAGTGTCGCCGGTGCACCAATAGCCTGAGAATCTACCCGGGAGAGAACCGTGCCGCAATTTGTGTCCGTTCGTGATTTTGACGTCGTCGTGATCGGAGCCGGCCCCGCCGGAACCGCTGCCGCCCTGCGAGCCGCCGAACTCGGAGCGAGAGTCGCCGTGCTCGAAGCGAGTCGCACCGGCGGCACCTGCGTGAATACCGGCTGTGTGCCCACCCGTGTTCTCGCCCGCACCGCGCGCATCACCCGCGAGATGCGCACCGCCGGGTCGTGGGGCATCATCCTCACCGAGCAGTCGATCAACTGGCAGGCCACCGTCGCCCGGGTGAAGCGCACCGTCGACCGGGTGCGGTCGATCAAGGCGGAGGCCGAGCGGTTTACCGCCGCCGGAATCGAGTTGTTGCTCGAGGGTCGGGCGCGCTTCTCCGACCCCAACACGCTCGTGCTCGACAGCGGCCGCGTTGTCACCGCCGACTCGGTGATCATCTGCGTCGGTGGGCACTCCCGGCGCCTCCCCATCCCTGGAGCCGAGCTCGCGACCGTGCCGGAGGACGTGCTGACCCTGCCAGAGCTGCCCGCCCGACTCGCTGTTATCGGCGCCGGCAACACCGGGGCGCAGCTCGTGACGGTGTTCAGCTCCTTCGGTAGCGCAGTCACCGTCTTGGATGTCGCGCCGCGCCTCCTCATGGCCTCGGATGCCGCGATCGGCGAGGCGGTGAGCGAGGCCTTCGTGCAACAGGGAGTGTCCGTGCGCACCGGCGTGGACGGGGTCGACGGCCTCTCGCGCGCCGATGACGGGTCGATCACCCTTCGCTGGCGGGAGGGCGGTGTCGAGACATCCGGCTCCTTCGATGCCGTGATCATGGCAACCGGCTGGCCAGCGGATGTCGAAGACCTTGGTCTCGAGAACGCGGGGATCACGCCGGCCCGGTCGGCGATCCCGGTGAATCAGTACTTTCGCACCGTCGTGCCGCACATTTTCGCCGTCGGCGACGCTAACGGAACCGACATGCTTGTGCAGGCCGCGCACTTCGAAGGGGAGGCGGCCGCAGAGAACGCGGTGCTCGATGCGAACCGGCGCACCCCTCATCTGTTGCTGCCCGCCGGTGGGTTCACCGATCCGGACTATGCCGGTGTCGGGCTCACCGAAGCACAGGCCCGCGAGCGTGATCCCCAGTGCGTCGTCGCCCGGGTCGATTACTCCACCCTCGACCGCGCCGTGATCGACGATCGCGAGCGCGGCTTCCTCATGCTCATCGCCGATCGTCGACGCGAGTTGATCCTTGGCGCTCACGCCGTCGGAGAAAACGCGATCGAAGTGGTGCAGTCGGTGACCACCGCCATGGCGGCAGGCATCGATGTTGCCACCCTCGCGAACGTGAAGTTCGCGTACCCCACCTACAGCGCGGTGATCGGGCTCGCGGCCCGGGCGTTGCAGACGGAGCCTGCCGGCGGTCGCTAGCGAACCGTGAGCCCGGTCCAGTTGAGTGGCGGCTGCCCGTTGGGAGTGGGCGCACCCGGATTGTCGAAAAGGGGGTTGGCCTGTCCGGTGTTGGACTGCGCATCGCCCACGCTTGCTCGCTTCTGCGCCTGGATGCCGACCACGACAAGGGTGATCCCCGCGGCGAGCGCGATCACACCCACGACGAGATCCACCAGGCCGACTGTCGGATCGGCGGCGGCCAGGGTCGCGATGATCGACCGGGAAACGAGCCACCACGATCCGACGATGGCGAGGGCACCGAGCGTGACGAGGAGGCCGCCGTTTCGGCGACCCCGGAGTCGGATCGCGTCGAGCTGCAATGCACGTTCTACCGAGTCGAGAGTTTCCATATCGTGAGGCTAGTTCGTCTCCTCCGCGGTGTCGAGTAGCACTCTCCGCGCCTCGATCGCGAGGTCGGGCTGGTCGGAGAACACCCCGTCAACCCCCAGGCCCATCAGCTCGAGAAACTCGGTCATCCAGTCGCCGAACATGCTCGCGGATGCCCCGAACCTCAGCGCCTTCGGCAGAAACCTGTTTTCTGCCCGCAGCGTCCAGCAGAAGACCGAGAGCCCGGCCGCGTGAGCGCGCGCGACGAGTGTGGCGCCGGCCGCTGAGCCCGAGGCATCCGTCGCCTGCAGGATGTACTTGTCCACACTGATGCCGTCCACGCACTGGGCGAGCGCCGCCATCCCCTCCGCCGTGAGATAGGACTCATAGCTGCGCGCGGCGGTGCCCCACTTCGCCACCTGGTCGGCCGGGGCGCCCTCGGCATCCACCAGGAACACGTAACGCGCCCGGATCCCCCGCTCGCGGATCTGCTGCAGCGCGGTCTCCTCGAAGCATTCGACCGTGAGTCGATCGTCATCGCTCCAGCCTGCTGCACCCAACTCGGCCGCGAAGAGTTCGTCGAGGGGCAGGCCTATCGAAGCGAAATAGCTCGCGTGCTTGATCTCGGCAACCATGCCGATCCGACCGCCGAGCGCGTTCAGAGGAGCCACTTCGAGCAATTCAAGGAGGTCGACCAGTCGCAGGATGCCCTCAGCCGGGAACTTTGTATTGCCTGGGCGCACAAGGGGAAGCCGCTCGGTCGCCCGCAGGGTGGCGAGCTCCGCCCAGGTGAAGTCCTCGGTAAACCAGCCGGTCAGGGTCTGTCCATCGATCACCTTCGTGCTGCGCCGGTCGGCGAACTGCGGCAGAGAGGCCACATCGGTCGTGCCCGAGATCTCGTTCTCATGGCGGATCACCAGCACGCGATCCTTCGTGGCGACGAGGTCGGGCTCCACGGCATCCGCTCCCTGCTCGAAGGCGAGCAAATAGGCAGACCGGGTGTGCTCGGCACGGTAGCCGCTCGCTCCGCGATGAGCGATGACGAGGGGAGGCAAGAAAGTCACGTGCTAACGGTACGGGATGCCGGGGCTGCGGCCCATGTGCTTGCTACCCTCATGCCCATGGGGAAATGCGCGAATTGTGAAGCCACGCTCGATCCGGGCTGGAAGTTCTGCATCGCCTGCGGAGAGGCGGTGGGGCCGACCGATGAGGATGCCGCGACGCCAGAACCGCGTATGCAAGCCGAGTCGAGCGCAGAAGGCGAATTGAGCGCAGAAGCCGAACCGAGCGCAGAAGCCGAACCGAGCCCAGAAGCCGAACCGAGCCCAGCAGCCGAGTCGAGCCCAGCAGCCGAGTCGAGCCCAGAAGCCGAGTCGAGCCCAGAAGCCGAACCGATACCGTCGGCGATCCGACCAGACGCACTGTCCGATGATGAACCCCCGCCCCGCAAGCGGGTGGATGTCGCCCTCGTGCTTGGCATCGTCATGGCCGTGGGCGGCGGCGTACTGATCACCATCGTGGCGATCGCCCTCTTCTCCCCGCGGGGCTGAGCGCGTGGCGACGCGCATCGGCTGGCGAGAGCCGAGCTCTGCGCTTCCGCTGCGCTGGGGCCGCTATCGGCCGCGCTATCTCGGCGCGATTGCCCTCATCCTGGCCGGTGCTCTCGTGCTCCAGGCGGGATCCGCTTACGCGGACTACCTGATCGTGATCGGATTCGTCGCCCACATCGCGGGCTGGGCGATCCTGCCGGCACGGGGTGCTCACCGCGCGGCGGTTGCGGTGCCCAGTGCTCTTCTCGTCGGTGCGCTGCTTCTCGGCTCCGTGGCCGCAGTGCTCCTCGTTCTTCCCCTCGCCTTCTGGCTGCTTGTACGCCAGCGGCCCGGCCGCAGCTACCTCGCTACCCTGCTTCCCCTGGCGAGTGGTCTCCTCCTGGCCCAGCTTTATCCGCAGTACGGGAACGGCGCGATCGTGGTCGCCGTCTCGCTCGTGGTGGTCGTGGCGTCCGCGTGGATCGCTCGCGCGCTGGCACAGTCGCAGGTTCAGGCGGGCACAATACGCCCAGAGCGGAGCCATAGCGGGTGAATCCCCAGCATTTCGGATGCCCCGCCCGGTAAACTCTGAGGCATGGCTTCCTCTAATCCGGCATTCAATCGTTCCCCTGCATTCTCATCAAATCGCGACGTCGCCGCGAAACTGCAGGCTGGCGCGACTTCCTCGGTGTCGACCGAGGGAATGACGGCGGCTCAGCTCACTGATCTCTATAGCGTGCCCTCTGCGACTCCTTCGGACACCGATCGCATGACCTACGAAGACACGATGGTGAAAATCGTCACCTCCTTCGTGATCCTGCTCGTGGGTGCCGCGGTCGGCTGGTTCTTCCCGGTGCTCGCTCTTCCGGCAGCACTCGTCGGCTTCGTGCTCGCCCTGGTTAATATCTTCAAGAAGAAGCCGTCTCCTGCGCTCGTGCTCAGCTATGCCGCCGTCGAGGGAATCTTTGTCGGGGGGATCACCGTCTTTCTTGAATCCCGATTCCCGGGGATCGCCGTGCAGGCCGTGCTGGGAACCCTGGTGGTAGTGGGAGTGACACTCGCCCTCTTCGCCAGCGGCAAGATCCGCGCGTCGAAGAAGGCCACCAAGGTGTTCCTCATTGCCATGATCGGTTACGGCGTCTTCTCGCTGATCAACTTCATCGGGGTCGCAACAGGGATGAACTCCGACCCGTACGGAATGAGCGGGAGCGTCAAGATCGCCGGAATTCCGCTTGGCGTACTGCTGGGAGTCCTGGTCATCATCATGGCCGCGTACTCGCTCGTGCTCGACTTCGACAGTATTCAAACCGGTGTGAAGCGCGGTGCGCCACGGATCTACGGCTGGACCGCCGCCTTCGGCATCATGGTCACCGTCGTCTGGCTCTACCTCGAGATCCTGCGCCTGCTCGCGCTTCTCCGCCGCTAGCGCCTCTCCGCATCCGCGCGCCTGCGTTTACATTTACGACTGCGCCTACCTCCGCGCTCGCTAGCGACACCCGCGCCCAAACCTTTGGGCGCGGGTGTCACTCGTCGCGGCGGAGGCGCGAAGGGTGGGGGCGCAAACGGCGCGCTACTCCCACTCGATGGTGCCCGGCGGCTTCGACGTGACATCGAGCACCACGCGGTTCACCCCGACGACCTCATTCGTGATGCGGGTGGAGATGCGCGCGAGCACGTCGTACGGCAGTCGAGTCCAGTCCGCGGTCATCGCGTCTTCCGATGACACCGGGCGCAGCACGATCGGATGCCCGTAGGTGCGGCCGTCTCCCTGCACACCGACGGAGCGCACATCCGCCAGTAGCACGACCGGGCACTGCCAGATCTCCTGGTCGAGACCGGCTGCAGTGAGTTCGGCGCGAGCGATCGCATCCGCGGAACGCAGCAATTCCAGACGGTCGCGGGTGACCTCGCCGACGATGCGGATGCCAAGGCCCGGCCCCGGGAACGGCTGGCGGCCCACGATTACCTCCGGCAGTCCGAGCTCCCGACCGATCGCCCGTACCTCGTCCTTGAACAGGGCGCGCAGTGGCTCGACGAGCGCAAACTGCAGGTCTTCCGGAAGCCCGCCCACGTTATGGTGGCTCTTGATATTGGCGGTTCCCGTGCCGCCGCCCGACTCGACGACGTCCGGGTAGAGCGTGCCCTGCACCAGGAAGTCGATCGACGCGCCATCCCCCGCCGCTTCGGCCACGAGATCGGCAGCAGCGGCCTCGAAAGAGCGGATGAACTCTCGTCCGATTATTTTGCGCTTGGTCTCCGGATCGGTCACGCCGGCGAGGGCGTCGAGGAACTGGTCGACGGCGTCGACGGTAACGAGCCGCACACCGGTGGAGGCGACGTAATCTTCCTCGACCTGGCGGCGCTCATCCTGGCGCAGCAGCCCGTGATCCACGAAGATGCAGACGAGCTGGTCACCGACCGCCTTATGCACGATCGCGGCAGCGACGGCGGAGTCGACGCCGCCGGAAAGTCCACAAATCACCCGTGCCGACCCGACCTGCGCGCGAATGCGGTCCACCTGCTCGGCGATCACGCTCCCGCTGTTCCAGTCGGCCGGGATGCCCGCCGCATCGTGCAGGAAGTTCTCGAGCACGCGCTGTCCAAACTCGGAATGCTTGACCTCCGGGTGCCATTGCACCCCGTACATCCGCTTCTCATCGCTGGCGAAGGCCGCGACCGGGGTCGAGGCGCTCGACGCGAGCACGGTGAAGCCCTCCGGTGCCTTCGACACCGAGTCGCCGTGGCTCATCCAGGTGGTCTGCTCGGTCGGCTGGTCGCCGAGCAGCGTTGATGTGCCGACGGCGAGGGTAACGGCGGTCGAGCCGTATTCGCGCAAGCCCGTATTGGCGACCTCACCGCCGAGCTGCTGGGCCATCACCTGGAAGCCGTAGCAGATACCGAGGGTCGGGATGCCGAGCTTCAGGATGCCCGGATCGAGGGTCGGCGAATCGGCCTCGTACACGCTCGACGGGCCCCCACTGAGCACGATGCCCGCGGGGTTGAGCGCAGCGACCTCCGCCGCCGTAATCGTGTGCGGCACGATCTCGGAGTAGACGTTGGCTTCGCGCACCCGCCGAGCGATCAACTGGGCGTACTGCGCACCGAAATCGACAACGAGCACGGGCTGATGAGCGGTCTCGCTGCGTGTCGTGCTAATGATTCGTTACCTCCGAGGGAGCGGCCGAAGCCGGAACAGCCTGCTCGAGCTCGGCGAGCTCGCGGTGCACGCGACGCGTGATGAAGTGTTCGACGATGAAAGAAAGAAAGGGCACGACGCCGCCGAGGGCGATCTGGATGAACCGCAGGAACGGCCAGCGCATGAAGCTCCACAGGCGGAAGTCGGCGAAAAGATAGACCACGTACAACCAGCCATGGGCGATGAGGATGCCCGTCGACAGGTTGACCGCTCGCACCGTGCCGTCGGGCACGAGCGCCAGGAGGCCCTGCGAACCACCGAGCTCGATTTCGCGCTGAATGGGCGTGTATTTCAGCACCATTTCGAGCACAAGTAACAGCAGCAGGGTGCCGGTAACGTACGAAGACACCCGATACCATTTCACCGCCCCGCGGATCTTCGGGAAGTCGGAAAGTCGGGGTCTGAGCGCCATGACCTTAGTTTACGTGCGCCGGTTGGGCACCGGCTGCGGTACCGCCGGAGGCACTGGCCTCCGCGATACTGGCCTCCGCGGCCTCCTCCTGCTCCCGTTCCCAGGCATCGCGCACGAGGCGGTACCAGAGGAAGATCGCGAAGCCGGCAAAGACCACCCACTCGACCGCATAAAAGATGTTGAGCAGGTTAACCTCTACGTCGGATGACGGCTTCGGCGAATCGATCCGAGTGAGACCGGGCGCCGCCACGGCGGCCGTGAGGTAGCCGCCGTAGACCCCCGCGGCATCCGGGGTCTTCCAGGTATTGAGGAATGCCCCCGGTGTCATCGTCGAAAGCTTTCCGTGCTCGAAGTCGCTGTCCTGCGGCCCTTCGGCGGGGATGTAACGTCCCACGATCGGCACGACCGCGAGACTTGCCTCCTCCTCAAGTGCCTTCATGGCGGATGTCGCGACGGCCCGATCCGCAGACCAGCCGACCGCTATGGCCAGCCCTGCCGTCGTTCCGGAGTCCAGCCCAGCGGAGAAGTGTCCGACGACCCAGTACCCCACCAGGCCCTTGTTCAATCGATTGCTCACGAGGGAATAATCGCCGGCGTTCCAGCGGCCGGTCGCGGTCACGATCTGGGCGTTGGCCCGGTCAGTCACGGGAGCCTGCGGCTTCGCGACATCCTCGACCGGCACTGCGGTTTCGGTATCGCGCTCGATGACGGTGCCGGTGGCGACGGCACGCGCAAGCTGCCACTGGCTGAGACCGGCGAATCCGGCGGCCACCACGAGGGCGAGCGCGAGTGCCGCGATCCAACGGGGACGCCGAGCCATCGTCCACACCGTCACTGCTTCGGTCATAGTCTCAATATTCCGGGTCTCTCTGGCGTTCACTCTGCTGGCGTTCACTCTGCTCGTCGGACTGCAGCATGGCCTGCTCGATTAGACGATCGGCCGCCGTGATCGCATGATCCGGCTCCCCGGCATCCAACCCGGCAGTCGCGGCCTCGACCAGAGCAATATTTTCCTCCGCCATGATGGGAATCGGCTTTGCGGCGGCCTTCTTCTTTTTGCTTCGAAGGTAGCGATTCCCGAACTTCTCTGACCTCGCCGCGAGCACGGGACCGACGATCGCCATGATCAACACGTACAGGCCGGCGAACGGAGTGAGGCGTGCGTCGAGACCCGCTCCGGTGGCGAGAGTCGCGAGAATCAGCGCGAACTCCCCCCGGTTTTGGAGCATGGCGCTGGAGTTGAAACCTTCCGCGGGAGTCAACCGTGCAATCCACGCGATCAGCTGACCCCCCAGAGTGTTCAGCACCAGCGTCAGTACGATGGCGACCGCGACGGGCACGGCGACACTGCCGAAGGTCGACGGATTGAGCGCAAGCCCGAAGTTGAGAAAGAAGAAAGCGCCGAAGACGTCACGCAGGGGAAGGGCGAACTGCTCGATCCGCGCACGGAAGCGCGTTGCCCCGAGCACGAGTCCGATCAGGAATGCACCGATCGCATCCGACACCCCGAGCATTTCGCCGATGCCGCCGAAGGCCACCGCCAGTCCGAAGAACAGGATGGTGAACAGTTCATCGTCCCGCGTCTGCACCAACCGCGAAACGACTCGACCGCCCCAGCGGGCGAGAGCAAACATGCCGACAAGGAAGGTGAATGAAATTGCCAGCTGAAGCACGACGGGCCAGAAACCGACCTTGCCACCGAGCACGACCGAGATTATGGCGAGGTAAATGGCAATGAACACGTCCTCGAGCACCATGATGCCGAGGATCACCGGGGTCTCCCGATTGGCGAGACGCCGGAACTCGATGAGGAGTTTCGTGACGATCGCGCTCGACGAGGTCGCCGTCATTCCGGCGATAATCAAGGCCTCCCTCGTGCCCCATCCCACCCACATGCCGAAACCAAAGCCGGCAGCCATGTTGATGACGATTCGGGTTCCACCCGAGAGCAACAGTGCGCGCGCGTTTCCGTAGAACTCGTCCTGGTCGAACTCGAGACCGAGGCTGAAGAGCAGGAAGATCAGTCCGAAGATCGCAATAAGTTCGACGTCTGCGGATTTGAAACTCAGCGGAAACAGGAGAAAGTGCGGGCTGGCCAGCAGGCCGACGAGCATGTAGACGGGTATGGCCGGAAGGCCGATTTTCTTGCCGAGGCGCCCGAGCACGTAGGCGATGACGAAGAGCAGGCCAAGAACGGCGAGCTCTTCACCCAGATGCACCGTTAGCCTCGGGGCGGCGAATCGACCGCCACTTTATGGGACAACTCACCGGTGCGGTAGAAATTGAAGGCCTTGTTCACCTTCTCCGGCGAGCCAGCGACCACGAGAGTGTCGCCCGGGAAGACCTTGAAGTCGTCCGCGGGAGCGGGGTTAGCTGATTCGCCGCGCACGACCGCAACGACCGTGAGACCGACGACGCCATGGGAGGCAAGATTCCCGAGCTGTTGACCGGCGATGTGATCGTCGTAGTCCACCGTGAACCAGTCGATCGAGAGCCCCGGGATCTGATCCAGTTTGTCGAGACCCTCGGTAATGCGGGTACCGCCGAGCAGTTCGGCGAGCGTATGCGCCTCGTCTTCGCTCAGACGCAGCGAGACCTTGCTGGCATCCGACCCGTCTTCCTCATCGGCGAACGTGATGAGGTCGCTGTGTCCGGAGCGATGGGTGATCACGCCGGCCTTGCCGCCATCCGCCGTCACAAAGGTGTGGAGAACACCCACTCCGGGGAGTTTGACCCGCCGAACATCCACCACTGTGCTGATCCCTTCCACCGGCCACGAATTCGTCATTTAGCCTACAGCGACGCCACTGGGCAACTCCCTGTTGCTGGCGGGGGCCGGTGGCGCGCCACCGGGCCCCGCCGGCGCGCGTCCCGCCCCGCCGCCGCGCCGCTCCGCCGCCCCACCGGTGAACTCCGTCGCGAGCCGATTTCGGCGAGATGAGGCGAAACAAAGTTGGTCATTGCGCCCAAATCGCCTCAGCGACCGCGCTCGGGTCCTTTGACACGCCCCCTCCACAATCGGCAGCGGAGGAGCCTTGTCCACCGAGTGCTACCCGGCGATCGCCCCGACACTTTGGGCGATTCACACTGTTGCCATGAAGGAACCCCCGCTCTATCTCACCCGTGAAGCAGCACGACTCGGGTCCGCCCGCGACTTGCGACGTTCCGCCCAGCAAGGTGCCCTCGTGCGAGTGGCCACGGGCGTCTATATCGATTCCGCGGGATGGGATGCCCTGGATACGGATGCCCGATACCGAACGCGCGTGCGGTCCGCCGCGCTGCGCTCCTCTCACGGCGCCCAGTTCTCGCATGATTCTGCGGCCGCGCTCTACCGCCTTCCGAGCATCGGAAGCTGGCCTCAACAGGTGCACGAACTGACCGCGCGTTCTGCCGGGGGCACCTCCCGCCGCGGCATCCGTCGACACGGACTCGGTCTTGATGAGGATCCGAGACTGATCGGCGAGGTCACTGTCACCTCTCTCGCGCGAACGATTGTCGACCTGTCCTGCACAACCCCTTTTGTGCGTGCCGTCGCGATGGCGGACACGGCCCTGCAGGAGCCGCATGTTGGAGAGATCCGCAACGAATTGGGAGTGCCCGCGGTGAGCAAGCACCAACTTCTGCAGGCGCTGGGTTCGCTGCTTCCCTACCCTGGCTCGGCTCGGGCACGACTTGCAATTGATTTCGCTGACGGCGGCTCGGGTTCGCCAGGAGAATCTTTTTGTCGAGTTCAATTCCACGCGCTCGGGTTGCCCGCTCCAGAGTTGCAGGTGGAGATCTTCGACGAATTCGGGTCGATCGGGTTCGCGGATTTCTACTGGCGACACCTCGGCCTCGTCTGTGAGTACGACGGTAGCTCCAAGTACGGTGCCTTTCGGCAATTCCAAAGGAACATTTCGGCCGAGCAGGTGCTGTGGCAAGAAAAAGTACGAGAAGACAGGATGCGCCGGGTGGTGGGAGGATTCGCTCGTCCCACATCCGAGACCGTCCGTGACCGCCATGCGCTCGCCAACTACCTGCGTCCATATGGACTCGTCCCCCCACGATGAGCCGATTTCGGCGCAATGACCTAGAACCGAAGGGGTCATCCCGCCGAAACCGGCTTATCGCGGAGTCCGCTACTTTGTGACGACGATCTCCGGAGCTTCGAGCCGCACGCGATCGGCCGACTCGTCGTCGGGTTCGAGCTGGCTGTCCCGCTCGGCTTGCACACGTTTGAGATAGTTATTGGTCTCGCCTTCGACCTTCTCGGCATCCCACCCGAGAACGTCACCCATGAGCTTGGCCGCGACCGGGGCTGCGGAGACACCGCGGTCCCACGCCTCGATCGAGATGCGCGTGCGGCGGGCAAGCACATCCTCGAGGTGCAGTGCGCCCTCATGCGATGCCGCGTAGACCACCTCGGCCTCGATGTAGTCGTCGGCGCCGGGCAGCGGAGCGTTGAGCGAGGGCGTCTCGCGGATCAGGTCGAGCAGCTCATCCGTCATCACGCCGTACCGATTGAGGAGGTGTTCTATGCGAACCTTATGCACGCCGAAGGCACGGGCGATCTTGGCCCGCTTGTTCCACGCCGCCTGGTAGCCCTCTGCTCCGAGCAGGGCGATGTCCTTGGTTACGCTCTTGGGTACATTCGCGTCGAGTGCCGCCGCAGCGGCGTCGATCGCATCCTTCGCCATGATGCGATAGGTGGTCCACTTGCCGCCGGCGACGACCACGAGACCGGGCACGCTGTGCGCGACGATGTGTTCACGCGAAAGCTTGGAGGTCTGGTCTGATTCCCCGGCGAGCAGCGGGCGGAGTCCGGCGTAGACGCCTTCCACATCGTCGCGGGTGAGCTTCACCGTGAGCACGTCGTTCACGTGCCCCAGGATGTAATCGATGTCGGCTGCCGTCGCGGCGGGATGCGCCTTGTCGAGGTGCCAGTCAGTATCGGTCGTGCCGATCAGCCAGTGACGACCCCACGGGATCACGAAGAGCACGCTCTTCTCCGTGCGCAGCAGCAGTCCCATGCTCGACTGAAAGCGGTCACGCGGCACAACAAGGTGCACGCCTTTGGAAGCGCGCACCTTAAACTGGCCGCGCTCGCCGACCATCGACTGGGTATCATCCGTCCAAACGCCCGTGGCGTTGACGACCTGCTTGGCGTGGATCTCGAACTTATCCCCGGTCTCGAGATCGTGAGCATTCACACCGACGACGCGCTCGCCAACTTTGATGAAACCCTCAACGCGCACGCGGCTGGCCACGTGCGCGCCATAGAAGGATGCCGTGCGAGCGAGACTCGAAACGTAACGTGCGTCATCCACCTGGGCGTCATAGTAGGTGATGCCCCCGATCAGGGCGTCGTTCGCGAGGCTGGGGATGGAGCGCATAACTTGCGTCTTGGAGAGATGGCGGTGGTGCGGCACACCAGGAGGGCGGCCACCGCTGTAGCTGAAGATGTCGTACAGCAGCATCCCGGCTCCGATGTAGGCCCGCTCAATTACCCGCTTCTTGAGCGGGTAGAGAAACCGCACGGGCTTCACCAGGTGTGGGGCGAGACGCTGGAGAAGAAGTCCTCGTTCAATGAGGGCCTCGCGTACGAGCCGAAAATCCAACTGCTCCAGATAGCGGATGCCGCCGTGCACAAGCTTCGACGACCTGCTCGAGGTACCACTCGCCCAGTCCCGGGCCTCGACCATTCCGACGCTCAACCCACGGGTCACGGCGTCGAGCGCACAGCCCGTTCCGACTATTCCGCCTCCCACGACGAGGATGTCAAGTTCTTTCGTTGTCAGCGCGGTGATGGCGTTCGCGCGCTCCTCCGGCCCCAGTTTCGATGAGCGGGTAACCGTCTTGAACTTGGCCATTTCTACCTCCGTCAGTCGTGCATCGTCGCTACTACTTCTGGTCACTAATTGTGGTACGGCGCGACCACCACTTCAACGCGCTGAAATTCTTTGAGGTCGGAGTAACCGGTTGTTGCCATTGATCGACGCAACGCGCCGACAAGATTGACAGTGCCATCCGCGACGGTAGAAGGACCGAAAAGAATCTGTTCCAGCGGTGCGACCTGGCCCACCTCGACTCGATTGCCGCGCGGGAAATCGCTGTGGTGCGCCTCGGTGCCCCAGTGCCAGCCACCCCCTGGAGCCTCGGTCGCTCGCGCGAGAGTTGACCCGAGCATCACGGCATCCGCACCGACAGAGAATGCCTTCGCAATATCACCGGAGGTGCCGAGACCGCCATCGGCGATTACGTGCACGTATCGTCCGCCCGACTCGTCCATGTAGTCGCGGCGCGCGCCGGCGACATCCGCCACGGCGGTGGCCATAGGAGCGTGGATGCCGAGGCTCGCCCGTGTGCTCGACGCGGCTCCCCCGCCGAAACCGACGAGAACGCCCGCCGCTCCCGTGCGCATGAGATGCAACGCTGGCGTGTACCCGGCTGCGCCGCCGACGATCACCGGCACATCAAGCTCGTAGATGAATTTCTTCAGATTGAGCGGCTCCTGGTTCTGGGAGACGTGCTCGGCGCTCACCGTTGTGCCACGGATCACAAACAGATCGACCCCGGCCTCGACGACGGTCTTGTGGAGCTCCTGTGTGCGCTGCGGAGAGAGGGCTGCGGCGACCGTGACTCCCGAGGCGCGGATCTCGGCCAGGCGGGAGATCACCAGCTCGGGCTTGATCGGCTCGGCGTAGATCACCTGCATGCGGCGGATGGCATCGGCAGCAGGCAACGCGCGAATCTCCGCGAACAGGGGTTCGGGATCCTCGTAGCGAGTCCAGAGTCCCTCGAGATCGAGCACCCCCAGGCCACCGAGCTTGCCCATCAGGATCGCCGTGGCGGGAGATACGACAGAGTCCATCGGGGCCGCAAGGAAGGGTATCGAGAACTGATACGCGTCGATTCCCCAATTAACCGACACGTCCTGCGGGTCACGAGTGCGCCGATTCGGCACGATGGCAATGTCGTCAAAGGCATACACTCGGCGAGCGCGCTTGGCACGGCCGATTTCTACGTCAGTCACGGGTTCAACCCTACCCGGGGTGCGCGCTCGAGGCACTCCGTGCCGTGCGGCTTCACTGGCCGCGGCACCGCCGAGAGGTGGGCGCCTGCGGATGTGTACCGCGCGACGACCCACACATACTTCACGCCGAGCCCTACGCACCACAGTCACCTCGCGGCGAGGGGAACGCACCCCTCGCGGCGGTCACACACCCTCGCGGAGGGAGTCACGACTCCCTCCGCGAGGATGCAGGGCCGCCGCGAGGTATGCAGGCATCCAAGAGCATGCGGTCCAGCCGCGCTGGCGCCTCAACATGCTCGGTGAGAATACGGATGATTCCTACTTCCATAACGCGCAGCCTGTCTTCCCGCTTTTTCTCTCGCCAGACCACCTCTCCGGGGTTCCCTTGGGTGTATTCGGCACGGGTGTATTTGCTCTTGCCATCGAATTCCGCCGCTTTCCGTACCGAGCGCCAGTAGAAATCCGGCTCCATTCTTCCTTGGGAGTCGAAGAACTCGACCTGCAACTCAGGGGCTTCGAACCCGAGGAGGTGGATGACCGCACGTGCCGTCGACTCCCCGAACGAATCCGACAGAGATGTTGAAAATGCCACACAACGCTCAAGATGACGCATCCCAAAGCGCGGATTCAGGCGATTCAGCTCATCAACAAGCATGACTTTGTTTGGCGCGCCCGGTCTCTTTCTCCACAGGACCCAATCCAACGTGCCGACCGCCTTCGCGAAGCTGTGGGTACGCGCCACATCAAGTGCGGTTCGCTCGATCGACGTGACAGACATGCCGTCGACGATCTGAAGGGAAGCTGTTCTAAAGCCGGCAGCGGTCTTCCTCACACCCGGTTCGGACCTGCCGCCGCCTCGCCATTCGTCAAGAATCGTCACCTCGGAAGGCCAGTCCTCATCGATGGGCATCCCCCACAGAGCCGCCGCGGAAACACCAGCCAAAGCCGACGGTCGAGCAGTCACCGCGAGTGCAGCCCGCGCCCGGAGCAGGTGTCGTTCGCGGGAGTCGGCGCCGTCCCAGACACCTCGGGTGACAAATGCCCCACGTCGAAGCCGCACCAGAATGCCGCGCTCGGCGTCCCGGCGAAGACCGCGAGAATCGTCGAATACGTGCCGTACCTGATTGAAGAGGATCAGCCCGTTATGGCCGAGAGCGTCGTAGTCCATGCGCAGAACCTGCCAGCATTCTCAGGCGGGTGCGACTCGAATCCGCCGTTCTGGGGATTCCTCTAACCACCTCAGCCTGTCGAGGAGAGGAAATGACCTCGCGGATGGCGTTGGGCCCCCCTCCGGGAGGTCAAGTGGCCGCCGCGAGGCGGTGTATCCCCCGCCACGGGCGACCCCACCCGGGCGACACCGCCCCGCGGGTAACATCGCCACGGGCGTCCCCGCGCCACACGCCTGCTACTGGCGGGAGTAGTTGGGCGCTTCCACCGTCATCTGGATGTCGTGGGGGTGCGACTCCTTGAGACCGGCGGCGGTGATACGAACGAACTTGCCGGTGGCCTTGAGCTCCGGAATGGTGCGGGCCCCGGTGTAAAACATGGACTGGCGCAGGCCCCCGAGCAGCTGGTACGCGACCGCGGAAAGTGGCCCACGATAGGGCACCTGGCCCTCGATGCCTTCGGGGATGAGCTTGTCATCGGAGGGCACGTCCGCCTGAAAGTAGCGATCCTTCGAGTATGAGGTCTTCTCTCCGCGACTCTGCAGCGCGCCGAGAGAGCCCATCCCCCGGTAATTCTTGTACTGCTTGCCGTTCACGAAGACCAGGTCACCCGGGCTCTCATCGCAGCCGGCCAGCAGCGATCCGAGCATCACGGTGTCGGCCCCGGCGACGAGCGCCTTCGCGATGTCACCCGAATACTGGAGTCCACCATCCGCAATCACGGGGATGCCGGTCTCCCGTGCTGCGAGGGAGGCCTCGTACACCGCGGTGACCTGGGGCACCCCGACGCCGGCCACCACGCGGGTGGTGCAAATCGAGCCGGGACCAACACCAACCTTGATGGCATCCGCGCCGGCATCCACCAGGGCTTGCGCCCCACTCCGGGTCGCCACATTGCCGCCGATGATATCGACGTGACGCGCGGCCGGGTCGCTCTTCAGGCGGCGGATGATGTTGATCACTCCCGCGCTGTCGCCATTGGCGGTGTCCACCACGAGGGCATCGACCCCCGCGTCGATGAGCAGCATTGCTCTCTCCCAGGCATCCCCGAAGAAGCCGATCGCCGCGCCGACGCGCAGGCGGCCGTTCTCGTCTTTCGTGGCCTGCGGATACTTCTCCGACTTATCGAAGTCCTTCACCGTGATGAGACCGCGCAGGCGGCCGGATGCATCGATGAGGGGCAGCTTCTCGATCTTGTGCTGCGCGAAGATCGCGATCGCGTCATCCGGGTCGATCCCCTCTGGCGCCGTAATGAGGGGGGTACGCGTCATCACATCGCGCACGAGGGTCGTCGCCTTCTCGAACGGCGACACGAAGCGCATGTCGCGGTTGGTGATGATGCCGACCAGAGTGCCGTCGCCCTCTACGACGGGAAGGCCGGAGACGCGGAAGCGGCCGCAGAGCGCATCCACTTCGGCAACGGTGGCGTCAGGGGTCGTGGTGACCGGGTTGGTGATCATGCCGGATTCGCTGCGCTTCACGCGATCGACCTGGTCGGCCTGGTCTGCGAGCGAGAGGTTGCGGTGCAACACGCCGAACCCACCCTGGCGCGCAATCGCGATGGCCATGCGTGATTCGGTGACAGTGTCCATTGCCGACGAGAGAAGGGGAGCAGCCACCGTGATGCGGCGACTCAAGCGGGTGCTGGTGTCCGCTTCGCTCGGGATGACGTCGGTGTGCCCCGGAAGCAGCATGACGTCGTCGTAGGTAAGCCCGATGAAACCGAAGGGATCCGGCTGATCCATGAAGTCCTCATTTTTCGAAACGAGTGGTGAGCAGAAGATACCGGACAGCGTCGATGGGTTCCGATATCCCATATTAACCACCTTCGCGGGGCGAACATTCCATCACGCGGGGATTGCCCACACTGACGCGCGTGCCGCTTGGCCGCGCGAGCGCTGGGCTCTCGCTACCCCGGCAGCGAACTACCCCACGCCCAGATACGCCTCCTTGACGGCGGGATTGGAGAGCAACTCCCTGCCGGTGCCCCGGTGGGTGATCGTGCCGGTTTCCAACACAAAGGCACGGTCGGCACGCGCAAGGGCCTGATTGGCGTTCTGTTCAACCAGCAGGATCGTCGTGCCCTGCTCGTTGATCTCCTTGATGATTGTGAAGATCTGTTTGATGAACTGGGGGGCAAGTCCCATGGACGGCTCGTCAAGCAGGAGGAGGCGCGGTGCGGCCATCAGCGCACGACCGATCGCGAGCATCTGCTGCTCACCGCCGGACATCGTGCCACCCTGCTGGGTCTTTCTCTCGGCGAGACGGGGGAAAAGCGAATACACGCGATCAAAGTCCGCCGCCATTCCGCTGCGATCTTTGCGCCCAAAGGCACCCATATCCAAATTCTCCAGCACCGTCATCCCTGGAAAGATTCCCCGGCCTTCCGGTGCCTGGGAGATTCCCCGCACGACCCGAATGTGGGCTTTCATTTTGGTGATGTCTTCGCCCTCGAACTCGATCGTGCCAGCGGCGGGGTTGAGGAGGCCGGAGATCGTCTTCATCGTGGTCGTCTTGCCGGCGCCGTTCGCGCCGATCAGGCTGACGATCTCGCCCTTCTGCACCGCGAATGACATGTCGTGGATCGCTTCGATGCGTCCGTAGTTCACACTGACATTTTTGAGCTCAAGCAGCGTCATCTTCTGGCTCCCCCAGGTAGGCGGCTACGACTCGGGGGTCGTTCCGGATTTCAATGGGCAGCCCATCGGCGAGCTTCCTGCCAAACTCCAGCACCACGATGCGATCGGTCACACCCATCACGAGCTTCATATCGTGTTCGATCAGCAGAATCGTGTAGCCGTCGTCCCGGATGGCCCGGATGAGGTCCATCAGGCCCTCCTTCTCGGCCGGGTTGAAGCCGGCCGCCGGTTCATCGAGGCAGAGCACTTTTGGGTCGGTCGCGAGCGCCCGCGCGATCTCGAGGCGACGCTGGTGGCCATAGGAAAGGTTGCGCGACAGCACGGCCGCGTCCTCGGCGATGCCCACGAACTCGAGCAACGCCATCGCCCGACCGATCGACGATTTCTCCTCGCGCACGTGTCGTGGCAGGCGCAATAACGCTCCCATGACGCTTGTCTTGTGCCGCGCATCCAAGCCGACCACGACATTTTCGATCGCCGTCATTTCACCGAACAAGCGAATGTTCTGGAAGGTTCGGGCGAGGCCGAGGCGGGTGATCTTGTGCCGGAGCCGCCCGCCAATGCTCACGCCCTCGAGAAACACCTTGCCACTTGTCGGCTTGTAGACGCCGGTCATGGCGTTGAAACAGGTGGTCTTGCCCGCGCCGTTCGGACCGATCAGACCGAGAATTTCGCCCCGTCGGATATCGAACGAGACGTCGTCAAGTGCCGTGAGTCCGCCGAACTTTACGGTGAGATTCCTGACCTCCATGATGTTCCCGCCGACCTGGGCCGAGATTTCCCGCTCGGGTGCCGCCCCCTCGGCCGCTTCGACCGTGATGTCGAGTTTCTCGCGTGCTGAGTCGGCCGACGTTCCTTCGGTGGGCATCTCGGCGCTCATTCGGAGACTCGCTTTGGCGCCTCATCAGACGGGCGGCCATCGGGTGGCCCGCCGTTCTGAGCTGCCGGCCTCGACCGTGTCGACGCACTCACTCGTTCATAAGTCGTGCGGCCGTAGGCGAGCAACTTTTGCCTGGCGGGGAGGAGCCCCTGAGCGCGGAAGATCATCAGCAGCACGAGCGCAATCCCAAAAATGAGGTACTTATATTCGGCGATCGCGGTGAAGCGCAGCGGAATGTAGGCAACTACTGCACCGCCGATGATCGCCCCCACCTTGTTGCCGGCACCACCGAGGACGACCGCCGCAAGGAACAGGATGGAGGTCACCACGTCGAACTTCTGGTTGTTGATGAAGCCGATCTGGCCCGCGTAGAGCGCACCAGAGAGACCACCGACGCCGGCACCGATGGCGAAGGCCCACACCTTGTACTTGAACACGGGCACGCCCATGATCTCCGCTGCATCCTCATCCTGACGGATGGCAACCCAGGCGCGCCCGACACGACTGCGCTCGAGGTTACCGGCGAGCAGCAACACGATGATGATCACCGTGAGCGTCAGCCAGTACCACGGCGTTCCGTTTGAGTTCGAGAACAGCGGCGATCCATCCGCCTGCACGCCCGGCGGCCGTCCGACGTTTTGAAACCCAACCTGACCCTTCATCGCCGGGATGATGGTGGCAAGGATTCGCACGATCTCGCCGAAGCCAAGGGTCACGATCGCGAGGTAGTCGCCGCGCAGTCGGAGCGTGGGGATGCCGAGGATCACGCCGAAGAACATTGTCACCGCCATCGCAACCGGAACAGTCCAGAGGTAGGGGATGTGCAGAAACGGCGAGTCAGGACTCGTCAGCATCGCAGCGGTGTATGCCCCGACCGCGAAGAAGGCCACATAGCCGAGGTCGAGAAGCCCGGCATAGCCGACCACCACGTTGAGGCCAACGGCGACGAGCGCATAGATCGCCATCTGGAAACAGGTGATCGGCCAGTCGTTTCCTGGTTCCGACGTAATGATCGGCGGATTGAGGATTGGAAGCGCGTAGGCCAGAACCACAACGATGAGTAGGAATGCCCATTGCTGGGGCCGGCGAAGATTATTCCACTTGTCGCGGAACGGCTGGGTGAAATGCCGTTTCTTCCTGCCAGCGGTGACGCGATCGATCGCGTCCTTCGCCGATTCCGAATCGGGCATCAGGGTGGGTCCGTCGGTGGTGCTCATGCCTTGCTCCTCGCCAGTGAGGTTCCGAGTATGCCCGTCGGTTTGATGAGGAGGACGAGCACAAGCACGACGAACGCAACGACATCTGTCCATTGCGAATTGCCGAGCAGGATTTGGCCGTAGTTGCCGATCAGGCCGATCAGTAGTCCGCCGAGAAGAGCGCCCCGAACGTTGCCGATTCCCCCGAGTACCGCCGCAGCGAAGGCCTTGATGCCGAGCACGAATCCGCCGGAGTAGAGAACGCCGGACGGCACCTTCATCACGTAGAAGAGAGCGGCTGCGCCCGCGAGGAGCCCTCCGATGACGAACGTGAGCACGATGATGCGCTGCTTATCCACTCCCATCAGAGTGGCGGTTTCCGGATCCTGCGCGACCGCGCGGATGCCGCGCCCGATCTTGGAGCGACGAATGAACTGGTCAGTGAAAACCATCAGGATGACCGCGGCGACAACGATGGTGATCTGCTGGGTATCGACGATCGTGCCGAAGACGTCGAAGACCGGCTGCGGCTGGAACATCGTCACGGCGGGTTCGGGGTTGCCTCCACGCACCAGAAAGATCGTGTACTGGATGGCGAGC
>JANYEI010000042.1 GCA_025363205.1 Frigoribacterium sp.
ACCGACGGGGTCGGGATGGCGCTCATGGAGATCATCGAGTTCGACGAGGCGGGCAACAACCTCGGCGGCTCCTTCATGGACTACTTGATCCCCACGGCGATGGAGGTACCGGACTGGGAGACCGGGTTCACCGTAACCCCATCACCCCACCACCCGATCGGCGCCAAAGGGGTTGGCGAGTCGGCCACGGTCGGATCCCCGCCCGCGGTCGTGAACGCCGTCGTCGACGCCCTGGCCCCGTTCGGAGTCGTTCACATGGACATGCCGTGCACACCGGCCCGGGGTTGGGAGGCAATGCAGGGCCGTCCGAGATCACCGATCTAACATGACGCTGTTGGGGCAGGACCTCGTCGATCAAGCCCTCGAGCTCACCGCGCGCCGAGAACCGTTCGTTCGCGCCACGGTGGTGCGAGCCCAGCACCCGACCAGTGCACATGCTGGCGACACGGCAATCGTTCGCGAGACCGGCGAGATCGACGGTTTCGTCGGCGGCAACTGCGTCGAGGCCTCGGTGCGGGAATATGGACTTCGCTCGCTCGCCACGGGCGAGCCGCTGCTGTTGCGGGTGGTGCCGGGCGAGCCATCCAGGGTGCAAGAGGAGGGAGCCGTCGAGGTGGCGAATCCGTGCCTGAGCGGGGGAGCGATCGAGATCTTCCTCGAGCCGCGGCTGCCTCCGGCTCGTGTGGTCGTGGTTGGTGGCACTCCAGTAGCGAAAGCCCTCGCGGCGCTCGGGGCTGGCCTCGGCCTCGAGATGGAACTGACCGACGGGGCATCCGCCACCCCGAGGGCCGGTGACGCTGCGCTCGTCGTCGCCTCGCACGGGAGGGATGAAGAAGCCGCCCTCACCGCCGCGCTGCGTGTTGGCGTTCCTTACGTGGCCCTCGTCGCGAGCGAGACGAGGGGCGCCGCCGTGCTTGCCTCGCTCGACATCGACGAGGAGCAGCGTTCGCGGGTGCATAGCCCGGCGGGACTGCGGATCGGCGCGCATACTCCGGGAGAGATCGCGCTGTCGATCCTCGCGCAGCTCGTCGCTGAGCGGTCTGTCGGCAGACTCGCCAACACCTCCCGCGCGCCCGACCCGGCGACCGCGATCGACCCCGTCTGCGCCATGACCGTGGCAGCAGCGGAGGCGTCGCTGCACGTGGAGCACGGTGGGGTGACGACCTATTTCTGTTCCACGGGCTGTCGCGATGCCTTCCTGGCGAATCCGGAACCCTATGCCGTCGCATCCTGAACCCAGAGTGGCGGGCCTTGTTCTGGCCGCGGGTGCGTCGCGGCGACTCGGCCGACCGAAGCAACTCCTTGCCTACGGAGGAGGTGCGCTGCTCGACGCCGCGCTCGGAACCGCACGGTCCAGCAGATTCGACCAGGTCATCCTGGCCCTCGGTGGTGCCGCGGACGAGGTGAGAGAGATTGTCGACACCAGCGGTTTCGACCTGGTGGACAACCGTCAGTTCAGCGAAGGCTGTTCCTCGTCGATCGCCGCTGCACTGAGCGCGCTACATCCGGACATCGATGTGCTCGTCTTGCTACTCGGCGACCAGCCGGGAGTCACCTCCGAGACCGTGAGGCTGCTGGTCGAGGGGCGCAGCGACCATGACATCGCCGTCTGCCGCTATGACGACGGCATCGGGCATCCGTTCGCGTTCACCCGCGTGATGTTCCCGCAGCTGGCTGCACTTCACGGCGACAAGGGTGTCTGGAGGCTCATCGAGCAGCGTGCGGCCGATGTCACCGAGGTGGTCGTGCTCGGCCGGATTCCGCTCGACGTCGACACCGAAGCGGACTACGAGCGCGTACTCGCGGAACAGGAGGGTGTGCGGTGACCAGTCCAGCGCGAGCTGGTGCGGAAGACGACGTGGTGCGGCTGGTTCCCGACGTGGCCGCCCTGATGTCGTCTCTCGACGACGACGACTATCTCACCGACGTGGGTCTCGCGACCGCGCTGTTCCTGGCCGTGCGGCTGCCCCAGCCGATCCTGCTCGAGGGAGAAGCGGGAGTCGGAAAGACCGAAGCCGCGAAGGCTCTTGCCCGCCTGCTCGACACACCGCTCTACCGACTGCAGTGCTACGAGGGGATCGATTCCGGCGAAGCGCTGTACGAGTGGAATTATCAGCGGCAGATGCTTGGAATCCGCGTGGCAGAGGCCCGACACGCCGACCTCGAGGAGACGGACCTCTTCGGCGAGCAG
>JANYEI010000067.1 GCA_025363205.1 Frigoribacterium sp.
CAGCTCCGGTACGAACTGGATCGCGGATGCCCCGGTGCCGATCACCGCGACGCGCAGACCGACAAGGTCGAGGTCGTGGCGCCACCGCGAGGAATGAAACCGCGCTCCCTCGAACTGGTCGAGGCCTGGAATGCGCGGCCACACCGGATCGATGAGAGGACCAGCTGCGGAGACGAGCACCGAGGCGGTCAGTTCCCCCGTGCTGGTGTGGAGCCGCCAGACGGCCGCCGCAGCATCCCAGGTCGCCTCCAGAAGTTCGGTGCCGAAGCGAATGCGGGGCCGGATGCCGAAACTGTCGGCAGTGGAGCGGAGATAGTCGAGGATCTCGGCTTGCCTGCCGTAGCGGTGTTTCCAGTCGTGCCGGGGCGCGAAAGAGAACGAATACAGGTCGCTGCGGATGTCGCAGGCGGCTCCCGGATAGGTGTTGTCGCGCCAGGTGCCCCCGACTTCGCTGCCCCGCTCAACGATCAGGAAGTCGTCGATCCCGTGACGCGCAAGCTGGATCGCCATTCCGAGTCCGGCGAATCCCGAGCCGATTATCGCGACCCTCACATGAGTTGGCATGTGCCGTTCTCCTCAGTGACGGTGGAGGGACAATGCCGCCACCTTACACTCGGGATTGAGGACGGCCAGCCCTACTCAGCGCCTGTTGAGGCCAGTTGGGCTATATTCCTTATGATGCCGCGTGCGCGGCGTGCGAAGAAGGGGTCTCATGGGTCGTCGAAGTTCAGGGTCACGAGCTCTTCCGTCGCGACCTGTCGCGCCGGTCCGCCATGGACGACTGCGTAACTCACATCCGGTCGCGGCGATTGCCAAGCTTCTCGCCGCACTGGTCGCCATCATCGCGGTGAGCAGTGGTGCTGTCACGGCATTTGCCGTCTATGACACGGTCTCGGCCAGCGGGCCGGGCATTCATGTCGCTCACCTGCCAGGAGCCCCGAGCGTGAAGCCCGCACCGGCGGTCGGCCCGATCGATGGCGAAGTCAATCTGCTGCTGGCCGGCTCCGATACTCGCACCGGCCAGGTTGGGTATCAGACCAAGGCGGAACTCGCCGGGAGCTCGGGTGCCGGCAACAACGACGTCACGATGTTGCTGCACGTGTCGGCCGATCACTCGAGCGCTACCGTGGTCAGCTTTCCCCGCGATCTCGTCTCGATTCCGCTCTGCGGCAAGGGCATCTCGTCGGCCATGTTCAACTCGACCCTCTCTCGCGGCCTGTCGTGCACCGTACAGACGGTGGAGAAGATGACCGGCCTGTCGATCCCCTACGCCGCTATCATCACCTTCAACGGTGTCACGGGCATGTCAAACGCCGTGGGCGGCGTAACCGTGTGTCTTGCGACTCCCGTCAAAGACCCGTACACCGACCCGCAACTCAATCTCGCCGCGGGCCAGCAGACCCTCGTGGGCGACACGGCGCTCTCGTTCCTGCGCAGCCGCCATGGCGTGGGCGACGGAAGCGACCTCGGCCGAATCAGCAACCAGCAGGTCTTCCTCTCGGCTCTCACTCGCAAAATCACGAGTGGCGGCGTGCTGAACAATCCCTTGACGCTCTATAAGCTTGCGAACTCTGCGCTCTCGAACATGAAGCTCTCCGACACCCTCACCAACCCGTCAACCCTCGTCTCGATCGCGCTTGCGCTTAAGGGGATCAACCTCAGCAAGATCGTCTTTCTGCAGTATCCGACCGTCGCGGACCCGGCCGACCCCAACCGGGTCGTGCCGCTGGCGTCCGCGGCTGCTGCCCTGACCACCGCGCTGCGATCCGACCAGCCGATCTCGCTTACGGGAAAGCTCGGCCGCGCGGCGATCGCCGACTCGGCCGCAGTGGCAACAGCGACTCCCATCCCTTCGGCGTCAGCCGCGCCACCAACCGCCGCGTCTCCGGCGCCGGCCCCGACCTCGATCGCACTGCCCTCCACCATCTCCGGGCAGAGCGCGGACCAGACCACCTGCACGCAGGGTTTCACCAACCGCAAGTAGCGCACCCCACACCTCAGCTCTCCCACACCCGCGTGAAATGTGTGAAACTCTCCGCGACGCGACGCACCAGTTCACCCTCGGATGCTGTGCCAGCCAGGTGATCGGCGAGCGGCTTCTCCCAGATGCTGCGCCCGATCGCGAAGCCGCGGAAGCCCTCGACAGCGGATGCCACCCTCAGCCAGTGGTCGAGTCGCTGCTGCGTCGAATCCCGTCCAAGCACGATGCACCTCACCTGTAACCGGCCGTCGCGCTGAGCCGCAGACACCACGGTGCGGGCATCCTGCTCCGTCTCAAGGCCCTCGACCTTCCAGATGTCGGGTTCGATGCCTTCGGCCTGCATCTCCTCGATGACCTGCACCGTCAGCCCCGCGCGTAACTCGGTGTCGTAGCGCAGCGCATCCGACCCCACTGATTCGAGTTGCGACGGCGTGGCAGGCACCAGGAGCTCGACGAGAAACGTGCGCCCGGATGCCCGAATGGCATTCGACACCGTGACAAGCCGATCAAACTGCAACAGCCGATTGAAGGACCCGTTCGGGTTGTCACGCACCAGCACCTTCACCTGGTCCGGGGCAAATGCCTCGACATGACGCATCCATTCCCCGTCGCCGAAAGTACCGTAGTCGAGCAGAAACAGCGGCTCACCACTGCGTTCGATCGGCATGGCAAGGTCGATACCGGCCTCTCGTGCCCGCACCGCGACGGCGGCACCGTAACGTTCATCGACCAGCACACCCACCCGGGAGATATCTACCCCATCCTCGATTGCCCGAAGCAGGCCGTCGAAGACGAGCCCCTTGTGCGCCGAGATACGGGCTAGCTGCTCCCCCGTCGGATCGCCGTCAATTCCGTAGAGATCTCGAAGAAGAGAGTCTCGATGATCCATCGCGAGGATAAGCAGGTCGGGGTTCACAGTCACGATCTCGACGGTACCCTGCTCAGCACTCGGTTTCGCTTCAGTGTGAGTGATCCGCGTGCGGCTGATCCGCGTGGGAGTGGTCTTCGTGCGAGTCGTGTTTGGGAGTGGGTACGACCAGAACCGGGCAGGTGGCAAGCTGAACACACTGCCCGCTGACCGATCCGAGCAGCAGACCGGCGAACCCTCCGAGTCCGCGGGGTCCGACCACGAGCATGAGTGCAGGGGCAGCGAGCTGGGTGAGCAGCTGCGCCGGCTGGGCGAGGGCGGCACGATGGTGCAGCACGACCTCCGGATGCCGCGCGCCGATCTCCGCAGTGTCGGCGATGAGCATCTTCCGCACCGTCTCGGTTACGTCGTCGAAGGAGGAGACATAGCCGTGGTTGTAGAGCGCACCGTGGGGCGCGGTATCGATGCTCCACGATCGCACCACCACGATGTCGACCCCCAGCTTGCTGGCGAAGTCGAAGGCGACAGCGAGAGCAGTGTCGGAATCACGGGAACCGTCATGGCCAACGACGATGCTGCCGTCTGGAACCGTGAACACCGGTGATGCTGTGGTGACAGCGGGGGAGACAGCAGTGGTTGTGTCATTCATGGGTGAATTCCTTGGCGGGTGTGGGGATGAGGGCGGTGGTGCCGGGTACGTCAGACAGCTCGTGCGGACGGATCGTTCGAAGCGCGTTGAGAATGGTCGCAAGATCCACTACCTCCTGGATTCCGGCGCCGAGAGTGGCGGGAATCACGCCGAACGCTGCAATGAACATCAGACCGATACTGAGCGCGATCCCCAGCCAGATGCTCTGCAGCGCAATCCGCACGGTGTCCTGACCGATTCGTATAGCGAGGGCGACCACCGAGATGTCATCGAGCAAAATGACGGCAGCGGCAGACTCGCTCGCCGCCGTCGCTCCGCGCGCACCCATCGCGATACCGACATCCGCCGCGGCCAGCACGGGAGCATCGTTGACGCCATCTCCAACCATCAGGACCGGCCGTGTGCTGATCGCCCTCACCGCGTCGACCTTGTCACCGGGCAGACAGTCGGCGATGAAGCGAGAGATACCCACCGCCGACGCAACATGCGACGCTGTGGCGCGAGCGTCGCCGGTGAGCATGACGGTCTCACGCACGCCGAGAGCGCCGAGTTGCATGATCGTCGCCCGCGCGTTCTCGCGCACCGGGTCGCTCGCGACGATCGTGCCAGCGAAGCGGCCGTCAATCACCACGTAGATTGCCAACTCACCCGCATTGAGCGCGGTGGCTTCGATGCCGGGGGCCACCTCGGCCGCGAATGCGAGTGTGCCGATTGCAATGGGATGGCCATCGACGGTCGCCGTGACACCCTGCGCCGCGACTTCTGTGGCCGCCTCCGTCGCGAGGAGCGCAAGGCCTCGATCCTCGGCAGCCCCAACGAGGGAGGCAGCGAGCACGTGGGAGGAGAATCGCTCGGCGGACGCCACCCGAGCGAGGAGCCCGGCTTCCTCCCAGGGCTCGCGGGGCAGTATCCGGGTGATGGTTGGCGCGCCGACCGTGAGGGTGCCGGTCTTATCGAATACGGCCGTGCGCACCCGCGCGAGTGTCTCGAGCACCCCGCCGCCCTTCACGATGATTCCACGGTGGGCTGCCTGGCTCATTCCTCCCAGAAAAGCGACCGGTGCGGCCAGCACGAGTGGGCAAGGCGTGGCGAGCACGAGTACCTCGGCAAAGCGAACCGGGTCTCCGGAGAGAATCCACGCCACGGCCCCGATGAGTAACGAGACGACAGTGAAGGGGATTGCGTAACGGTCGGCGAGGCGCACGACCGGGGCACGATTGCTCGACGCCGACTCCACCAGCGCCACGATGGCCTGGAATTGACTGTCCTTGGCCAGGGCAGAGGCCGAAATGGTGGTTGTCGTGACACCGTTGACCGATCCGCTGAGTACCGTGTCTCCGGCGAGTCTGGTCACCGGCATGCTCTCGCCGGTGAGGGATGACTCGTCGAAAGCCGCACTCGCCGATATCAAACAACCGTCGACCGGCACGACCTCTCCCGACCGCACGATGATCGTGTCGCCGATGAGAACCTCCGCAGCGGCTATGTCCTCAATTTGATCGGAGCCCGGATGCGTGCGGTGGGCGACCTGCGGCTCGCGCGCGAGTAGTGCGTCCAGTTCGCGCCGCGCCCGGCCCTGGGCAAAGTCCTCGAGGGCCTTGCCCCCCGAGACCATGAGCACAATGATGATGCTCGCGAAGAACTCGCCGACCAGCACCGTCGAGACGATAGCGACGATGGCGAGCACGTCGATGCCAAAGATCCTCTTGCGCAACTGCTTGATCATCTGCACCGCTTCGATCGCGGCCACGATGATCGCAAACACACTGAACACCCAGCGCGTGACCTCCCCGGCACCCGCGAGCCAGAAAATCATTCCGACCAGACCCACGACAACAGTAATCGCGACGATCGGGTAGCGGCGGCCGAATTTAAGGGCGCCACACAGGGGATTCAGCTGTCGGTTCGAGTCGCCTTGCATCGTCGGTCCTCTCGTCGTAATACAGCTTCGAGCCCACTGGAGGCCACGAGCGGGCCGAAGGTCCTGCCCCCTCAGCACCTACCAAAAACCTCCCTCGTGTCAACCCCTGTCCGCAAACTGTTGCGGGCAGGCCGGCGTAAATACACTGAGCGGAGAGAGTGGGTGTCATGAGCGGTTCAGCAGCAGAAAACATGGCCGGCCGGCTGCTCGGGGAGCGCTATCGCATCGAAACCGCCATCGGATTCGGCGGAATGGCGACGGTCTACCGAGCGACGGATGAAGCACTCGGGCGCGCCGTCGCCGTGAAGCTCTTCGATTCGATTTCCCACGATCCCGCCCGGCAGGAGAGCGAACTCGCCGTACTGGCCAGTCTTGACCATCACGGCGTCGTCAATCTCTACGACGCGGGTGTCGATCGCGATGATTTTGGGCGCAGCCGACGCTACCTCGTGATGGCTCTTGTCACCGGGCAGAACCTCCACGAGCGCATCCTGGTCTCCCCCATCGCTTCACGCCACATCGCGGAGATCGGGTACGACATGGCGGAGGCGCTCGAATATATCCACGCACGAAACGTGCTTCATCGCGATATCAAGCCGGCAAACATCCTCCTGGTCGACTACGGCAGCGATGCACCGCGCGCACGGGCCAAACTCACCGACTTCGGCATCGCGTTGTCCGAAGACATCGAGCGAATGACGGCCGAGGGCGTGACCACAGGAACTGCCGCGTACCTCAGCCCCGAGCAGGTTGCCGGTAAGCCGCTCACCCCAGCCAGCGACATCTATTCACTCGGTCTCGCGCTTCTGCAGAGCTTCACGCGCTCGATTGAATTTCCGGGCTCGATGGTTGAATCTGCGATGGCACGACTGTCGCGCGATCCGGTGATCCCGGATTTCCTGCCGCCGCATTGGCACGCCCTGCTCTCGGCGATGACAGCACGCGACCCCGAGCATCGACCCGTTGGCCATGAACTCGTATCGGTGTTTCAGCAGGTGGTGATCGCCGACAGCGCGCGCCATAAGGATACCGAAGACGATATTTTCTATCCCGCTGACCCCCAGCCCTCGAGCGATCGCTCTGCGATCCTCGACACCATCCCCGATGAAGCCCTCCACCGCGTCACGGCGATGGCCGCCCGCCTGTTTTCCGCACCGATATCGATCGTGAGCGTCGTCGACCATGACCGCACCTGGTTCCGGTCGCACTACGGCCCGGAAGTCGACCAGATCGCACGCGACGTCGACCTCAGGACAGCGACAATTGCGCACACCGAGCCGGTAATAATCGAAAACGGCCAGCGTGATCCGCGCTCGCAGGATAGCCACCTCGTCACCGGGCCGCTCGGCTTGCGCTTCTACGTGGGAGTGCCGTTGAAGCGTAATGACGGACAGACGATCGGTACTCTCTCGGTACTCGACTTCACCCCGCGCACTGCGACCGCGACCGAAGTCGCAAATCTTCAGGACCTCGCCGCGCTCGTAGTTGCCCAACTGGAGGCGCGTCACGAAGGCTTGCGCACCGTGGAGATGGCCGACCCGAGGCTGGCCTTCCCGCCACAGTCCGACCTGCTCCCGTCTGGCGCTTGATTCTGAGCCACCGAAGTCTGGCCTGACTCATCCATCCCGCTCCGATGCAGTTCGGGCCGCGCACTCACGCGAGCGTGAGGAAGAGTTTCTCCAGCTCATCGACGGTCAACGTGTTCTCATCGTGGTCACCACTGATGCATTGGCGCATTGCGCTTGACACAATGGTGAACCCCGCTCGATCGAGCGCGCTGGAGACTGCGGCAAGCTGGGTGACGACCTCCGCGCAGCTTCCGCCGCCCTCGACGGCGGCAATCACCGCAGCGAGTTGGCCCTGGGCGCGCTTCAGCCGGTTGAGGATTTTCTTCTGCTCCGTGGCGCGCCCGGCCGAAGCATCGGGTGTGTGCGAGGTGGCGGTCATGGCGTGATTCTTTCGTGTTGGAGAGCGGATTCGGTGGCGGTGCGGCCATCAGCCCAGGTGAGGTAGCCGCCGTCAAGATTCCGCACGACGAACCCGTGCTGGCTGAGCAGCCGCGCGGCGGTGTGACCGCGCTGACCGACCTTGCAGTGCACGACCAGGGGGCCGTCGGGCAGCTCGTCCAGCCGCATCCGCAGTTCGTCCAGCGGAATATTGAGGGCGCCCGGGATGCTTCCCACCGCGAATTCCGCGGCGGATCGCACATCGACCAGGGTCTCTCCCCGCTCCACCGCGGCGTCGAGCTCGTGCCACTGCACACTCGTCACATTCCCGTGAGCGAGGTTATCGGCCACATACCCGAGCTGATTGATCGGGTCTTTCGCCGAACCGTACTGTGGCGCATACGCGAGCTCAAGGCGGCTCAGGCCGGATGCCGTGATACCACCGGCCATCGCGGTAGCAAGCACATCGATGCGCTTGTCAACACCGGCACCCCCGATGATCTGAGCGCCGAGAATGGCATCGGTGACAGGGTCCACGAGCAGCTTCATATGCATCTGCTCCGCACCCGGAAAGTAGCTGGCATGCGAATCCGGGTGGGTGTGGATGACCCGAGCCGGTCGCCCCGCGGCGACGAGTCGACGCTCGCTCCATCCGAGCATCCCGATGGTGAGGTCGAACAGGCCGACGATCGAGGTTCCAAGGGAGGGTGCTGCCTGCGTCGGCACGCCCGCGATGGCGTCCGCGGCGGCGCGCCCGTGTCGATTGGCGAGCCCCGCCATCGTCACGAGCGTTCCGCGGCCATCTACGGCGTCAGTCTTCTCGGTTCCATCCCCGACCGCAAAGATGTGCGCGTCGCTCGTCCGCTGGTGCGTGTCGACCCAGATACCGCCGCTGACTCCAATGCGGAGACCGGCCTCCCGCGCCAACGAGGTATCGGGATACACCCCGCTGGCCGAAATCACGAGATCGGCGATCAGTGTGGTTGCGTCGCTGAGTTCGAGGAAGCCATCGCGCTCGGAGAGTACCGTCGTCGAGAGGTGCACATCCACCCCAGCGGCCTTCAGACTCTGTAATACCAAAGCGGCCATCTCCGGATCAAGCGGAGACATGACCTGGCTGTTTCGCTGCACCAGCACCACCGACAGGCCCCGGCGCACGAGGTTCTCCACGGCCTCGAGCCCGATGAATCCTGCACCGATCACGACTGCCGTGCCGGTCACGGAATCCGTCCGGGCATCGAGGGTCGCGGTGATCTGATCAACGTCGTCGATCGTTCGCAGAGTGAATGTCGGGATGCTCTCGTCCACCCGCCCGAGGGCGGTCATCGCACCTCCGGCGAGCACCAGGGTGTCATACCGTTCCGCGCGCTGAATGCCGGTGCGCACTTCCCGCACTGTCACGATGTGGGAAGCCCGGTCGATGGCCACCACCTCCTGCCCCGTATGCACTTCGATGCGAAACCGTTCGGCGAGCGACTTTGGCGTCTGCAGCAGCAGCGCGGAACGATCCGCGATTACTCCCCCGACGAAATACGGCAGTCCGCAGTTCGCGAATGAGACGTAGTCGCCGCGCTCGAAGACCACGATCTCGGCGTGCTCGTCGAGGCGACGCAGACGCGTGGCCGCCGACATCCCCCCGGCCACCCCGCCGACAATGACAGTGCGCATCGGTGTCACAGAAACCATTGCGCGCTCTATCGCTTGAACAGTCGAGAGAGGAAGGATGCCGGTGCCGGTTGCCTCGCGTGGCCCGGGCAGCGGTCGACCGCCGGAACCTTCTTCATGACCTGGTCGATGTGCTCCCCACATCCAGCCCAGGTGGTCTTTCCGCAGGTCTTGCAGGTGACGGCTCTACACATTGGATTCTCCTCGGCTCGTTTAGCGTTGAGAAGAGTATACCCCCCAGGGTATCGAGTCGGACCCTAACTCGACTCGTCGGCACAGGTGCCGGCACGCTCCGCACCGCAGATCGAGGGGACGAGCGGTTGGCGAAGAGCGCGTCCCGAGGCAAGGTCCGCGAGGGCCTCCGCTGCCTCAGACAACGGCCAGCGGGCAGAAACCAGGGAGTCGAGATCGAGCTCGCCGCTCATGTAGAGGTCGACGAGCCAGGGGATGTCTCGCTGCGGAACGACAGATCCATAATTGGACCCGAGGATGCGCTGGTCTGCCTCGGCAAGAGCTAATGGGTCGAATCGCGCGTGCTGTCCGGTAGGCGGTAGTCCCACGATCACGGCGGCCCCTGCGAGGCCGAGTGCGGCGATCGCCTGTTCGGTCGTGGAGATCTTGCCGATGGCGTCGAAGACATAGTCGAGGCCCTCCGGCACCATCTCCCTCAACGCGGCCACGGCATCCGTCGCGCTGCTGTCGATTGCGTCGGTGGCTCCGGCTGCACGTTCGCGGTCTTCATCACGGCGCCAACCCCGGTAGCGACGGCGCAGCCGACCAGGGCAAGAACGTCGAGCGGCGCATCCGTCCGCACCCGAATCGCCCCGGACACGGGCACCATCACGCGCTCGGCAAAGGAGGAGACACCGAGGTAATGATGAAGCGTGTGGCCATCCTTCGAGAGCCTGCTTGTACCGTCGTGAAGCACACCTAGTGGTGCTACAACCTGGGCGACCAACGCGCACTGTGCGGGTCGACCGGCGAGGCAATAGCGGCAGGTGCCACAACTCGGCACCCAGGAGAGCACGACATGGTCGCCGATACTGAGGTCGGTAACCCCGGGGCCGAGAGCGCTGACAACTCCCGACAATTCGTGACCGAGCACCACCGGAGTCGGGATGTCCCAGTCACCCGAAACAACGTGCAAATCCGAGTGGCACACTCCCGCGGCCGTGATGGTCACTTCAATCTCGCCGGATCGCGGCTTCGCGAGCTCGACATCGGTGCAGATGGGCACCGATCCGGGTGCCTCAAACAGGATCGCCTTCATCGACGGTCCCCTAATCGATACCGGACGGATCGGTTGCAGAATGACAGACCGAGCGGATCGCGTCAACAGTCGGTTCGAAATGAACTCAGAAAAGCCCGAATGCCCCGCCCGCGCCGTGCTACCGGCCGCTCTTTGCGGCTGATCCGGAGACAGACCGGCCCAGTGCCCCTCCTGCCCGTTGGGCATCAAGGCGTCTCGACACCGAGCTGCTGATACGTCGCGCCAATCGTTGGGACGGACCCTCGATCACCCGATTGAATCCCCAGGCGGCAAGCACGACCAGCGGCACCGTGATCAGCGCGACGAGCCACCAACGATCGTCCCCGAACATGAAGGTGAGGGTAGCAAGGAGAGGCATATGAATGAGATACAGGCTGAACGAGACTCTGCCGAGCCACTGCAGCGGCCTGACCTCCAGCGCGGTGCGCACGGGAGCTACCCCGATTGCGGCGAGCACCAGACCGGCGGCACCGAGCACCGACAGCTGGGCCAGAAGCGTATTCGCAACGGACCCAGCCGGTACCAGCGGGCGCATGAGCCATTGGCAGATGAGCAGCAGGAGCGCGACGCCCGTCAGCGCCATTCCCCACAGGGTGGAACGCGCTCTGAGCACACGGCGCCTTGTCCATTCCCGGATCGCGTCCAGCCGCACCGCCATCAGGGTACCGATGAAAAATACCGGGAGGTACCGGAGCCCGTCGATACCGCTCAGCACGCCGATCGTGCTCAGGGCAATGGCCGCCGCGAGCGCGACTACCCAGTACCGTGCGGTGAAAATAGCCGCTGCAACAAAAAGAGGAAGCAGAACGGAAAACAGCAATTCCCACCGAAGTGACCACAACACATTGTTCAGGTCGTAGGACGCGCGGGTGAGGCTGGCCTCCGTGAGAAAGGTGCTCCAGCTGGTCGAAGTCGCCTGGGAATTATCCATCCATGTCCCTTGGCTGACCGCTGAATCATGGCGGGGGATCATCCAGATGAGCAGCGTTCCGATCGCGATCGACGCCCACACGGGCAGATAGAGTCTCGCCAACCGGCCACTGAGGAAACCTGACCACGAGAAGCCACCGGGTTTCAATGCCGGTAGTGCGACGACGAGTCCGCTCAGAACGAAGAACACGAGCACTGCTTCTGATCCGGCAGTCACCAGTTTGAGCGGTGTCTGCGATACCCACCACAACGGGCTACCGACTCCGGATCCTCCCTGCCGGCGCAACACCGGTTCCGCCACGAGATAGAGATGGTAAAGGACCACGACCACCGCAGCCACTCCTCTGAGTCCATCGAGAGCAGTGAGACGGGTCGCGGCTCCCCCGGCGTGTGAATGGGCGGTACCTGACGTGCGCTCGGCCGTGAAGGAAGAACTCATCCAGCGAAGGCTAGGAAATGTTTCTGTGCATTGCGTCTGCATCGGGCATAATTTTCTCCACACCAGCGCTCAAGGGCGGGAAAGCCATCGGGATCTCAGTGCTCACGGGCGCTTGTCGTGCATCAGAGGGCATTCTCAGCTACCTCAGCCCAGACGAGTACCGCGCCCACACAACCGCAATCGCCTAGAGTTCGATCATCGTGTCCAACATTCGGGGACCACTCCAGGAGACCGTCGCTGTTCTCGTTGCTGCCGCGCTGCCATGGGCTTGCTTGCTCGCAGAAGAACACGTCCATGGTGGTGGCGAATCCGGAGCGCGTCGTGTTCGGCCATCTCGGTTCCGTGACCCCAGGTGGGCGAACCGCGAAGCTGTGCCGGAAGCGTACTGATCGTTTTGATGAAACCATCGCGAACCGTTTGGCAGTGTGGTCGTTCTGGAGGCGCGCGAGCATGATGTAGTGGCTGCTGCGTTCCACTAGCGTCCCGATGGCGGATTGGTTGAAGGTTCCCCTGATGAGGTCGCCGCGATCGAAGTCAACGAGTCAAGCGGGATGGTCAGGGACAGCTCTTGACGACCGTCCTGCCGACGTTGGTCTGCCGTCGGTGCGAGTAAAGCGGTGCCGACCTGCAGCGTCGACTCTTCCGGCGGTCAAAAAGTTGCGCGGGCAGCGAGAGAAAGTGCTCCAACCAGTTCGGCTCGGCTTCCGTGTTCGGCTGCTGCAATGATCATTCCTTGAGCTGCTGCAGGTTGCGCGTACTGGTCGATACCCAGTCTGATGCCGGTAAGGAGCGCAGGATTGGCCGTCCCGAGTGCGCCACCGACCACTAACAGGCTGGGGTTAAGCAGGTTGCACAGCGAGGACAAGGCTTGACCAACAGTGCGACCGGCGTCGCTGAAGATGCGATCCGTGATTTCGTCTGCGAAGGGGAGGCTGTCGATTCGGTCGATGGTGACGCCTTCATGACTGTGGGCTAGCTGCGCGACGACACTGTCGACTGAAACCACTGCCTCAAGACACCCTCGGCTACCACAGCGACACAGCGCCGCATTGTTTTCGAGACGATTGTGTCCTATCTCACCAGCTAATCCTGCTGAGCCTTTGTAGATGCGGCCTCCCAGAATGAGGGCCGCTCCGATACCGTCGGAAATTTTCACATAAAGAACGTCATCATGCCCGACTGCCACACCACGACGATGTTCTCCGATCGCGCCGAGGACTGCATCATTTTCGACCAGCACGCTGTGCCCCAGGCGCCGCTCTAACTCCGCAGCCGGATCAAGCCCGACCCAGCCTGACAAAATC
>JANYEI010000077.1 GCA_025363205.1 Frigoribacterium sp.
TTGAGGTGCTGCTGCACCGTCTGCGGTGACAGGAAGAGTTCCGCGGCGATCCGTGGAGTGGATTCCCCGCGAAGCACGAGACGTGTTACGTCCTTCTCCCGCTCGGTCAGCGCGTAGATCTCCATCAGCAGCGGCGAGATCCGGTCGTGCCCGGCGGGCTCGATGATGATCGCTGTCCGCTGTTGCAGCCCGCTTATCAGGGGCGTTCCGTGGACCGTCACCCATCGGCCGTCCTCGGTGTGGACGCGAGCGGAGGCGAGTTCGTCGCCGGCGTCTGGAGCGGCCACGGTTCTCCCAGCCACCGACAGCACCACCGCCGGTAACGCGCCTCGCTCGCGCCATGAGCTACCGCCAGGCAGCACACGGAGCATCGATTCCGCGCCGGGGGTCATCGACTGCACTTGCCAGCGGTCGTCGAGTACGATCAACACCGGCGTGTTCGGCCCGTGCTCTGCAGCCTCTCCCACCAGCAACCCGCGCTGCGCGCCGACCGCGAGGTCTGCGGAGATCGACTTCATGAACGCCGCGTCGTCCGCGGTAAACATTGGCGAGTCCGGCGCCCGGTAGAGCGTGACGATTCCCGCGGCGACTCCTCTCCTGGTGCGGAGCGCAACGGCGAGCTGCTGATCCCCGCCGAACGGCTGGACGAATCGCTGCCAGCCCTCGCTCCGGCTGGGGTCCCCGTGGGTCGCCTCATGGATCGTGGAGGTGCCGGACGCGGAACGGACGAGTCGCGACAGGTTCATCGCGTCGTCCTCGGAGTACTCGTAGGTGAGGTAGTCGGGCGGGAGTTGCATCGCCGCGTCGTAGTGGCTTGTCACGATGAGTGAGGCCGGATCCATCGTGAACCAGCACGGCCGGAGCAGTACCGGCACGATCGGCGCGATGACCTGGTCGCACTCCCGCCAGAATGCGGCGACGTCGAGACCGTGTCGGGAGATGTCGGCGATCTTCTGCGCCGCACGTGCCTTCGCGCCACCGCTAGTCATGGCGTAAGCATAGGAGTGCAGGTCTCGTGGCGGAATACCAGATCCCTGGTATGGCGTCCGACGAGACCCGCTCCTAGCGTCGCAGTCACAGGGTGCCGGTGGCGGCCGATGAGGAGTTGACATGCACATCGCAATGTTCGGCGGGGCCGGGAAGGCCGGCAGCGCCATCCTGGAAGAGGCCCTGACGCGGGGGCATCAGGTGCGGGCGCTCGTCCGGAACCCGTTGAAGACCACCGTCATCCGCCCTGGTCTCGAGGTGGTGCGGGGCGGGTTCGAGGACATAGCGGCGCTCGATCGCACATTGGAGGGGGCCAAGGTGGCGGTCACCGCGATTGGAATCACAAGCAAGATGCGCCCGACTCTGCTCGAGGACAGTGTCACCGCCATTCGTGCCGGGATGAGGCGGGCCGGTGTCGAGCGCCTCATCGTGGTGCAAGGGGCACACCTGCCGTTCCCCGGCGACCCGAAGAACCCGGGCCTGCTGCTCCTCAAGGCGATCCTCGGCGTAGTGATGCGACCGGTCGTACTGGACGGACATCGCCTCGTCTCCTTACTGCAGGCCGATGACTGCGACTGGACCGTCATCCGGATGCCGCCACTGAAGGTCGCGCCGGCCACCGGCGCCATGGAAGCCGGAACCCTCCGCATCAGCCCCCTGAAGCACGTCACTAGCGGCGACGTGGCATTGCTCGCGCTGCAGTGCATGGAACTGGGCACCTACGTGAAGGAGATGCCAATGATCATGTCCGGTCGGCCACGCCCGGCGGCCAGCACAGAACTGCCCGTCGCGCGCGACGGTGTCCAACGCCCGGCCACCAAACGCGCCTGAACTGGCCGCTCCGCCGGGCCCGAGTCACAGATGTCAGGCTGCGCCGCGATGCCCTGCGCGTTGTGGTGGGTGAAGCCGTTGAATTGAGAAGCGCCTCGCAAGGCCGTGGCCACGCTGTCGACGCGCGTTCGGGAAGCTGGTCCACGCGACCTGGCCGGCGTGCGCTCGCCGGATGACCTGGTGGCGGCAGTTAAGGCCCTCGCCGGGCTCCGCAGCCGATCTGCAGAGACAAGCGCCCAATGACCGCCACCCAGCCGGTCGCCGAGATCACCTCGATCCGCAAGGGCGACGGTCACCAGCATCTGATCTAAGGAGGCATTGACACCCTCTGCGGCCGCACTCTGCACGAGAATCGCTGGGCCACGATCACCCACTTCGACGCCGACCTGACCGCCCGACTCGCCGCAAATGGCAGCGTTCCGTGACCGCTCGATGTCGCATTACGGACTTCGAGTCGTCTTA
>JANYEI010000099.1 GCA_025363205.1 Frigoribacterium sp.
CGAGCACGGCGGGATGCTCGATGGCGGTCGTGACGATGTGGCGACCACGCGGAGTGGCGAGCGCCATTCCGGTGACCGCGAGATTCGCCCCCTCCGTGCCGCCAGAGGTGAACACGACCTCGGAGGCCCGGCAACCGAAGACCGCAGCGACCCTCGCCCGAGCATCCGCGAGCGCAGCAGCAGCGGATACCCCCGGCTCGTTGTGACTCGAGGGATTACCGAACTCCGCGGTGAGGTGGGGCCACATCGCCTCGAGCACCTCGCGACGAACCGCCGTCGTCGCGGCGTAGTCGAGGTAAATCACGGCTGCCCGACCCCCGCACCAACCGCGATATCGAGACCGAGATCGAGGGAGCGCACGCTGTGGGTGAGGGCTCCGACCGAGATGATGTCGACCGCGGTGCGGGCGATCGCCCCGACGGTGTCAAGGTTCACCGAGCCGCTGGCCTCGATGAGCGCCCGACCGGCGATCAGGGCGACCCCCTCACGAAGCTGCTCGAGATTGAAATTGTCGAGCATGATCGTGTCGACACCCGCGGCGAGCACCGATTCGATCTGGTCGAGACGATCCACTTCCACCTCGAGGTGAACGGTATGTCCGAGTCTGGCGCGCACCTCGCGCAGTGCCTCCGTGAGATCCCGCCCCCCGGCAGTGAGCACCGCGAGGTGATTGTCTTTCGCCATCACGGCGTCCGACAGCGAGAACCGGTGGTTGAATCCCCCGCCAGAGCGCACGGCGTGGCGTTCGAAGGCGCGGAGACCCGGTGTTGTCTTGCGAGTGTCGACGATGCGTGCGGCCGTGCCTGCCGTCTCGGTGACGTAGCGGGCAGTGAGCGTGGCGATGCCGGACATCCGCTGCACGAAATTGAGGCCGACCCGTTCGGCCTGCAGCACCGCGCGCGCCGGGCCGGTCACCGTGGCAAGCACCGCACCGGTCTCGAAGTGCGCGCCGTCCTCGACCAGTTCAGCCACCCGGATGCGGTGATCCGTGAGTCGCATGGCAGCCGAGAAGACCTCTCCCCCGCTGAACACTCCCGGTTCGCGCGCGATGAGGCTGGCCGTGGCCAGTGCACCCTCCGGGATGAGTGACTCCGAGGTGATATCCCCCCACGGGGCATCCTCGGCGAGCGCCATCCGCACGACCGGTTCGATCTGGTTAGACGAGAGCATGACTGGTGTCCTTCGCTGCACCGGGTGCGGGTGCGATCGGGGTGAGGCGTACGGTCGAGTGACGGGCGAAGCGCGGATCGGCCTCGGGATAGTCGTCGCGATAGTGGGCGCCCCGCGACTCCCGGCGGTCCAGTGCTGCCCCCACCAGGAGACCGGCGAGTTGGAGAAGGTTGCGGTCTTCGAGCGTTGCGAACGAGAGCCCGGCTGGCGCGCTCCAGCGGGCCAGTCGCGAACGGGCGGATTCCAGCTCTGCCTTCGAGCGGAACAGCCCGGCATCGTCCCAGAGCAGATTCTGCAGTTCGGCTCGCGCGAACGGCTCGCCGCCGCTCCCGATCGGATCGCGCAGCACAGTGTCAGGCGCCGGGTGATCCTCGGGCCACCGCTGCCCCTCGGGCCACGACTGACCCTCTGGCCACGACTGACCCTCTGGCCACGGCTGACCAAGGGAGTCAACCGATCGCCAGGCGAACACGAGGGACTCCAGCAGCGAATTGGAGGCAAGGCGGTTAGCGCCGTGAACTCCGGTGCTGGCGACCTCGCCTACGGCATACAGGCCAGGCAGGGAACTGCGCCCCCAGAGGTCGGTCTCGATACCGCCCATCCAGTAATGGGCGGCGGGAGTGACCGGAATCGGCTCCTGTGACCAGTCGAACCCGTGGGCACGGCATACGCGGTCGATGCCAGGGAAGCGTTCGGCGAGGAACGCGGCACCGAGCCCGGTGGCATCGAGCAGCACCGGCGCACCGCCCTGGACGGCCATCTGGCGGGCGATGCCGCGGGCGACCACGTCCCGCGGCGCGAGTTCGGCATCCGGATGCCAGTCCGCCATGAACCGGCGTCCGGTCGCGTCGAGCAGCAGGGCACCCTCGCCGCGCACCGCTTCGGACACCAGGAAGTTGCCAGGCACCGCGAGCGAGGTGGGATGGAACTGATAGAACTCGATATCGGCGAGGCGGGCACCGGCCCGGAAGGCTGCGGCAGCGCCATCGCCGGTGGCAACCGCTGGGTTGGTGGTGTGGGCGTAGAGCTGGCCGGCTCCGCCGCTCGCCAGGATCACGACATCCGCTTCGAGCTGGCGCACCGTGCCCGCGAGATCGACGGTCTCGACGCCTCGCACCTGCCCATCGACGACGAGAAGATCGCGAACGAAGGTGAATTCGAGAACGCTCACGCTGGACGCCCGCACGGCCCGCACGAGGGCGCTCTCGATGCCGGCGCCGGTGGCGTCTCCGCCCGCGTGCAGGATGCGCGCGTTCGAATGGGCGGCCTCCCGTCCGCGGGCGAGCAGGCCATTTTCATGATCGAACTCCACCCCGAGAGCCACCAGGTCGCGGATGCGATCGGGCCCCTCTCCGCAGAGGACCTCCACCGCCGCGCGCGAGTTGAGCCCTGCCCCGGCCGCCAGGGTGTCGTCAATGTGCGCGCCGACGCTGTCGTCCGCGAACATCACCGCCGCGATACCCCCTTGTGCGTAACGGGTATTGCTCTCCTCGAGTTCCGCTTTGGTCACGAGGGTCACCGTGTGGGTGCGGGCGGCCCGCAGTGCGACGATGAGTCCGGCGATTCCGGTGCCGACGACGATCACATGTGGCTGGCCCATGTCAGTCCCCGATCACTTCGGCGGGAGGCACCGGCGCGCCTGGCTTGGCCGCGAGCATCCGCTCAAGGGCGATCCGGGCGGGGACGGACACCCGCTCTTGCACCGTGATCTGGTTGAGCACCTCCCCGCGCACGAGAGCCTCGAGCACCCAGGCAAGGTAACCGGGGTGGATCCGGTACATCGTCGAACACGGGCAGACGACCGGGTCGAGGCTGAAGATCGTGTGCTGCGGATACTGCGCCGCCAACCGGTTGACCATATTGATCTCGGTGCCGATCGCAAAGGTCGTCGGTTCGAACGCGGCAGCGATGGCTTTGCCGATGAAGTCGGTCGAGCCGGCGGCATCCGCGGCGTCGACGACCTCCATCGGGCACTCGGGGTGCACGAGCACGGTCACCCCGGGAAACTCGGCGCGCGCCTTCTCGATCTGGCCGACGCTGAAGCGCTTGTGCACCGAACAGAAGCCGTGCCAGAGGATGACGCGGGCAGCCACCAGCGCGGCGTTGCTGTTGCCCCCCAGCGCTTTGCGCGGGTTCCACATCGGCATGCGTTCGAGCGGCACGCCCATCGCCTTCGCGGTGTTGCGACCCAGATGCTGGTCGGGGAAGAAGAGCACCCGCTGGCCGCGCTCGAATGCCCACTCGAGCACGGTCGCGGCATTGGACGAGGTGCAGACGATGCCGCCGTGCTCTCCGCAGAATCCCTTGAGAGCGGCGGAGGAGTTCATGTAGGTGACCGGGATGACCGGCACGCGGCCAGCGGCATCCGCTTGCGTGCCGTAGAGCTCGGTGAGCTGCTCCCAGCATTCTTCGACCGAGTCGATATCGGCCATGTCTGCCATCGAACATCCGGCGGCGAGGTTCGGCAGGATCACCGACTGGTGCGGGCCAGCGAGGATGTCCGCGGTCTCGGCCATAAAGTGCACGCCGCAGAACACGATTGCCTCCGCCTCCGGAGTGGAACGGGCGGCGTTGGCGAGCTGGAAGGAGTCGCCAACGAAGTCGGCGAACTGCACCACCTCATCCCGCTGGTAGAAGTGCCCGAGCACGACGACCCGGTCGCCGAGCGTCTGCTTCGCGGCGCGGATGCGGTCGGCAAGCTGCTCGTTTGACGCGGTTTGGTACTCCTCTGGCAACTGGCCCTGGCGCGGGCTGCCTACCGGGATGATGTCGCCCATCGACGAACCGGGCCCGTAGCTCGGCTCGGGCTGCCGGTCGAACACCCAGGGACCTTCGGCCAGGTCGGGGCTGCAGAGTGCCCCGTCGATCGCTCCGGTTCGGATGAGCTTGATGGTGGTGTCGACAGAGGACACAGTGGCTCCTTGACTTTCATGACGAAGTTGGGCGGCTAAGAACGGGTGGCTAAGAACGGGAGGCTAGAAGCGGGTCAACGGCCCGCGGTCGGTGAGTTCGACCGCGCCGTTGTAGCGGTAGATCTTCGGCGGTCGATGACGCCCACCAGAGAGGTGTTCGCCGGTGGCGATGATTGCCGGCGAAGACTCCATCTGGCGCCGGAAGTTCGCCGGGTCGATGGAGCGCCGGAGCACGGCTTCGTGCACGTCGCGCAACTCGGCAAGGGTGAAGGTCTCGCCGAGGAAGGCATGGGCGATCCGGCTGTACTCCACCTTCGTGCGCAGGCGCCAGAGGGCGTAGTCGACGATGGCGTTGTGGTCGAAAGCGAGCGGCGGCAGGTCGTCGGCCGAGAACCAGCGCACGTTCTCGCCAACGGCCGCGAGCTGCGCTTCCTCCGACCGCACGAGCGCCCAGTAGACGATGGAGACAACGCGCTCGCCCGGGGACCGGTCGATCTCGCCGAAGGCGTAGAGCTGCTCGAGGTAGGTGGGGCTGAGCGCCGTTGTGTCGAGCAAGTGGCGCCCCGCGGCGCGTTCCAGGCCCTCGGTCGGATCGATCGGACCACCTGGCAACGCCCATCGACCGGCGAACGGCTCCCGGATGCGGCGCACGAGAGGAAGTCGAAGCGACGCCGCCTCGCCGGCGCTGTCGGCCTTGAGGGCGAAGATCACCGTGGAGACCGCGAGGGAGACCAGTGCCGCGTCGTGCTGGGCGGTACTGCCGTCCATGGTCACCCCGCGATCCGATTAGTAAAAGTCATTTTGACTCTAACACTCGGATTTGGCTCACAGAACGCCGTGAAGCCGAGTCAATCCTGAGAATTCGACGCACTGGGCTGTTGACGCACTGGGCTGTCGACGCACGGATCGGGTCTGCCATCCGGATGGATCGACCCGCGAGGGTGAGCGAGTGTGCCGCCTCATTAGTCGCGCCTGTTCCCCGCTCGCGCCTGTCCCCCACTCGAACCGGGCGAGGGTGGGATCAGTCGCGCAGCGCGGCCACGACGGCCGCGACATCCGACTCGTCATTCCACAGGTGGAACGCGGCCCGCAGGCGACCGGCGCGACCGGAGGCCTTGATACCGGCCGCGATCAGCTTGTGCAGGTCGGAAGCATCCGGATCCGCCCAGGTCACGATCGCCTGGTGCTGCTCTGGGATACCGAGACCGTCGCAGAGCGCATCGCCGAGACCGCTCGTGTAGGCCCAGACCTCCTCGATGTCGAGCTCGGAGAACATGCGGATGGCCGGCTCCGCACCGACCCAGGCCGGCCAGGCCGGCGAGACGTCGAAGGCGCGGGCGTCGGTGGCGAGCGTCATGTGCGGTCCGTAGCAGGACTGCCAGACCTGGTCCCCCGCGTACCAGCCGGCCTGGATGGGACGCAGTTTCGCCTGGAACCGCTCGCTCAGCGTGAGGAATGCGACCCCGCGGGGAGCGCACAGCCACTTGTAGCTGTGGCAGACGGTCGCGTCGAAGAGTGTGGCGTCCACCGGGTGCACCCCGGCGGACTGGGTCGTGTCGCAAAACGTGTACGCGTCATGGATCTTCGCCGCGGCGACGATGGCCGGCACATCCGCCACGACCCCGGTGGATGACTGGATGTGCGAGAACACGACGAGCCAGGTGTCGTCGGAGATGGACGCGGCGAGGTCCGCGATGGCAACGGTGCGCACACGGATGCCCGGACGCTGCAGCAGCGGGAACACGATCGACGAGAAGTCGCCGTCCACGCTGAGCACCTCGGCACCATCGGGCACGCCCGCAGCCACGAGGCTGGTGATCACCGAGGTCTGCGAGCCGGTGGCGACCCGATCGGGGGTGACTCCAACCAGCCGCGCATAGGAGCGTCGCGTGCGCTCGACGATGTCGTCATAGTCCATCGGATCGCGACGGGCGGCGCCCCAGAGGTCGAGATCGGCTTTCTGGGCGGCGACGGTCTCGCGGGTCGGTATGCCGATCGACGCGACGGCGAGGAACCCGCTCGACGGCTCGAAGTTTGCCCGGGCCCGTTGGAGTTCGGGTGAGAGAGTGGGGCGCAGTGCCCGGGTCGCAGTCGTCATTGCTCCAGCATGACGCGGGACCACTCATGCGACAAGAGCATACTTTCGATAGAACCAATAACATTGGGTTATGACGGGCTTCTTCGAACCGCAACTCGACCTGCAGACGATCCGGATCGTGCGCGCCATCGCCGATACCGGCACCATCACGGGAGCGGCGCGGCTCCTCGGCTACAGCCAGCCCGCGGTGAGCCAGCACGTGCAGCGGGCCGAAGCGCGTCTCAACCTTCCCCTCGTGACCCGGGTAGGCCGTACGGTGCGTCTCACCGAGGCCGGCACGGTGCTCGCGCGCCACGCCCTCACGATCGCCTCGGCCCTCCAGGCGGCATCCGGAGACCTCGCCGACCTGGCCGGACTACGCACCGGTACGGTGCGCCTTGCCGCCTTTCCGACCGCGTCATCGACGATCGTGCCCCGCCTGCTCGCAGCCATGGCCGTCGAGCACCCCGGGGTGCGGGTCAACTATGTGGAGGCGCAGCCTCCGGAGGCCGTGGCGATGCTCCGGGAGGGCAGCATCGACCTTGCGATCACCTTCAGTTACCCCGGCGATCGCTCTGATCCGCACGTCGACAGTGCCAACGGGCTCGGGTCCGAGACGCTGTTCACCGAAGACACGGTGGTGGTGCTCCCGGCGGGGCATCCGCTGGCCGAGCAGCACGTTGTTGACCTCGCCGGGCTCTCTGACGAACGCTGGATCGCCGGATGCCCACGCTGTCGCGGCCACCTCCTCGCCGTGTGCGAACTCGCCGGCTTCGCACCGGCGATCGCCTTCGAGACCGACAATGCCAGCGCAGTGATCAACATGGTGGCGAGCGGGCTCGGCGTGGCGATGCTCCCGCGTCTCGCGCTGGTGGCCGCGGCGGTGCCGGCGGGGGCGGTGATCCGCTCCCACACGCCAGCCAGTGCCCGCAGCATCCATCTCATCGCTAACGAGGGCGCTCGGCGGGTGCCGAGTCTCGCGGCGACCAGCCGCGTGTTGCACGGACTGGACGGAAATGACTGGGGGCTGGTTACGGTCTGACGGCTGGCACTATCGGGTGAAGCCGTGCACGCCTTCGATGATTCGAAGCGTGTCGAGGGCATCGCGCGGGTCGACCGGAAGTGGTGCACCATCCCGGATCGCAGCGGCGGCCCCGGCGTAAAACGCGGCGTAGCGGCCGGTCTCGGTCGGCACCTTCGTGATCGGAGCTTCGTCGGATCCGGTGATGCCGACGGTGCCCCAGGCCCCCTCCGGGGCCACGCCGAATCCGTCGTCGGCGGGTGATCCCCCGGCCATGAGCGCGGGCTCCTGGGTGTCGAGCCCGTAGATCGTGAAGGCGGATCGGTCGCCGAGCACCCGAAAGCGCGGCCCGTTCTGCCCGGCGAAGCGGCTGATGGTGAGGTGCGATCTCGTCCCGGAGGCATGGAGCAGAGAGATGAAGGCTTCGTCGTCGCTGACGCCGCCCTTTCTCAGGATCGCGAGTTCGGCATCCGCGATGGTCGCCGGGCCGAAGAGATGAAGCGCCTGGTCGATGAGGTGACTGCCAAGGTCGAAGGTGATGCCAGCCCCCTGCGCGCTCGTCGTGGTGTCCTGCCAGCGGTCGCGCAGGCCGGGAGACCAGCGCTCGAAGGTGGACTCGAAGCGGTGAATGGTGCCGAGGGCACCCTCGGCGAGGAGCTTCTGCAGGGTGAGGAAGTCGCCATCCCAGCGGCGGTTCTGAAAGACCATCAGCGGTCGACCGGCGGCCTCGGCCGCCGCGATGAGCTGCTCGGCTTCGGCAACAGATGCCGCAAACGGCTTGTCGATCACGAGGGCGGATCCGGCAGCAAGCGCGGCGAGACCCTGCTCGAGGTGGGCGTGTGCCGGGGAGGCGAGCACCACAAGGTCGAGCCCGCGATCGATGAGTTCGCCGGGGGTGTTGACGGTATCGATGGTCGGATGCTGCGACCGCGCCACCGTCTGGCGCCCGGCGTGGCTGGTGGCGACGACCTCGAGCGAGAACCGGGGGTTCGCGGTGATGAACGGCGCATGGAAGATGCGGCCGGAGAGCCCATAGCCGATGATGCCGGTGCGGATGGGGGTCGGGTCGAGTGTGCTCATGAGGCCAGAGTATAGACTCGCCGCTCCCCCGGTCCGCACCTCTCGTGACGGTGACTGCAAGGAAAACACCCTCTTTTCGCTCGCGAGCATGCATTCCTCGCCAGTCACGGCCCTGCGGCATCAGACTCGCGCAGGGAGGGTTCGCGCAGGGAGGGCTTCGCGCAGGGTGGGCTTCTGCCCGCACCCCGCACCCGCACCACGCACCCCGCACCGGGGGAATCTTCCGTGCGCCTGAAAGGCTGGTCTCACGACGCGTTCCGCCCCTCTAATCACCGTGACTAGCGAAAAGAACACCCTCCTTTCGCTAGCGAGCCTGCTCTTCTCGCCAGTCACGAACCCGCGCCATCAGCCGAGTGCACCGCGCGCGCCCGCCCGGCAGAATGAACGGATGCTGTGCTCCCGCGATCCGCTCGACCGGCCGACGCGGGTGGTGATCGCCGGCGTGAGCGGGGTCGGCAAATCCACCCTCGCCCGCCGGATCTCGGATGCCCTGTCCCTGCCCTACACGGAGATCGACGGCCTGTACCACGGAGCCGGGTGGGTACCGCGGCCGGAATTCCTCGTCGACGTCGAGCTCTTCACCCGGGAGCCGGCCTGGATCACCGAGTGGCAGTACCGGGATGCCCGGCCGCTGCTCTCTGCCCGAGCAGACACGCTGGTCTGGCTCGACCTGCCCTCCCCCGTCGCTGTCACCCGGGTGGTGCGGCGCACGATCAGCCGCAGCCGCACGCGGCTCGAGCTGTGGAACGGCAACACTGAGCCGGGGATATGGCACGCCCTGGTGAACCGCGAGGGGATCATCCGCTGGGCACTGGCCCACCAGCGGACGTATCGCCGCACCGTGCCGATCGCCGCGCGAGAGCATCCACACCTCCAGGTGGTGGGGCTGCGAAGCCAGCGCGGGGTTGAGGCGTGGCTCGCCGGGCCCCTCGCGGTGTCCTGAGTCCGTGTCTTGAGTCGGTGTCCTGAGTCGGTGTCCTGAGTCAGCACAGGGCGCCGGTCAGGGCGCGGATCAGGCCGAGGGGGCGTCGATCGCGCCACCGAAACGGCGGGTGCGCTTGGCGTAAAGCACGATCGCCTCCCACAGCTGCTCCCGGGAAAAGTCCGGCCAGAGGGTGTCGAGGAACACCATCTCGGCATAGGCGCTCTGCCAGAGCATGAAATTGCTGGTGCGCTGCTCACCGGAGCTGCGCACGAACAGGTCGACATCCGGGAGGTCGGGCACGTAGAGCCGCTTCTGGATGGTCTTCTCCGAGATACCGGAGGGCTTGAGTCGACCGGCGGCCACATCGTCGGCGATGCCGCGCACGGCATCCGCGATCTCGGTGCGTCCGCCGTAGTTGACGCACATGGTGAGGGTCAGCACCGAATTGCCGGCCGTCAGGCGTTCGGCAAACTGCAACTCATCGATAACGGATGCCCAGAGCCTGGGCTTCCGCCCCGCCCAGCGCACCCGCACGCCCCAGTCGTTCAGCTGGTCGCGCCGGCGGTGAAGCACATCGCGGTTGAAGCCCATCAGGAAGCGAACCTCGTCGGGCGAGCGCTTCCAGTTCTCCGTGGAGAAGGCGTAGACGCTGAGGTGCTTCACCCCGATCTGAATCGCGCCGGCGACGACATCCAAGAGCGAGGCTTCCCCCGCCTTGTGGCCTTCGACCCTGGTGAGGCCCTTGCCATTGGCCCAGCGTCCGTTGCCGTCCATCACAATGGCGACATGCTCGGGAACGGCGTTTCTCGGGAGCTTCGGCGGGTAGAGGCCGGTCCAGTCGACAGGGGTGAAGTCGACGGCGTCGCGATGCGTCTTGCGCACTGTCACGAGGTGACCCGCCGATCCACATGCTGGAGGGAGCGCAACCCCCGGTCGAGATGAAACTGCGTGTAGGCGGCAACGACGCCACTCGCCTGGGATCGGGTGCGGTCATCGGCCCCATCCGCCGTTTCCCACTCGCCGGTGAGCAGCGAGGAGAGCAGCAGGATGGTCTTCGCGTCGAGTCGGGGCGCGCCCGGCGGCGCAACGGCATCCGCGACCACGCCACCGAGCTGCACGACGAAGGCGGAGTGCGGGCCAGGAACGCCGGTGACGGCACAGTCATCGAAACTCGGGCTCCAGCCGGCGATGGACAGGGCGCGGAGCAGGTAGGAGTCGAGAGTGAGGCTCGATCCGTGCTCGCGGCGGGCGAGGGAACGAAGCGCGCCGACCAACAACAGGTACTGCTGAAGGCTCGGTTCTCCCTCGGTGAGTTTGTCGGCCGTCTCGACCATGGCGCTCGCGGCGGTGTAACTTCCGTAGTCCGTGGTGATGTCCGCACCATAGGACCCGACGGATTCGGCCTGCGTGATGATGTCGAGACTGCGCCCCTCATAGAGCTGTACATCGGCGACCATGAAGGGTTCGAGCCGTGCCCCGAACTTGGATGCCGTGCGACGCACTCCCTTGGCCACGGCGCGCACCTTGCCATGCTGGCGCGTGAGCATGGTGACGATACGGTCGGCCTCACCCAGTTTGTGGGTGCGCAGCACGACGGCTTCGTCACGGTAGAGGGGCATCTACCAATTATCGTCGCCGCGGCTGGAGAGACCCGCGTGCCGTGCCGTGGTACCAATGAGTGTGAACGCCAGCCCCTTGATCATTCCCCTCTGGGCCGATCTGCTCGCAATCGCGGTCGGCGGAGTACAGGGCGCGATGTTCGCCGCACAGTTCCGCGACCGCCGACTCGACCTGCTCGGCGTCGCGCTCATCGGCATCGCGGCCGGCACCGGCGGCGGGCTCTTCCGCGACCTGCTCCTCAATCAGGTGCCGGTGGCGCTGCAACTGAACTGGTATCTGATCGTCGCCGCCGCCGCCGCCCTTCTCGGGATGTTCCTCGAGCGACTGTTCCAACGTCTCGGCCGGGTCATCACCGGTCTCGATGCCCTCACCATCGGACTGTTCTGCGCTATCGGCACGACGAAAGCGCTCACCCTCGGCCTCCCGCAGATCCCCTCCATCTTCGTCGGTGTGCTCTCCGCCGTTGGAGGCTCGATCCTGCGCGACCTGCTTCTCAACCTGCCGATCGCCCTGATGCACGTCGGATCGCTCTATGCGATCGCCGCCGTTGCGGGCGCCGGCACGCTGGTGGCACTTGTCGCCCTCGGCGTGCCGATGTTTGTCGCCGCAGTGGTCTGCGTCGTGGTCACGTTTGGGGTGCGGGTGCTCGCTGTGCTCTTCAAATGGAGCCTGCCGGAGCAGCGACGCCTGGAGCGGATGCCGAGATGGCGACGACGCTCCGCTCGCCGCTGAAGGCGACGACCGCGCGATCGATGAGTCGGCTGAGCAGCTCCTTATAGCTCACGCCGACGGCCTGCCACATGCGCGGATACTGACTGAACGCGGTCAGTCCCGGCAGCGTATTGACCTCGTTGATCGTGATGGTACCGTCAGCCCCGAGGAAGAAATCCACGCGGGCGAGCCCCTCGCAGTCAAGGGTGCGGAAGGCCAGCGTCGCGAGCTCCCTCAGCCGCTCGGTTGCAGCATCCGGGATCTGGGCCGGCACTTCGAGGGTCGCTCCTCCCCCGACCGTGTACTTGGCGGTGTAGTCGAAGAAGGCCGTCGGGTCCTCGGTGACGATGCGCAACAGAGCGCCAACGGACAGGCTACCGTCGAGCTGTTGGAGCACCCCGAGAGCCACTTCATCGCCAACGATTGTGGTCTGGATCAGAGCGGTCGAATCGTGTTCCAACGCGAGAGCGACGGCAGCGGCCAGTGACTCGGCGGACTCGACTCGGCTGGCTCCAACGCTCGACCCAGAGCGGTTTGGCTTGACGAAGACGGGATAGCCAAGCGCATCCGCGAGCGAGAACGCGTCGGCCACTGTGGTTGTCGTCACCGCAGAGGTTGGAATGGTCTGGATGCCCGCCAGTTCGAGCAGTCGCTGGGCGAGGAGCTTGTCCATCGCGAGTGCACTCGAGAGCACTCCGCATCCCACGTAGGGGATTCGGGCGAGCTCGAGGAGTCCTTGCACCGTGCCATCCTCACCGAACCGTCCGTGCAGCGCGGGGAAGGCAATGTCGACGCCGTCGAGATCGGGAAAGCGGGTGCCATCCCTGGCGTCGGCGAGGGCATCCACGGACTCGAGGCGATGCCAGCCGCCCGCGCGGTCGATGCCGATGAGCACCGGTACGAATCGCAGCGAATCAAGGTGGGATGCCACGCTCCGCGCTGAGTTGCACGACACCTCGTGCTCGTTGTTCGCCCCGCCGAAGATGATGCCAACGCGCTTCACTGGGGAGTCCTTTTCTCTAATTGGTACGGCACCGGTCCATGCGGCGCGCGGGGGAATCGAGTGGTGTCAGTGGCGGAATGCGGAGACGCTGACGATGTCGTTCTCCCAGAATACCGACGGGCAACGGCGGCTACCTTCGCCGCCGGATAGGACCTCCTGGCCGGTTTGCCTCTCGGGTGGGCACGTTCAACGGGTACTTCGCCGCGCGTTGCCCTCAGGTTCGATCCCAGAGCTCGAGGTAGTACAGCTGTCGACCGGGGTCCGGCTCTACCCCGTACGCCTCCAGGAACAACTGCTCCCAACCCGCACCGTAGTTGAGGGCCGTGTTACGGGCAGCGACTGCGATATCTGCCCACCTGTCCGCCACTCCGAGGCGCTGCAGGTCGACATGGGCGATGGTGATTCCGTCGTCGGACAGCAGCGTATTGGGTGCACACGGGTCTCCATGAGCGACAACCAGCCGGTCCACCGACGGGGATGACGCGAGGGCGGCGACCCCGGGGCGGCCGCTGATCCGCGTGCCAGGGGACCAGTCGAACGGGCAGTCCGAAACCGGGAGGGCATCGTGCCACTGACGCAGGCCGATCGCGAGCGCGCGCACTGCACCGGCGGGATCGGCAATCCAGCGGGCGCTGACCGCGTTCGCTGCCTCGATTGCTCGCGTCACCACTAACTCGCCGTCGGGGGTTTCTTGGTAGTCGAGTACTACCGGCACCGGGGTGTAGGCGATCGCCCACAGCATCCGGTCCCGTTCTGCGGCGAGATCGAGTCCGACGCCCACTGGAGCCCACTTGACGAAAATGGATTCCGCGCCGATTCGCCCCCGGAAAGTCAAACCGCCGAGCTCATTGCGCCACACCGGCACAAGCATCTCCAGTGCGGCGAGGGCGGGAGGTGGCGTGACGCAGTCGAATGGCCCGGCTTGCATGGCATTAGCGTATACATCGCGCCAGCGTCGCTGGCTCGCCGAGCGCCCGAGTCGCACTTCTCCTCGAACCACCCCGCCACTCGAACCACATCACCACTCTGCGCGTGCACGAGTGACACCCGCGCCCGCATGTTTCGGCGCACGTGTCACCCAGCGCAGCGGAGACCGCAGCAGCGAGCCCTAGACCGAGGCCAGCTCCCGATCGCCCAACTCTGAGCGAACGGCCCGGTTGACCGCCGAGACGACCGCCTTGAGGGACGCAGTGGAGATGTCCGCGTCGATGCCGACGCCCCAGAGACGCACGCCGTTCACATTCAGGTCGACGTAGGCCGCGGCAAGAGCGTCCCCGCCACCGCTGAGAGCATGCTCGACGTAGTCGTAAAGCTTGACCTCGACGCCCTGCTCGGTGAGTACGTTAAGGAAGGCCGCGATCGGACCGTTGCCGGTCGTATCGGTCGACACGAACTGCTCTCCGACCCGCAACTCGGTGTGAAGCGAAACAGAGCCCGACATGTCACTCTGCGTGCGAGTGGAGGCGAGTTCGAACTGGCCCCACTTGTTTTCGGCCGACGTCGCCGGCAGGTATTCGTCCTGGAAGATCTCCCAGATTTCGGCGCTGGTCACCTCGCCGCCCTCGGCATCCGTCTTGGCCTGAACGACACCGGAGAACTCGATCTGGAGCTTACGGGGCAGGTCGAGAGCATGATCGTTTTTGAGCAGGTAGGCGACCCCACCCTTGCCCGACTGCGAGTTGACCCGGATCACGGCCTCGTAGCTGCGCCCGAGGTCCTTCGGGTCGATCGGCAGGTACGGCACCGCCCAGACGAGCTCGTCGACGGTGACACCCTTCTCGGCGGCATCCGCGGCCATGGCCTCGAAGCCCTTCTTGATCGCATCCTGGTGAGAGCCGCTGAAGGCGGTGTAGACCAGGTCGCCGGCCCATGGGTGCCGCTCCGGCACGGGCAACTGGTTCACATACTCGACGGTGCGCTTGACCTCGTCGAGATCGCTGAAGTCGATCTGCGGGTCGATCCCCTGGGTGAACAGGTTGATACCGAGCGCCACAATGTCGACGTTCCCGGTGCGCTCGCCGTTGCCAAAAAGGCACCCTTCGATACGGTCAGCCCCCGCGAGGTAGCCGAGCTCGGCGGCGGCCACCGCGGTGCCACGATCGTTGTGCGGATGCAGCGAGAGGATGATGTTCTCCCGCTGGTCAAGGCGACGCGACATCCACTCGATCGAGTCCGCATAGACGTTAGGGGTCGCCATCTCCACCGTCGCCGGCAGGTTGATGATGACTTTGCGCTCCGGGGTCGGCTCGAAGATCGCGATCACCTTATTGCAGACCTCAAGGGCGAATTCGAGTTCGGTGCCGGTATAGCTCTCCGGCGAATACTCATAGAAGATCTCGGTGCCGACGGTGATCGATTCGGCCGCCTTGCACAGCCGGGCGCCCTCGAGGGCGATGTCGATGATGCCCTGCTTGTCGGTGCGGAACACCACATCTCGCTGCAGCACACTCGTGGAGTTGTACAAATGCACTATGGCGCGCTTTGCGCCGATGAGCGACTCGTAGGTGCGAGTGATCAACGCGTCGCGGGCCTGGGTGAGCACCTGAATGGTGACGTCTTCCGGAATCAGGTCGTCGTTGATCAGGCTGCGCACGAAGTCGAAGTCGGTCTGGGACGCCGACGGAAAACCAACCTCGATCTCCTTGTAGCCCATGCGTACCAACAGGTCGAACATAATGCGCTTGCGCTCCGGACTCATCGGATCGATGAGTGCCTGGTTGCCGTCGCGCAGGTCGACCGCACACCAGCGCGGGGCGACAGTGATGCGCTTGGATGGCCAGGTTCGGTCGGGCAGGGACACGGCGACGGTCTCGTGGTACGGGCGGTACTTGTGAATCGGCATTGCAGAAGCCGACTGTGTGTTCTTCATTGTCTCGCTCTTTCGCTTGGTCTGAGATGGTCAGCCAACGGCGCTGTTGCAGCACCAGTCTCCGCGACGAGGGAGGCCTGGGTTAGGACTCGTCGCGGCAGCTAAGAAGAAGCAAACCGAACAGCACATCTCGAGGATAGCACCGCTCGAACCAGCAATCAGCTATCCCCGTCCGCGCAGAAATCGCATGGTCTGCGGCACGCTGAGCGAGGGGAGATAGGCCCGGCCGAGCGCGGCGCCGATGGCCGGAAGGCGAAGCGGATCGGGATAGGCCATGAGCATCGGCTTCAGTTCCGGCTTGAATTTCTGCTTAAAGGTGAAGAGGGACTGGAATCCGTAGACCGGTTCGAGGCTGCGCGCGAGGAAGTTCAGGAGGCGATCCGTGCCGCCGGATTCCTCGGAGGTCGACTCCCGGCGTGCGAGCGGGGCAGCCGAGAGGCTCATGAACTCGATACCGCGCTGTTGCATGATCAGCGCCGCGGAGGCGATGAGGAACTCCATCACCCCGTTCATGCTGCCGGGACGCCGCCGCATGAAATCCAGGGTCCAGCCGACGATCTCCCCGTCCCGATAGCTGGGCATCCAACTCGTGACGGCTTCGACGACGTCGTCTTCGCCGACGGCAAGCAGTACCGCGACATCCGGATCGCGCAGTTCGTCCATGCCTCCGAGGGTGAACCCGAGCTCTGGCAACTTTTTGTCGGCCACCCAGGATTCGGAGATCGCCTCGATCTGCGCACTGTGGGCAATGGAGAGTTTGCCCCAGGTGCCCCAGACAGCGTGAACCCCCAGGCGTTCGGCCCGGTTGATCGATGAGCGCACATCCTGCCAGCTTTTACCCTGGGTCGAGAAGGTGGCCGGATGCACGATGGTCTCTTCTGCGACCACCATTGTCGACCAGCCCATCGACTGGAATTGCGCATGAAAGACATTGTCGACGCTGTAGAATACCGGGGTCCAACCGTTGTCATCACAAAAAACCGCGAACTGCCGCACCGCTTCGGCGGCGAATTCGGGTCGGCCGAGCGGTCCGCCGGTGGTGAGTGCCACACCGGAGACCACCCGGTACGCCAGTGCCGACTGACCGTCAGCGCTGAACCAATAATCGTTGCCGTCCCACAACGCCATGTGCCCGATGGACCCACCACCCCCGAGTAGGAGAGTGCGGGCCCGATCACGCTCCGCAAAGCTGTAACGGTTGCGGTCGGAAAAGAACAGCGGAACCGTCGCCGCGATGAGCGCCAGCCAAAATGCCGGCCCAATGCCCTGGTAGAGCACACGGGTAAGCGGTGCAACCGGGATGAAAGACACCGTCTCGAGACGCAGGAATCCGACCGGCACGAAGCGGTCAGGCAGGTCGAAAAGGAGTTGCAGCATGTTGGGTGCGGGGCGGAACTGCACACGGTCGAGCCATCCGATGCCGAGGTAAAGGACACACAGTGCCACGAAGGTGCCAACGACGGTGAAAATGAACCGCACCATGGCGGTATGAGGGATGCGCACCGTGAAGTGCTGGAGATTGGCTGCAATGAGCGCCGCGATCGCGAGCGGCACGAGCACCGACACCGCGATACGCGCCACGGACTCGACGCCAGAGGCGTAATCGGAGATCACCTCGGAGCTGCCCAATGCCGGGAGGAATCCGTAGTAGAACGCCGCGACGAGAGCGAGGAACAGGTTGACCGCAATGGCAATCAGGGCAGCGCTCCGACGCCCTCGCAGCATGCCGAGTGCCGCAACGATCAACACCACGAGCGGCAGCGGCGCGAGCAACACCGTGCCTGGGCCGTTGATGCTCGCGAGATCGAGCTGGAGGCGACATTCAGGCGACCTCATGTGACCGAGACAGTTGTACATGACCGTTTGCATGCGGGGCAACTGGTCTCGGAACAGCATGCCGAGCGGATGAAGCGGGCCGTACCTCGCCGGTGAGAAGATACTCACGAATGGACCAGCTGCGGTGATCATGAGCAACACGGCGGTCAGGCTACGTGCCTCGTAGTGTGAACTCCTCGCCCACCGGGCCGAGGGCCGCGTATGCGCGAGCAGCATCCCGAGCAGGAGTCCTGCGACGGCCGCGATGATGCGGAACAGGTCGGAGGGCTGCCCGGAATACAGGAACACGATGCTGAGCGCAGCGAACCCCAGGAGGCGCACGCGGCGACGCCAGAGTGGCCCGGCGAAGGCACTTGCCGTGAGTAGCGTTCCCGAGATCGCGGTGAACGGGTCGAAGATGACCACCTCTTGAATCCGCACCGCCCAGATCTCGCGAGCGAGCAGCCCCGCAGCCTGGAGCAGCATGCCGACCCCCGCACCCACATAGGCGGTGACGACGAACGCC
>JANYEI010000111.1 GCA_025363205.1 Frigoribacterium sp.
AAAGACCTGTGGCGTATTCTCGTGGCCCTCAGCATCCGTCACGTTGGTCCGGTGGCGGCACGTGCGCTTGCCTCCTATTTCGGCTCGGTCGACGCCATTCGGGCGGCGACTCGAGAGCAACTCGCCGCGGTGGACGGCGTGGGCGGCATCATCGCCGATGCCCTGATCGACTGGTTCGCCGTGGACTGGCATGTCGAGATCATCGATCGTTGGACGGATGCCGGGGTGCGGCTGAGCATCCCCGGTCACGCCGGTCCGGGTGCCGCCGTCACAGCGGGCGGACCGCTCTCCGGTGTGACCGTCGTCGCCACGGGGAGCCTCGAAGGATTCACGCGGGAGGGCGCGCTCGAGGCGATCATCGCCGCCGGAGGCAAGGCGGCGTCGAGTGTTTCGAAGAAGACTGACTTCGTAGCAGCCGGTCCGGGCGCGGGTTCCAAGCTGACAAAAGCCGAGGAGCTTGGCGTCCGCATCATCGATGCGGCCCAGTTCGCGATCCTGCTCGAATTTGGTCCGGAAGGACTCGGCGCCTGATCCCTGAGCTAGTCTCGAGGTTAACCGCCGTGGTGGGTTCTGTCGCGGACCAGCAAAAGCCTAGGTCAGCGGGTCGTTCCACCCCTACTATTGGGGTAGTTCAGAATTCCCGTTGCTCATGGTTCCCCCCGAACGCCAAAACCAACGATTGGATACGAGTCTTTTGCTGTTCGACGTCGCAGCAGTCCTCTCGCCCTCTGGCGCGCTCGGTGGGGTACCAGAGGCGTTCGGCGTTCACGAAATCAGCCACCAGATCTCCGCGATCGTCGAGATTGTCGATCCGACGACCCAGTATCCGTCAGTGTTCAACGGGCAGTTCAACGGGCAGTTCGCGGGGCTGTTCTCCCCTGTCGGCGCCGGCGCTGGAATCCTCTCCAATGGCAGCCCGCAGCCCTCGGATATCGGCACGGACTCCTCCTCCACTTCCGCGCGGCTTGATCCCTCCCTGATTCCACGCCTCAGTGGCAGCGAGACCCTGGATCGACTCACCGTTTTGTCCGGTTCCGAAATGGCCGCCTTTGTCGCCGGCAACCGGGCCGCGATTGACCGACTGCTCCTCAGCCCGCCTCGGGCCAGCTCCATTGCGATCTGGTGGGGCTCCCTCCCGCGCTCTGGGCAGAAGACCCTCGCATCGACAGTACCCGAAGTGGTCGGCAACCTCGATGGGGTTCCGTTCGCAGTGCGGGACAAAGCCAATCGCCTCACGCTTTCCCGCTCGGTGTCGCAGCTCACGACATCCATCGAGTCGGGGGTCGGTCGGGCGAAACTCGTCGAGAAGCGCCATCACCTCGACATCCTGACCCAGGTGACGAAGACCCTGGAACGCAAGACCGGCACGGCACAGCGGCAACTGCTCACGCTCGACCCGTCGGGCGAGGTGCGGGCTGCGGTGGTGGTCGGAGACCTCGCGACCGCGGACTATGTGAGCTATCTCGTGCCCGGCATGTTCTTCACCGTGCAGGGCCAGATGTACGACTGGACGGTGATTGCAGAAGACTTGCAAACCGAGCAGGCCGGGTGGCTGAAGACTCTGTCGCGCGCGGATTCCGGGCTCACCGGCAAAACGGCAGCGACTGTCGCCTGGATCGGTTACCAGACTCCAGGCGTGCTCGATATCGCCTCGCTCGATCGGGCGCAGACCGGCGCTAATTTTCTCGGGCACGCGATCCAGGGCATCAGGGCCGCACGGGTCGGTGCACAGCCGTTCGTCAGTCTCGTGACCCATTCCTACGGCTCGACGGCCGCCATGATGGAACTCGCCAAGGGCGGCATGACGATCGATGCCCTCGCCATCATCGGCTCCCCTGGCTCCGCAGCCCAGTCGGTCTCAGCGCTCGGAATGACGCGGGGCAACGTCTTCGTCGGGGAGGCCGCCTGGGATCCGATCGTGAACACGGCCTTCTATGGAAGCGACCCCGGGTCCACCACCTTCGGCGCCCACCGGATGGATGTCGCAGCGGCTACCGATCCGATTACGAACAAACCGCTTGCCGCCGCTGTCGGCCACCTCGGGTACTTTGATGCCGGCACTACCGCGATGCGCAACCTGGCCCTCATCGGGCTCGACCAGGGTGCTCTTGTCTCCACCGGATCCCCGGCCGACGCGTCTCGCACACTCGCCGACGCGCGCTGAGCCGCCCGAACGGGTTTATAGCTAGTCGGCCAACGTCCGCACGCCGATCGCCGTCGGGTCGGTGCTCGCACCGGGTCGAATAGAATCAGGTGTCCCCCCAAGCGATCCAACGCACGGAGTTCCATGTCTGAAAATCCTGCAGAGCCTGACAGCCGCATCACCACCGATCAGGTCGCGCACCTCGCGAACCTTGCGCGAATCGCGCTCACCCCGGAGGAGATCGAGAAGCTCACCGGGGAACTCGGCGTGATCATCGACTCCATCGCGAAGGTGTCTGAGGTCGCGACAGCAGATGTTCCGGCCACGAGTCATCCGATCCCGCTGACCAACGTATTCCGGCCCGACGTGATCGGTGCGACTCTCTCGCAAGAGGAGGCCCTCAGCGGCGCGCCAGAGCACGACGGAAGCCGCTTCAAGGTCTCTGCGATCCTGGGGGAGGAGCAGTAATGGCCCGCGTCGACGGCACTGCCGATCTCACCCGCCTTTCTGCCGCGTCTCTTGGCGAACTACTCACGGCCCGCGAGATCTCGAGCGTCGAGGTTACTCGCGCACACCTCGATCGCATCGCCGCGGTCGACGGCGACGTGCACGCCTTCCTCCATATCTCGAAGGACGCGATCGACACCGCGGAAGGCATCGATGTTCTCCGGCGCAGTGGCGATCAGCTCGGTCCGCTCGCTGGCGTGCCCATCGCCATCAAGGATGTGCTCTGCACGCTCGATATGCCCTCGACCGCCGGATCGCGCATCCTCGAGGGCTGGATTCCGCCCTACGACGCGACAGTCGTGAGCCGACTGCGCCTCGCCAACCTCGTACCGCTCGGCAAGACCAACATGGACGAATTCGCCATGGGGTCGTCCACCGAACACTCCGCCTTCGGGCCAACCCACAACCCGTGGGACCTCGACCGCATCCCCGGTGGCTCCGGCGGCGGTTCGGCTGCCGCGGTCGCCGCTTTCGAAGCGCCCCTCGCGCTGGGCTCCGACACCGGGGGATCCATCCGCCAGCCCGCTGCCGTCACCGGTTCGGTTGGCGTCAAGCCCACCTACGGCGGAGTATCCCGCTATGGCGCGATCGCCCTCGCCTCCTCGCTCGACCAGGTCGGGCCCGTCGCCCGCACCGTGCTCGACGCGGCACTGCTGCACGATGTGATCGGCGGCCACGACCCCCGCGACTCAACCTCCCTTCGCGACGAATGGCCGAGTTTCGCGGCCGCCGCCCGTGCCGGCCAGCTGAAGCGCAACCTCACCGGCGTGAAGATCGGGGTCGTGAAGGAGCTCGACGCCCCCGGCTTCCAGCCAGGGGTGCACCAGCGCTTCCACGAGACGCTTGAGCTGCTTGCCGACAACGGTGCTGAGATCATCGAGGTATCCGCGCCGAGCTTCGAGTACGCGATCGCCGCCTACTACCTGATCCTGCCCGCCGAGGCATCGAGCAACCTCGCGAAGTTCGACTCCGTGCGATTCGGGCTTCGTGTCAATCCCATCGGTGGCGGCACTGTCGAAGACGTGATGTCGGCCACCCGAGAGGCAGGCTTCGGTGCGGAGGTCAAGCGCCGCATCATCCTCGGTACCTATGCGCTCAGCGCGGGGTATTACGACGCGTACTACGGCAGCGCGCAGAAGGTGCGCACGCTCATTCAGCGTGACTTTGTGGCCGCCTTCGACCAGGTCGATATCCTCGTGAGTCCGGCGGCTCCCACCACCGCCTTCAAGATCGGCGAGAAAATCGACGACCCGCTCGCGATGTATCTCAACGATGTGACGACGATCCCGGCGAACCTGGCGGGAATCCCCGGCATGGGCCTTCCGATGGGACTCGCCCCCGAAGACGGTCTGCCCACCGGCCTGCAGCTGATGGCGCCGGCTCGAGCGGATGCCCGGCTCTACGAGCACGGGGCCGTCATCGAAGCCCTGCTCGAAGACAGCTGGGGGCACACCCTGATCAGCCGGGCACCGGAGCTCGCGACGCGCTAGACGGGGTGGGCTCAGACCAACTCGGCCGAGTCAGCCCTCGGCCGCGCGCTCACGGAACGCGACCATGTTCATCCGGTTTCCGCAGCGCACGCTGCAGTAGCTCTTCGAGCCATTGCGCGAGAAGTCCACGAGCACGCCGCTGCAGTCCGATGCTGTGCAGGTGCGAAGGCGGTCCATGGCGTCCATGCGGATGACGTCAGCCAGGGCGAGCGCGACCTCTACCCGCATGCGCTCGGCGAGGGGCGCATCAGCCGCCGTCGCATGCCAGTGCCAGCCGGATCCGTTGTGCCGAGTGAGCTGGGGCAGGGCATCGGCCTCGTTCAGCATCGCGTTCACCTCGGTGACGGCATCGTCTCGGCCGAGAGTCCAGATCGACCGGAGTCTCTGCCTGGTGAGGGCCACATCCGCCCGTTCCGTCTCGTCGTGATCGATGCGACCGGAGTAGCGGAAGCGGGTGAGAATCGCATCGAGATCATCGACGGTCATGAGCTCGTCGGCCCCGCTGCGTGAGGCGCGGGGATCGGTGTTGGCAAGGGCAACGGTGAATTCCAGCGTCTCCTCCGTGTCAGGGGCAAAATACAATTTGACTCCTTACTTTCGCCCAGACTACCGTCAGCAGAGTGAAGCGATCGTCTCCCTCCCTCGGCCTAGTTATCGCTGTGATCGCGGCGGCGACGTTTGGCATGTCGGGAGCTTTCATCAAGCCCCTTCTCGAGGCGGGCTGGAGCCCAGCCGCCGCCGTCACCGCCCGGGCGCTCCTCGGCGGCGTCGTGCTTCTGCCCGTCGCGCTGGTCTCCCTTCGTAAAAAGTGGAGCGCGCTCTGGCGTGCTCGCTGGCGCATTGTGGCGATGGGACTCATCGGCGTCGCCGGCACCCAACTCGTGTACTTTGCCGCGCTGGAGCGCATCCCCGTTAACACGGCCATTCTCATCGAGTACATGGCGCCTCTGCTTCTCGTCGGCTTCGTCTGGGCCGTCAGTCGGCGGATGCCCTCAGTCGTCGTCCTCATCGGCTCCGTCGTGGCCGTGGTCGGCCTCACTCTCGTGGTCTCGCCCGGCGGGAGCGGCAGTTTCGACCTCCTCGGCCTCGGCTTCGCGGCCCTCGCGACGGTGGGATGCGCGATCTATTACGTGGTCGCCGCGCGCCCGAGCGACGGGCTGCCACCGGTTGCTTTCGCGGCCTGCGGCCTGCTGTTTGGTGGACTCGTGCTCGGAATCCTCGGCGTCAGCCGACTCGTTCCGTTCACCGCAACCTTCGGTGTCGCGTACCTGATGGGCTCGTCGGTGCCCTGGTGGGTTCCGCTGCTCGTCGTCGGAGTGCTCGCCACCGCGGTCGCCTACGCGACGAGCATCACCGCGACGGAGATGCTTGGCTCCCGGCTCGCCTCCTTCGCCGGTCTCCTCGAGGTGGTCGCGGCCGCCCTCTACGCCTGGATCCTGCTGGGGGAGAACCTCAGCGTTCTTCAACTGATCGGGGGAGTGCTCATCCTCGCCGGTATTGGGTTCGTACGTTCCGAGAAGAGGGGAGCGGCGACCATGCTGGAGCCGGGGGCGATCCCCGAGCCCGCTCCCGCCGACACTCCGCCCCGCGCCACCACTTCGCCCCGCGCCGACAGTCCACTCCCACCGACGCCGCTCCCCGCCGATTCCTCTCGCCCCGCGCCCGTAGAATTGTCGGGTGGCTAAAGCTGAACTGATGGATTACGACCGCGCGATCGAGCTATTTGAGCCGGTGCTCGGTTTCGAGGTGCACGTCGAACTGAACACGAAGACCAAGATGTTTTCCGATGCGCCGAACTTCTTCGGCGGGGAGCCGAACACTAACGTGACGCCCGTCGACCTCGGTCTTCCGGGCAGCCTCCCGGTGGTCAACGAGCAGGCCGTGAAGTACTCGATCAGCCTTGGGCTGGCGCTTGGCTGCAGCATCCGTCCGTCGAGCCGGTTCGCGCGCAAGAACTACTTTTATCCCGACCTCGCGAAGAACTACCAGATCAGCCAGTTCGACGAGCCGATCGCCTTCGACGGCAGCGTCGAGGTCGAACTCGAGGACGGCCGCCTGTTCCAGATTCCGATCGAACGAGCGCACATGGAAGAGGATGCGGGCAAGCTCACGCACGTCGGGGGCGCGACCGGTCGCATCCAGGGTGCGGAGTATTCGCTCGTGGACTACAACCGGGCCGGAGTGCCCCTCGTCGAGATCGTCACGAACATCATTTACGGTGCCGAGCGGGATGCCCCGGAGCTCGCCAAGGCCTACGTCTCAACGATCCGCGATATCGTGCGATCGCTCGGAATCAGCGACGCGAAAATGGAACGCGGCAACCTGCGCTGTGATGCCAACATATCGCTCTCCCCGCGGGGGTCCGGAAAGCTCGGCACCCGCACCGAGACGAAGAATGTCAACAGCCTGCGCAGCGTCGAGCGCGCCATCCGTTATGAGATCCAGCGCCAGGCGGCTATCCTCGCCGACGGTGGCACGATCACCCAGGAAACGCGTCACTGGCACGAGGACACCGGCGAGACATCTGCGGGTCGTCCAAAGAGCGACGCCGATGACTATCGCTACTTTCCGGAGCCCGACCTTCTGCCGGTGGAGCCGTCGCTCGAACTGATCGAGGAGCTGCGGGCCGCGCTGCCGGAGGCGCCCGCCATCCGGCGACGACGCCTCAAGGATGCGTGGGGATTCACCGATCTCGAGTTTCAGGATGTCGTGAACTCGGGCCTCCTGGTGGAGATCGAGGAGACGACCGCGGCCGGAGCCTCTCCGGCCCAGGCCCGCAAGTGGTGGACCGGGGAGATCGCCCGGCTCGCCAATGTCTCAGCGGTCGACCCATCGACGCTGGTTTCTCCGCTCGATGTCTCGGAGCTCATCGTGCTGATCGAAAACGGGGAGCTCACTGACCGCCTCGCACGCCAGGTGCTCGAGGGCGTCATCGCCGGGGAGGGAACTCCGTCCGCGGTCATGAAGTCCCGCGGGCTCGTCGTGGTGTCGGATGACGGCGCCTTGATCGCCGCGATCGACGAAGCCCTTGCGGCGCAACCCGACGTGCTCGAGAAGATCCGCGAGGGCAAGGTGCAGGCGGCCGGTGCGGTAATCGGGGCCGTAATGAAGGCTATGAAGGGCACAGCGGATGCCGCGCGCGTGCGTGAACTGGTGCTGGAGCGCGCGCAGTCGTAGGGCGCGTGTTCGTGCTCGTCGTGGCGGGGCTCACTCGAGCATTCGCCAATCGACTTGGTAGTTGTTGCGACTTCGGAGGCCACTCAGGTCACAACAACTACCAAGTCGATTGCGGGGCGGAATCGAGCGGGGACTCTTTGCGGCGTGCGGGGGCAGTTACGCCCGGGGCGAAGCTGCGGGCGAAGCTGCGGGCGAAGAGGCGCACCCGACCTCGCAGCTTGCTTCAATTACAGTGGAGAACGCACTCTTCACCCCGAGAATGGAGCCCCAGCATGACCGTTACGGCAACGCTTGAACTCGCTATCACGCCCGAATCGGCGGATGTCGCGCTAACGGTGATCCACGAGGTGCTCGAAGCGACGCGTGCGTTCCCCGGTAACCAGGGGGTCGAAGTGCTCGTCGATGCAGAGAACCCATTGCGGATCGTGCTGCTCGAGCGCTGGGAGTCGCTCGAGGCGGATGCCGCCTATCGCGCCTGGCGAGCTGGCGACGGCGCGTCGAATCTGGGCAGCATCCTTGCCGGCCCTCCGGCGCTTGGGCTGTTCACCACCGCCTCCGGGGTGTAGCCGCGACGCAGGCTGGCCTTCCCCCTGAACTTCGGGGATGATTCTGGAACACGTCATCCGTCCGGTGCGCGCCGACCGGAGCGCCGAGTTCGAAGAGGACTTCGCCGAGGTACGGCTGCTGGTTCAAGCATCCGCTGGCTTTCGTGGACTGTCGCTCAAGTTATCGGTCGAGGAGTCTTCGCGCCAAGCACCGCGTTTCGCCGCGGCGCGTGTCCCGTGACATCCACGGAGGGGCCGCATTCCCAGCTCTCCCAGCGGTCGACGCCCGCGCTGTGGGGGCGACTGGTGCCGCGCACCTCTGCGCGCCCGAGACATCGCTCGCGCCGCAGCGGAATCCGATCGCGCCCGCGCACCTGCACGGGGTGGATGACACGAGCATCCACCTCTGCCTCCCAGCGGAGCGAGCCGCCGAACTCTGCGATCAAAGCTGGGCCGAGCCGCGCCAGTATGGCGACTAGGGCAGCGAGATCATGGTCTGCAGCCCCGTGACGAATCCGAGTTGGAATTCGTCGTCGGATTGATCCGCGAGAGTATCGAGTGGGCGGCGGAGAGGAACGCCGCGGAATCTCACCGGTAACTCCGTGCTCGATCGTGTGCAACTGCAGTCGCGAAAACATGGCGGAGATGCATCGCAGACGTCCCGCGAAGGCTCCCATGAATCACGACGCGCGCGCGGTCGACGGGCACGACGCCCAGCGCACTGTCGCACCAACAAGAGACCGCCTCGGTGAGAACCAGGACTACTCTGTGAGCATGCGCTTCCTGCACGCTTGGCTCCTGGCTTCCGCGACCGCGGCTGTTCTAATCCATTCGGGCGTGCCGACCGATCCATTCTCGATCGTGTTCGTCAGTATCGCCGCCGCCGCGATCGCGGCCCTCGTGGCCGTGCGATTTGCCGTGCTGGCCGTCAGGTACCGCGAGTTAGCCATCGGAGCTCGCGCCCGCGCGCACCGGCAGGCGCTGGGCCGCATGCCCGCGCCGCAGCATCCACGCACCGCAGGGCGTCCGCGCCCGCGAGCCCCCGCGCTGTCGATCCCGGTCACGTAGCGGTCCTGCCCTAGAGCGGATGTCGCGCGACCACACGGTCACCCCATCCCTTTCGACGGCAAGGACTTCTTCATGGATCCGTTTTTATTTCCTCCCATTGCGGCTGTTCTCGAGGCCGCGTATCGCTTCGTCGAGGGCTTCGCCGCCCTTCTCCAACCGATCGCCGGTACTTCGAGCGCGGCACTGGCCATCCTCCTGGTCACCGCCCTGGTGCGGACACTTCTCATACCGATCGGGGTGTCACAGGTGAGGGCCGAGGGCACCCGTCGTCGGCTCCATCCGCACATCCTCGCGCTGCAGCGTCGGCACAGGAAGGACCCGGTCACGCTTCAGCAGAAGATGGCCGAGCTCTACCGGGCCGAGAACACGTCCCAGTTCGCCGGTATCCTTCCGGCGCTCGCCCAGGCTCCGGTGCTGTCAGTCGTTTATACCCTATTCGTACGAAACACCATCGACGGGCGCGCGAACGCATTGCTCGCGCAGCAGCTCTTCACCGCCCCGCTCGGCGGGTCATTCGTGCACCTTCTGGCGGGGGCGAGTGGGGGCATCCCCGTCTATCTGATCTTGTTTTGCGTGCTCACCGCTGTCGCCTGGATCTCGCGGCGCATCGCCCTCCGCCTCCAGCTTGTCGATGCGGAAGCCCCGGCTTCCGCGGCGAGAATCACCCGAGACCTGAGTTGGCTGCCATTCGTGACGATCGTATTCGCGGCGGTCGTGCCGCTGGCTGCGGCCCTGTACCTGGCTGCATCCGCAACCTGGACGCTCGGGGAACGGATGCTGCTGCGCCGCTGGTACTGGCGCGGCCCCGAACACGTGGCGCAGGTTGTGCCGGATCCCTCCCGGTGACTGGGGAGTCGAAGTGCTGAACCTCAGCCGATTTTGCGCAACAGTGACGTGAGCTGCGAGATCTCGTCAGCGTCGAGAACTCCGTCGAGCCAGGCCTCCGAACGATTCGCGGCGAGTCCGGATGCCTCGAGCTCAAGCGCCCTTCCGTGGGAGCTCAGTCGGAAATTGCCGGCGTCGGTGCGCGTGATCCAGTCGAGCTTCTCCATCGGTTTGACGCGACGGAGTGTCTGCGATTGCGACTGTGAGAGCGCTCTGGCCAGCTCTGCGCGGGACAGCCCCTGCGCGCCAGCATCCCGGAGCAGCCCAAGCAGCGACAGGTCATTGAGCCACAATCCGACGCGCGACAGGGCTTTGTCGAGGGCCGCCGTTGCCTCGGCATTCACTCGAGTGAGCAGAATCAACGCCTCGAGGGCGGGGGATGGGGAGGTCACTCTTCGAGCGTACTTTGACCGGCCAACAGTCCCCTGCGGATTGCGCACGGGTTGCAGCGGCAGCACCATCCACCGGGGAAAAGTGGTCGATTACAGCACAGCGGCGGCAGAATGGAACGATGACCTCCACTGCTCCCTATGGAACCTGGCTCTCGCCGATCTCGGCTCGCGACATCGCCGAGAGTGGGCATCAGGTGCAGGGAGGCTGCTGGGTTGGCGACGACGTGTGGTGGCTGGAGGGCCGCCCGGGGGAGGGTGGACGGTATGCCGTGCGCAACGCGCAGGGCGATGTGCTGCCCGCACCGTGGAATGCCCGCAGCCGCGTGCATGAATACGGGGGAGGAGCGTGGGCGGTCACGGCCGACCGCGCGCTCGTCTTCGTGGAGTTCAGCGACCAGCGGCTCTATCGGCTGGATGACGGCGGCTCGATACCCGTGCCACTCACGCCGGCCGGCCGCGGCTTTCGATTCGGCGAAATCAGCATCCGCGGGTCTGAAGCCATTGCGGTGCGCGAGGCGCACACGGATGGCGTGGTCACGCGGGACATCGTGGCGGTGCAGCTCGACGGTAACGGTGCGGATGATGAGGCAGGCATCCGCTCCCTTGCCTCTGGATCGCATTTTCTCGCTTTCCCGCGGTTCTCTCCCGACGGCGGCCGCCTCGCCTGGATCGGGTGGGAGCATCCGCAGATGCCATGGGACGGCACCGAACTGCGGGTGACCGACCTTCAGACCGGAGCGGTGACGACCCTCGCGGGATCCGTCTCGGAGAGCGTGCTGCAGCCGGAGTGGGTTGATGACTCCACCCTCAGAATGATCAGCGATCGCAGCGGCTGGTGGAACCTTCATTCGGTGACCCTTCAGGGCGAAGTTACGGTGCTTCACCATGAGGATGCCGAGTTCGGCGGACCGCTCTGGCAACTCGGCGCGCTCACCTACGGAGCGCTCGATGAGGCGCATATCCTCGCGGTGCGTACCGTCGGAGACGACAGCCTGGTGATTCTCGATCTGGCCGGCAGCACTGCAGAGACCATCGACCTGCCACTGACCAGCATCCGGCTCGGCCAGCAGAGCGGAACTCGGATACTGCTCACCGGCGGTAGTTCGTCGCTGGCCGACGGACTTCGCATCCTCGACCTCGCCGATGGGTCACTCACCGAGGTGCGCCTCGATGTCGACACCATGCCTGATCCCGCATACGTGCCGCTCGCCGAAGCGCGCACCTTCCACGGCGTGCGTGACGTCCACACCTTCGTCTACCCGCCTCGAAACGGCGAGTTCACGGCACCCGTGGGCGAGAGGCCGCCGTTCATCGCGGTGGTGCACGGCGGACCCACCGGCCATAGTTCGGGTGGCTACTCTCCCACCTACGCGTACTTCACCAGTCGCGGCATTGGCATCATCGACGTCAATTACGGTGGCTCAACCGGGTACGGCCGCGAGTATCGCAATCGTCTTCGTGGCCAGTGGGGTGTTGTCGATGTCGACGACGTGATCGCCGCCGTTCAGGGACTCGCGGATGCCGGACTCGCCGATTCCTCGCGACTCGCGATCCGCGGCGGATCGGCGGGCGGCTTCACGGTTCTCGCCGCGCTCACCCGGTCCGAGGTCTTTGCTGCCGGAACCTCGTACTATGGTGTCTCCGACCTTGCCGCCCTCGCCGCCGACACGCACGACTTCGAGTCGCGCTACACCGACGGCCTGATCGGGCCGCTGCCCGAAGCATCCGCGGTCTATCAGGAGAGGTCACCGCTCACCCACGTCAGCAGCCTGACAACCCCGGTGCTGCTGCTGCAGGGTCTTGACGACGAAATCGTGCCGCCCGCCCAGGCCGAGCTGTTTCGCGATGCGCTCGCCGCGAAGGGGCTACCCCATGCCTACCTGGCCTACGAAGGCGAGTCGCACGGATTCCGTCGTGCGGAGACGATCATCGATGCCATCGAGAGCGAGCTCTCGTTCTACGGCCAGGTGCTTGGCTTCGAGCCACCCGGCGTGCCGAGGCTCACGCTGTCGTAAGAGATTCGATCAGGTGCCGCTCAGCCCCGGCCCGTCGATACGGCGTGAGTGTGTGGCAGGTCGCCGAAGGCCACGTTCTGGGTGATGTCGATGCTCAGAGCGTTGGTCGTAAAGGCGAGCGTGTAGGTGCGGGAAAATGGCGTTCCGATGTTGTGTGCCCGGATCACCAGAGTGTCTGGAGAGACCCAGGCTCCGCTTGCCCTGACGCGGGCATCGGCGGACTCCATCCATTTTCCGTAGCCGAAAGCGAGCGGCGTTCCTCTGTCCTCTCTGCCCTCTCTGGTGATCGTGAGCACTCCCGGTTCCAGCGTCACCGAGCTGATTTTCGGGTCATCGAACGAGAAACGGATGCCCGCAACCCGGTGCGCCGTTGGTGACGTAATCGCCCCGGCGATCGTCGGCAGGGTGAGAGCCGCGAGCGCGTCACCGAGGGAGCCGGAAAGCGGGCCCCCGATCGGTGGCAACGGCGAGTCCCCGAAGGCGGGAAGCAGGTGCTGCCACACAAGGTCGAGTACGAGCTGCGCGACCGGAAGCGCGGAGGTGAGCACGACGACGGCATCCTGCGCCGGCAGCACGATGCAGAACTGCCCGAATGCCCCGTCGGCGCGGTAGCCGGCGAGCCTGTTGCGCCAGAATTGGAAACCGTAGCCCTGCCGACCATCGAGATCGTGGTCGGTGGCTGAGGTGTCGACCTGGGCCGAGGTCGCCTCGTCGATCCATTCTGCGGAAACCAGTTGTCGGCCGTCCCACTCGCCACGCTGCAGCAGGAGCTGGCCGAAGGTCGCGAGATCTTCGGTGGTGATGCTGAGCCCCCAACCTCCGGCATCGATGCCGCGCGGACAGCTCTGCCAGGAGGCACTCGCAATTGTGAGGGGCTCGAAGAGCCGGGGGGTGAGGTAGTGGAGCAGCCGCTCGCCGGTGAGCCGCTGGAGGATCGCTGACAGCAGGTAGCTCGCGCCGCTGTTGTAGACGTAGTGGGTGCCCGGCGTGAAATCGAGGGGCTGGGCGAGGATGGCCCGGGCCCAGTTCTCCCCGTGCGACTCCTCGGCGAGAGATACCGTGTCGGTGGCATGCCCGGTCGTCATGGTGAGCAGGTGGCGCACGGCCAGGGTGGCGAGACGCGGGGTGATCTCGGTGGGGAGGTCGTCGGGCAGCAGATCGACGACGAGGTCGTCCAGTGTGAGGCGGCGCTCCGCAATAGCCAGTCCCACAGCGATCGAGGTGAAGCTCTTACTCACCGAGAACATCAGATGTGGATGCTCCGCCGAGTACGGCTTCCACCAGCCCTCGGCGACGACCCGCCCGTGCCGCACGACCATCACGCTGTGCAGAGCGTCGAGTTGGGCATCCGCTTCTCGCAGGAAGTCGAGGAGGGCTGAGGATGGGATGCCCTCGGCCTCGGGCGTACTGCGGGGGAGAAGCGTCATGGCACCATTCTCGCGCCGGATCCGTCCGCTCGGCGTCAGCCGACCGGCGAGGCCGCGGGTCTCAGGCGAATACGGCGGGAATTGTTGGGGCCGTTGTCATCCATCTCCACCTGTCCGTTGCGCGACTTGACGAACTCGGTGAAGGTCTTGTAGCCGAGGGCTGACTCGTTGAATGCCGGGTCCATTCGCCGCATTTGGTTTTTTACCTCCGAGCTCGTCATCCACTCGCTGTCGCTCTTGGCGATGCCGAGTCGAAGGGCTCGCATCATCAGGTTCGTAGCAGCCTTGGGAGAAAGCTTGATTGGCGCGTCATCGTCGGCCAGCTGGGTCTTCGACCCCGCCGCAGCGGCAGGCGCGCGCTCGGCTTTCGGAGGAGGATCAGATGCGGTTTTCGCGATCTCATATGCTCGATCCGTCGCAACCGGCCCCTCCTCGTCCCCCCCGGAGTTCGCGAGCCCGGGGAGGTCGTCGTAGTCCTGAAACTCGTCACAGGCGGCGACGAGCGACCGACTGGTGGCGCCGGCGACCCCGATTCCCACGACATAGCGCCCGAGCCGCTTGCAGCGCTGGGCGAGCGCGATGTAATCGGAATCCCCGGCGACGATCACGACGTGGGTGAGGTCGTCCAGACGAAACAGGTCTTCCACTACGTCTACGGCGAGTCGGATATCGGCGCCGTTCTTCATGGCCTGCGTGGTGGGGAAGAGCTGGGTGAGGTCCACCGCACGATCGATGAGCTGCTTCTGATAGCTCGCATTTGCCTTGGCTGACCAATCCGCGTAGGCGCGGCTGATCACGATGGACCCGAACGAGGAGGCGTAGTCGAGCACCGCGCCGAAGTCGACGGTTGCATCGCGCAGCCGAACGCCGACAACTCCCGCCGATTCCGGCCCGAAATTGCGGGCGCCGTCGGTGCTGAACTTGCGGGCTCCGTGGAGCTGGTTGTACCGCGAGACGACGATGTTATCGAAGTCGATGTAGACGGCTACACGGGTGTCGATGGGTTCAGGCATTCGGTGTCTCTCGGCTCGGTGGGCACCAGTATCGGTGCCCACATGTTAGGCGCACGATCTCTGCCGGGGCCAGACCGTTGGCTCACTTTTTTCTGATCTACTGGGAGCGAGGAAGGTCGTGAAATGACGGATGCACGAGCGAGTTCGCAGGAGACATCCCCCGACCCTCGTCGCTGGCGCGCTCTCGGAGTGCTGCTTCTCGGCCAGTTCGCCGCGCTTCTCGACGTGAGCGTCACGAACGTAGCACTTCCCTCGATTGGTCGCTCGACCGGTTCGAGCCCATCCGAACTGCAGTGGATCGTCACCGGCTATGTGCTTGCGTTCGGCCTGATGCCGATCATCGGCGGCCGGCTCGGGGACATCGGTGGTCGGCGTCGCATCTTCATCATCGGCCTCGTTGGGTTCGTCGCAGCGAGTGCGGCCGTTGGCCTCTCGCCCGATCCGGTCTTCATCATCGTGGCAAGGGTGGTGCAGGGGCTCTTTGGAGGAGTGCTCGGACCGCAGGTTTCTGGCTATATCCAGAACGCCTTTCCGCGCGCGGAGCGCGGGCGGGCCTTCGGCCGCCTCGGGCTTGCCCTTGCCGTCGCGACGGCACTTGGTCCCGTTGTCGGTGGGCTGCTGATTGCCCTCGGTGGACCGGAATTCGGCTGGCGGCTCGTATTCTTCATCAATCTGCCGATCGGAATCACCGCCATCGTGCTCGCGTTGGCCTGGGTGCGGGAGGCACGAGCTCCGAAGGCAGCGCAGCGCCAGAAGCTGGACGTTCCCGGCGCGATCCTGCTCGGAATCGCCATCCTCTGTGTGCTCTTCCCGATCGTGGAGTTCAACACGCTCCGCTCGGGATGGATTTTTTTGTTGCTACTGCCAGGGGCGGCCTTCGCGGCTCTGTTCCTGCAGAGAGAGGCGAGACTTACTGCCGCTGAGGAGTCCCCGCTGCTTGACCTCCGGCTTTTCCGCCAGCCGTCGTTCACGGTCGGGGTCACCTTCATCCTGCTGTATTTCTGCGGTTCCACCGGGCTCCCACTTGTGCTCACGCTCTACTTGCAGCAGGGGATAGGGTTCGAGCCACTCCAGGCAGCACTCGCCGTGACCTCGCTCGCCGTGGGCTCTGCGGTGGCTGCGCCGATCGCCGGCCGACTGGTGCCTCGCATCGGCCGGCCGCTGGTTGTCGTGGGGGTCACCCTGTTCATCATCGGGGCAGCCTGGATCGCGATAGTCGTGGTGGCCGCGCCCACACTCACCGACCCGCGCGCGATCATCCTGCGCCTGGCCTTCCCGCTCTTCCTCATCGGGGTCGGCGGAGGTGCTGTGATCACGCCGAACCAGACCCTGTCGCTCGCGAATGTCGACAGACGGATCGGCGGATCGGCCGGTGGCGTGCTGCAGACCTCCCAGCGCGTCGGAGCCGCGATCGGGCAGGCGTCGATCGGGGCGGTGTTTTTCGCGCTTGTCGCCGGCAGTTCAGCATCGACCGGGCCGGGTTCGCCAGCGCAGCATCCGCAGGACTTCTCGACAGCCTTCGTCGCCGGAGTCATTGCGGCCACCGTATTCTCGCTTGCGGCACTTGGCCTCGGGCTAATGGATCTGCGGGCCACGCGCCGCCGGCGTGCCAAGCCGTCCCGCATCTCGTGACGATGTGCCGCAGAGGCCTCGTGCCTCAGAACCGAGCCGCGTTCCCGGGATGAGCGTACGGTGAGAGAGCATCTCGCGACCAGGGAGTCTCATGGACCAGCAGTGGATCGCCACCGACTTCGGTGGACTTGACGTTTTCGAATTTGTTCCCGTGGAGGTTCCTGCTCCGGGCAGGGGCGAAGTGACGATCTCAGTGCGAGCCGCGGGTGTGAATCCTGCAGATTTCAAGCACATCGAGCGCGGATCGGATCGGGCACTCCTGCCAATCCCCGTCGGTTACGAGGTCGCGGGTGTTATCAGCGCGATCGGTGCGGATACGACGATCGCGTCGGGTGGCGGTGTGATTGGTGATGAGGTGATTGCCTTCCTCGTGCAGGGCGGGTACTCAACGGCGATGACGGTCGACTCGAAAAACGTGTTCGCGAAGCCGGCCTCGCTTGGATTCCCTGAGGCGGCGAACCTGCTGCTCGCGGCCACCACAGCCTCCGAGATGCTGCACGTAACCGGGGTAACCGCCGGCGAGACCGTGCTGGTGCACGGCGCGTCCGGAGCGGTGGGAGTGAGTGTCATCCAGCAGGCGAGACTTTTGGGAGTTCGCGTCATCGGCACCGCGAGCCAGAGCAGCTTCCCAGTGCTCGAGCGCTTCGGCGCCCAGCCGGTCGAATACGGGCACGGACTCCAGCAGCGCGTGAGCGACCTTGCGCCCGAGGGCATCGCCGCCTGTCTCGACACGGTGGGAACCGATGAAGCGGTGGATGTCTCACTCGCCTTGGTCGCGGATCGCAGCCGGATTGTCACGATAGCCGCCATGCAGCGGGCAGAAGGCGTTGGCATCCGGCTGATAATGGGAGCTCTGCCCGCGAGTGCGGCCTACCGCCGCACCGCACGCGCCGAGCTCATTGCGCTCGCCGGAGCTGGCACGCTGGTGGTTCCGATGGCACGGACGTTTCCACTTGCCGAAGCGATCGAAGCCCTCACGCTGCTGAAGGCCGGGCATCCTGGCGGCAAGATCGCGCTCATCCCGTAGCGGTGTAATTAACAAGCGCGGCGCGCGGCGGAGCCGGCGACCCGCGCAAACCTGAACGACCGCGGCTCCGAACCATCCGGTACCACCAGGAAATGAGCAATCGAATGTCCGGACGCAGCGCGACCGCCAGTACAGAACTGCTCGCCACGGCATCCCTCGACCACACCTGGAATGTCGCGACGATGCGTACCCCGGTTGGCCTCTACCCGAAGGCCGGATTGCTGCCCGCCGTCGTGGAGGTGCGCGATCAGACAGGCAACTGGGACGGCGTCGGACAGACCAGGCAGCTCATGCTCTCCGATGGTGGCAGCGTGATCGAGCACACGACCAACGTTGATCGCCTCGAATTCTTCGCCTACAACCTCAGCGACTTCCAGAAGGTCTTCGGCGTAATGGTGCAGAGCGCACGGGCAGAGTGGACCTTCACCCCGGCGCCGAACGGCACCCTCATCCGCTGGCGCTACACCTTCCACGCGAAGTCGGGTTATCGACTGCCGCTCGCGGCGATCATCAAGTTCCTCTGGGGCCCCTACATGAAGCGCGTGCTTCCCGGCATCGTCGCGGAGATCGAGCGCTCGCGCTGATGCCCCGCCTGCACGCCGGGCAGCGTGCCGGGCGGTGACGACACTGTGGTTCGACGTCTAGCCTGATCGAGTGAGAGTCGTCCAGCCGTTCGACCGCGAGATTCTGCGCCTTGCGGTTCCGACACTGGCGGCCCTCGTCGCGGAGCCGCTCTTCCTGCTCGTGGATACCGCTCTTGTCGGTCATCTCGGCAGCGTGCCGCTCGCCGGACTGGGTATCGCCAGTGTGGTGTTGCAGACGGCGGTCGGATTGCTCGTCTTTCTCGCCTATGCCACCACCCCGGCTGTTGCGCGGCTGCTCGGAGCCGGAGACCGGACCGCTGCGGTGCGAGCCGGAGTGGATGGCGCATGGCTCGCGCTCGCCGTGGGAGCAGTGTTGCTCCTGCTCGGGCTGTTCTTCGCACCCGCCACGGTCGCCGCCTTCGGGTCTGCCCCTGATGTCTCGACCGCCGCGGTGAGCTACCTCACGATCTCCGTCTTCGGCCTGCCCGCGATGCTTTTCGTGCTCGCCGCGACGGGCCTGCTGCGCGGAATGCAGGACACCCGCACCCCCCTGAAGATTGTGACCCTGGGGTTCACGGCCAATGCCGGACTCAACGCCGTGTTTATCTACGGGCTCGGCTGGGGAATCGCCGGATCGGCGCTCGGCACAGTCATTGCGCAGTGGGGGATGGCCGCCCTCTTCGCGGTGTCAGTGGTGCGCGCGGCCCGAGCGACCGGGGCCAGGCTGCGGCCGGGGTTCGCCGGGGTGACCCTCGCCGCGACATCCGGGGGTTGGTTGCTCCTGCGAACCGCGTCGTTGCGACTGGCAATGCTCGCGACGGTGTTCACCGCGAGTCTCACCGGTGTCACCGGGCTCGCCACGCTGCAGGTGGCGCTCGCCGTATTCTCCCTCCTCGCCTTCGTGCTCGATTCCCTCGCCATCGCTGGGCAGGCGATGATCGGGCACGGCCTCGGAGCAGCCCGGCCCGATCGGGTGCTGCTGATAACGCGGCGATTGGTGCGCTTCGGAGTCCTCACGGGTGTGCTGGTCGGGGTGGTCATCGCCGCTCTCTCGCCAGTGCTCGGGCGGGTCTTCACGAGCGACGAGCCGGTGAATCGGGCGTTGATGCCCGTGCTTGTGGTGATGGCGGTGGGCGTGCCACTGGCTGGCTTTGTTTTCGTACTCGATGGTGTACTGATCGGGGCCGGAGACGGACGCTATCTTGCGCTGAGCGGCATGCTCAATGTGGCCGTCTACCTCCCGTTGCTGTGCTGGAGCGGTCAGCAACACAGCATTCTGGCCGTATGGACAGCGTTCGGCCTTGGTTACATCGGCGTGAGAGCACTCACGCTCGGGCTCCGTGTGCGGGGCACCCGCTGGCTCGGGCCCGCATCCACCTAGCTAGAACCGGCGCCTGGCAGCTGACCAGGGGAGACAACGAGCGACGACGAGACTTGCCAACGTTCACGATGGAAAAGGATCCCTCATGCCCGAGGTCGCGGAGTCTGCCGACGGCACGTTGATCGCGTTCGATTGTGTCGGCTACGGTCCGGCATTCGTCGTTTGTGGACTCTCAATTTGAATGAGACCGTCGCGAGAAGTTGACATCAAGTGGTCGTTGAAGATCCGAATTCCAGTTCGCGAAATTCGTCTCATTCACCTTCCACCTTGCCGGAGCCGGGGTTATTCGGAATGGTGCGACCCGTGGCCACGAAGCCCAACTTTCGACGGCCGCGGGCAGAGCATCGGTCAGCCTCGACTCGACACCGCGAAAATCGAAGGTCCGAAATACACATACGAAAATGGGGGCCAATGTTTGGCTGGGGCTAGCTCCGCGGACCCGTCGTCTCCCTCGACCCGCACAGCGACGCCTGACCCGAGGCGCCGGTTGTAGAGTTCGCGTCCGCTGGCGACCGTTCCGTAGCAGGAACGGCCGCCGCGACGACGTCGGTGTGAGTCCTGCTCCGTGTACTCGAGGTTTGACCACCGGCCCGAGGATTCGGAGCACTGCTGCGGTCCGCGGATCGACAGGTGCACCTGAAATTGGGAAGCGTCGGAGCGTGAATTCTTCGGCAATGCTGATTGTTCTGTGTGGTCTGTCGTTCTTCGGACAGAGCACCATAGGGCAGAGCGTCGCCAGGATTTTCGAGGCCCCAGTCGTCAGCCTCGACGCGATCAACGAAGTGCGGGGACTCCAGTTCGCCACGGTTCCTGCGCGACGAATGGCGTGCGATCGCTTCTACTATCGGCGCGCGATTCGATCTCGTATACGTGCACGCGGACGCACAGATGATTCGAAATCG
>JANYEI010000144.1 GCA_025363205.1 Frigoribacterium sp.
GCCTCGAGCTCGGTCTTGCCTGGGCAGTCGCCGCCGATCGCATTGATGTGCACGCCCGGTGCGACGAGGTCACTCGTCAGCACCGTCGCAAGGGCCTTATCGGCGGTGCAGGTGGTGATGATGTCGGCGCCGGTCACGGCATCCGCAGCGCTCGTGGCGACGGTGATGTCGAATCCGAGCGGTGCGAGATTGCGCACGAACTTCTCCAGGGCTTCGGGATCGGTGTCCCAGATTCGCAGTCGGTCGATGCCGAGCGCAGCCCGGAATCCGAGGGCCTGGAATTCGGCCTGGCTGCCGGCCCCGATCATCGCCATGGTGGTGGAATCCGGGCGGGCGAGCTCCTTGGCAACCATCGCCGAGGTGGCAGCGGTGCGGAAAGCGGTGAGCAGGGTCATTTCGGCCAGAAGCGTTGGGTAGCCGTTGTGCACGTCGGCGAGCACGCCAAAGGCGGTGACAGTTTGGAATCCGCGGGCCGGGTTGGAGGGATGACCGTTGACATACTTGAAGGCGTAGGTCTCGAGGTCGCTGGTGGGCATCAGCTCGATCACACCGAGGGGAGTATGGCTGGCGACACGCGCGGTCTTGTCGAAGCTCTCCCAGCGACGGAAGTCGTCGCGCAGGTAGCCGATCATGCCACCGATGATGCTTTCGGGGCCGGTTGTTGTCGCCCAGCGCACCATGTTGCGAACATCCACAAACCGCGTCACGGCCGTCTCCACTTCGATAGGGTGCAAGCCTAGATTACGACGATATGCAAATAGAATGAGCAAAGAGTCGACATAATGATGCATAATCGCGCACTCCGTCAGTATGCGATATACATTATGGTCATGCCCATTCTCGATGACCTCGATCGCAAGCTGCTCTCCGCCCTGCGCGAAGATGGCCGGGCATCCGTCGCTTTCCTTGCGCGCACTCTTGGGGTGGCTCGAGCGACAATCAGCAGCCGGCTGGAGAGGCTCGTGTCATCCGGAACCGTCGTGGGATTCACGGTGCGGGTGCGCGACGAACTGGACCCGCTCACCATCCACGCCATCGCGTTCATCGAGGTCGAGGGGCGCACCACAAATCATGTGATCCGTCAGTTGCGCGGAATGCCGGAGATCAGCGCACTCCACACCACGAATGGCGGCTGGGACCTCGTAGCCGAGCTGCGCACGGAGACGCTTTCCGACTTCGACCGCACCCTGGGGGAAATCCGCGCGATCGAAGGGATCGTGAACAGCGAGACGAGCCTGCTGCTGAGTTCGGTGCTGCGCTAGAAGTTCTCGCCGCGATTGGCGGGCATCAGCGTCGCAACTCTGCCTTACCGAGCGATGACAGGTGCACCTCATCCGGTCCGTCGGCGAGACGAAGCGCACGGGCCCCAGCGAACATTTCGGCGATCGGATCATCCGCGGTGAGACCACCGCCCCCGTGCAGCTGGATGGCGCGGTCGAGAATCTGTTGCACTGCTCGCGGAACGGCGATCTTGATCGCCTGGATCTCGGTCATCGCACCGGCATTGCCAACGGTGTCCATCAGCCAGGCGGTCTTGAGCACCAGCAGTCTCAGCGATTCGATGGAGATGCGACTCTCGGCGAGCCATTCACGCACCACGCCCTGGTCGGCCAGCGGCCTCCCGAAGGCGATACGGTTTTTCGCACGCTCGCGCATGAGATCCATGGTGCGCTCGGCCATGCCGAGCAGCCTCATGCAGTGGTGGATGCGTCCGGGGCCGAGCCGCGCCTGGGCGATTGCGAACCCGTCGCCCTCTCCGGCGATGAGGTTGGTCGCGGGCACGCGCACCCCGTCGAAGAGCACCTCGGCGTGGCCGCCGTGATCCCGGTCGTCGTAGCCGAACACCGTCAGCGGCCGCACGATAGTGACCCCCGGCGTATCGCGAGGAACCAGGATCATGCTCTGCTGGCGATGGCGCGGGGCATCCGACTCCGGCGACGCGGTGCGGCCCATCACGATGAAGATCTCGGCCTCGGGGTTCATGGCCCCGGTCGACCACCACTTGCGACCGGAGATCACGTAGTCATCACCGTCACGGCGGATGCGCGTCGCGATGTTGGTGGCATCGGAGGAGGCAACTTCCGGCTCGGTCATGCAGAACGACGAGCGGATGCGCCCTTCGAGAAGCGGCTCGAGCCAGCGTTGCTTCTGCGCGACGGTGCCGAACTCTGACAGCACTTCCATGTTGCCGGTGTCGGGTGCGGCGCAATTGAGTGCAACTGGCGCGAGTTTCGGGCTTCGTCCGGTGAGTTCCGCGACGGCCGCGTACTGCAAATTGGTGAGGCCCGCTGCGGGCAGGAACAGGTTCCAGAGGCCGCGCGCTCGGGCCTCAGCCTGCAGCTCCCGCACGATGGGACGCAGACTCCAGTCATCCGGAGTCTCCGCAACCTGGCGCTCGAGCACGGCCTCGGCGGGGTAGACGCACTCGGTGAGGAAGCACTGCATCCGCGCGACGATCTCTACGGTGGCGGCATCCGGGGCGAAGTCCATCAGTGAGTCCTCTCGACCAGGAAGCGGAGCCCGGCCTTAGTGAGCGGCGTGACGAGCCCGCCGATCGTGTCGAAGCCGGGGCCGACGGTCTCGCCGGCCTGGAATCGGAAATGGATGCCCTCGAGGATGATCGCGAGCTTGTAGGCCGCAAACGCGAGATACCAGGAGAGCTCGGGCACCGGCGCGCGCCGGGCGGCGGCGTAGGTGTCGAGCAGCTCCGCGAAGCTCGGGTAGCCGGCGTTCGGGTCGACGGCGCTCGCGGCGACAGCAGCCGCCTCGGCACTGATACCGCGGATGTCCCAGTAGAGGCCGAGCAGGCCGAGGTCGGTGAAGGAGTCACCGATCGTGGCCATCTCCCAGTCCAGGATCGCCGCGATGCGCGGCCGGCCATCGGCATCCACTCGCACGATGGCGTTGTCGAGGCGGAAGTCTCCGTGAACGAGAGAGGAACTGGCGGTGGTTGGCACGCCCTCACGCAACGCAGCCTGCAGGGCATCGAGCTCTGGTAATTCACGGTTGCGGGACCTGTCGTATTGCTCGCCCCAGCGCCGAACCTGGCGTTCGAGGTATCCGGCCGCCCGACCGAAGTCCTCGAGCCCGAAAGCGGCGGGGTCGAGGGAGTGCAGCTCGGCCAATGTTCCGACGAGGTCGAGGCTCAGCGCTCGAAGTTGCGCGGGGCTGAAGGGAATGTTCGCGGTGGGGGAGGAGAGCACCTGGCCGTCGACGAAGTCCATCAGGTAAAAGGGAGTGCCAACTCCGGCGGTGCCGTCGCCGTCATCCCGGTATAGCACAGCTCCCGGAACCGGCACCGTGCTGCCGCCGAGCGCCGAAATCACCCGGAATTCCCTGGCCATGTCGTGCGCACTCGCCAGCACGTGCCCGAGCGGCGGCCGACGCAGCACCAGCGGGACAGTTCCGCCAATCAGGCGGTAGGTCAGGTTGCTGCGTCCGCCGGTAATCAGGCTCGCTTCGAGCGCTCTCTCCCCCACGAGTTCCGGATGCTCCGCACGCAGCCACGCTTCCAACGCTGAGGTGACGAGCCCGCGGGGTTCGCTACTCATGCGGCGACCACAAGGGTGTGCTCGATCGCCTCTCGCACGGCATGCGGTATCGGCACCGGACGTCGTGACTCCGGCCCAATGAAGACGTGAACGAACTGTCCGGTGGCCACGAGCACCCCGTCGCTCTCGCGGTAGATGCCGAGGTCCCAGGTCACGCTGGTCGAACCGATCCGACCGGCACGGAGGCCGATCACCAGGGTGTCGGGAAAGGAAACGGATTCCCGGTAGGTGCAGCCAGAGGAGACGACGACGGCGAGCGCATGCTCACCGCCGGTCTGCAGCCCGGCGACCTCGATAAGCCAACTCGTGATGGTGGTGTCCATAGCCGCATAGTGGATGGTGTTGTTGACGTGCCCGTAGACGTCGTTGTCGTTCCACCGGGTAGGGAAGACGCGGCCGTAGCCGTAACCCGCTGGGACGACAGGCGTGGTCATCGCGCGGTGAGGAAGAGGGCCGCGAGCAGGGCGAGGTACACGAGGATGAATACCGCCGGGGTGACGAAGCGCGGCACCGCGATCCAGCGGCGGGAGGCAATGATACGGCTCGACACTGCCGAGGGCGAGACGATCGTGTCGAGGTCGTCGATCACCGCGAGGGCCTCGCCAGTCACCGAGATCTGCACGAGCGCACCCAGAATGCCAGCGGCGAGGAGGATGCCGGCGGCCCCGAGACGCACGCTGGCGGGCGCCGTCGTCAGCCCCGCATCGAGAAGGCCGATCGTCACAATCAGCAAAATGGTCGGCGCGACCTGCGACACGATGAGGTGCCAGCGGGCTGTCATCCACAGCTCGATCAGGTTCTTTTCGGTCAATGGACTTTCCTCGGTCATGACAGCTCCTCGTGCGTATCGCCCACGAACAGGGCGATGGTCTCTGCGACGAGAGCGGGTTTCGCCTCGCCGTCGATCTCTATCGTTATCTTCACGCCGATACGCACGCCACGGCCGGCCGCCTCGGCGGCACTGATCGATCCGGATGCGCGAATTCGGGATCCGGATCGCACGGGCTGCAGGAAGCGCACCCGGTCGAGACCGTAGTTGATCGCCATCTGCACGTCACGGACGTCAAGGAGCTGCGCGGTGAAGAACGGCACGAGCGAGAGAGTGAGGTAGCCGTGGGCGATGGTGCCACCGAACGGCCCGGCGGCCGCGCGTTCGGGGTCAACGTGGATCCACTGCTCGTCGCCGGTCGCGATCGCAAACGCATTGATGCGTTCCTGGTCGACCTGGAACCAGTCGGTGGCGCCGAGGTCGTGCCCAACGGCACCCAGAAGTGCAGAGGGAGTCGCGAAAGTCTTCATCGGGTCAGGCCTTCGGTCCGCCGGAGACGTAGACCACCTGGCCGGAGACGAACCCGGCCTCCTCGGAGCAGAAGAAGGATGCCATGGTGGCGACATCCTCCGGCTGGCCGACCCGGCGCACCGGGATCTCCTTCGCGGCACCCTCGAGAAACTGCTCGAAGGTGATGCCCATTCGTTCGGCGGTGGCGCGCAACATGTCGGTGGCGATAAACCCTGGCGCGATCGCATTAGCGGTCACGCCGAACGGCCCGAGTTCGATCGCGAGTGTTTTGGTGAAGCCCTGCAGGCCAGCCTTCGCCGCGGAGTAATTGGCCTGTCCGCGGTTGCCGAGGGCGGAGGTGCTCGAGAGGTTGACCACGCGCCCCCATTTCGCCTCGACCTGGTGCTTCTGCACCTCGCGGCTCATCAGGAACGCTCCGCGCAGGTGCACGCCCATCACGGCATCCCAGTCGCCCTCGGTCATCTTGAATAACAGGTTGTCGCGTAGGATTCCCGCGTTATTGATCAGGATGGTCGGAGCGCCCAGATCGGCGACGGTGCGAGCGACCGCGCGCTTCACCTCGTCGGCGTCAGAGACATCCGCTCCGATTCCGAGTGCGCGCCCGCGGCCCGCCACGATCGCGTCGACGGTGCCCGCCGTGTCCTCCTCACGCAGGTCGATCACGGCGATGGCATACCCGTCGGCGGCGAGCCGCTTCGAGATGGCGGCTCCGATGCCTCGGGCGCCTCCCGTGACGATGGCGATGCGCTGCTCGGTCATGCGGTCTCCTTCGGATGGTCTTCCGGTCCGAACACGATCAGTTGGCGCAGTGCGCGACCCTCGGCGAGGGCATCCATCGCCTCGTTCAGCTGGTCGAGCCGGATGCGTCGGGAGATGAGCTTCTCGACCGGCAATCGTCCGTCGCGCCAGAGCTGGGCGAAGAGCGGGATATCGCGCGCGGGCACCGCGGAGCCGAGGTAGCTACCGATGATTGTTCGCGCCTCGGCGGTGAGCAGGAGCGGGGAAACCGACGCGCGGGCGTCCGGTGCCGGGAGACCGACCGTCACGGTTCGCCCTCCCGCAGCGGTTGCGGCCAGCGCGGTCTCGAAGGCACGCGCGTTGCCCGCCGCCTCGATCACCACGGGCGCTCGCACTCCGGCATCGAGCAGCTGCTGGGGAGTGTAGGTCTCGGTTACGCCGCAGTCGCGGGCCGCCGTGAGCTTCTGCTCGACGCCATCGACGCCGATCACGTGATGCCCGAGCGAGAGCGCGACGAGAACTGCGGCCATACCGACGCCGCCGAGTCCCACGACCATCACGGTCTCGCCCGGCTCGGGCTTGGCAGAGTTGAGCACCGCACCGCCGCCGGTCAGCACGGCGCAGCCGAGCAGCGCCGCGACGTCCGCCGGAACATCCGGATCCACGCGCACCACCGAGGCGCGGTTGACGACCGCATGGGTCGCGAAGGCGGAGACTCCGAGATGGTGGAAGACCGGATGTCCGCGCCGGTGGAGGCGCATCGCTCCGCCGAGCAGTGTGCCGGTATTGTTGGCCGCGCTTCCGACTTCGCAGGGGAGGCGACCACCGGTGGCGCATCCCGCACACGTGCCGCAGCGGGGAAGAAAGGTCATCACCACTCGGTCGCCTCGCACGAGGTCGGTGATGTCACCGCCCAGTTGCTCGACGATTCCGGCGGCCTCATGGCCGAGAAGCATCGGGGTCGGCCGCACCCGATTGCCGTCGACGACAGAGAGGTCTGAGTGGCAGACGCCGGCCACCTCGATGCGCACCAGGAGCTCTCCGGGGCCCGGAGCATCCAGTTCCAGTCGGGAGATCGACAGGGGAGTGGATACAGCGAAGGGCGGTTCCGCCCCGCTGCGCTCGAGTACCGCGCCGACGATCTCCATTGATGCCTTTTGTTGGTCTGGTGTGCCGACCGACCGGGAAACCGACCGGGCGGTTTGCAGTCTACCCACCCGGCCGGGGAAACGATCTGGGCGGCCGTGAGTGACACTCGCGCCCAAACCTTCGGGCGCGAGTGTCACTCGGGGCAGCGGAGCTTGGCGACGAGCACCGCTCGAGCACCGCTCGAGCACCGCTCGGGCAGCGTTCAGGCGGAGACCGTCTCCCGCTCCGCGACCGTGTCCACCAGATAGTGCGTGTAAGCCGGGATCGTGAGGAAGGTCGGGAAGTCGTCGTGCAATGTCACCAGGCGCACGATCGCGGCGGCGTCATCGAAACGGTCCCCGGCCGACCGGTCGCTGCCGTCGAGCTCGCGCTGCAGTATCCCCTCGACAAGGTCTCGCGTCACGAGGTCTCCCTGTTCGGTGACCACCCGCTGCGCGATCCACTGCCAGAGTTGCGAGCGCGAGATCTCCGCGGTGGCGGCATCCTCCATGAGATTGTCGATCGCCGCGGCGCCGACGCCACGCAACCAGCTCTCGATGTACCGCAGCGCAACGGAGACGTTGCGACGCACGCCCTCGGTTGTGACCGTCTGGTCGAACGACCGCACGTCGAGCAGGTCGGCGGCCGAAACATCCACCTCTGGCCGTTGGCGGTCAACCTGGTTGGGTCGATTGCCGAGCACCGCGTCAAATTCCTCGCGGGCGGAAGCGACCAGATCCGGATGCGCCACCCAGGTGCCGTCGAAGCCGTCGGTGGCCTCGCGCCGCTTCTCGTCGTGCACCTTCGTGATCGCCTGCGCGGTGATTTCTGGGTCACGACGGTTCGGGATGAACGCGCTCATGCCGCCAATCGCATGAGCTCCCCGGCGATGACAGGTGGCGACGAGCAGATCGGTGTAGCTGCGCATCATCGGCGATGTCATCGTGATGCGGTCGCGGTCGGGAAGCACAAACTGCCGACCGCGACCGCGGAAGTTCTTGATCAGACTGAAGATGTAGTCCCAGCGACCGGCGTTGAGACCCGCGCAGTGATCCTTCAACTCGTAGAGGATCTCGTCCATCTCGAACGCGGCCGTGATCGTCTCAATGAGAACCGTCGCGCGGATCGAGCCATGCTGGAGCCCGAGCGCGATCTCCGAGAAGGTGAAAATGTCATCCCACAGGCGTGCCTCGAGGTGATTCTCGATCTTCGGAAGGTAGAAGTACGGTCCACGACCGTCGGCGATGAGCGCCGCAGCATTGTGAAAGGCATACAGGCCGAAGTCCACGAGCGAAGCGGATGCCGCCTTGCCGAGCCCAGCCCGGTCGGTGTACCTTAGGTGTTTTTCGACGAGGTGCCAGCCGCGCGGGCGCATCACGATCGTCGGGGTCGTCTCACCAACGGTGTACTGCTTGCCGGCCTCGCTCATGAAATCGACCTGGTGACGGATGGCGTCATAGAGCGACAACTGCCCGCCGATGATATTCGACCAGGTGGGGCTGGTGGCATCCTCGAGGTCGGCGAGCCAGACCTTCGCACCGGAATTGAGCGCGTTGACCGTCATCTTGCGGTCGGTGGGGCCGGTGATCTCCACCCGGCGATCTTCGAGACCGGGACCGGCACCGGCGACGCGCCATCCGGAGTCTGCCCGGATCGCAGCGGTCTCGGAGAGGAAGCCGAGATTGCGTCCGTTTTCGATGTTCTTGCGCTGCACCATTCGCGCGTTCAGTCGCTCCTGGCGGCGGCCAGCGAACTGGTCGTGCAGTCGGGTGATGAAGGTGAGAGCCTCGGGGCTGAGGATGGTGTCGAACCCGGGTTCGGAGCTGCCGAGAACGGTCATACGGCTGTCGCTGGTCATGAGAATGCCTTTCCGTGCTGGCGGTTTAGTGGAACTGTTCGGATTCGGTGGAGCCGACGAGCGCGAGTGTCGCGCTCTCCGGGTTGAGCACAGTGGAGATCCTGTCGAAGTAGCCGGTTCCGACCTCGCGCTGGTGCTTGGTCGCGGTGTACCCGTCGGCCTCGGAGGCGAACTCCGCTTCCTGCAATTGAACGTAGGCGCTCATGTGACGCTGGCTGTAGTCGCGGGCGAGCGTGTACATGGAATGGTTGAGAGCGTGGAACCCGGCGAGGGTGATGAACTGGAACGCGTAGCCCATTGCCGCAAGTTCGCGCTGAAAGGTCGCGATCTGGGCATCATCGAGGTGGTTCTTCCAATTGAACGACGGCGAGCAGTTGTAGGCGAGTTTCTTGCCGGGGAACTCCTTGTGGATGCTCTCGGCGAAGGTGCGGGCCAGATTCAGGTCGGGCTCAGATGACTCGACCCAGAGCAGGTCGGCATAGGGGGCGTAGGCGTGGCCGCGAGAGAGCACAGTCTCGATGCCGGGACGAGTGCCGTAGAAGCCCTCCGGTGTGTGCGTGCCATCGAGGAACGGGCGGTCGCGCTCGTCGACGTCGCTGGTGACGAGGTTGGCGGCGAGTGAGTCGGTGCGGGCGATGACGATCGTCGGTACGCCCGCGACGTCGGCCGCGAGCCGCGCAGCGTTGAGGGTGCGGATGTGCTGGCCGGTGGGAATCAACACCTTGCCGCCCATATGACCACATTTTTTTTCGCTCGCGAGCTGGTCTTCCCAGTGCACGCCAGCGGCTCCCGCGGCGATCATCGAGCTCATCAGCTCGTAGGCATTCAGCGGTCCGCCGAAGCCGGCTTCGGCATCCGCAACGATGGGGGCGAGCCATTCGGTCGTTCGATTACCTTCTGAGGTTTCAATCTGGTCGGCGCGCAGCAGCGCATTATTGATGCGTCGCACGACGCTCGGCACCGAGTTGGCTGGGTAGAGGCTCTGGTCGGGATAGGTCTGTCCGGAAAGATTTGCATCGGCCGCAACCTGCCAGCCGCTCAGGTAGATGGCCTTGAGACCGGCGCGCACCTGCTGAACAGCCTGGTTGCCGGTGAGGGCGCCGAGTGCTGGCACCCACTCCTCGGACTGAAGGAGGCTCCACAGCCGTTCCGATCCGCGACGGGCGAGGGTGTGCTCCTCCTGCACGCTGCCGCGCAGCGCGATGACCGATTCGGCGGTGTAGTCCCGCTCGATCCCGTTCCAGCGAGCGTCGGTCTTCCACTGCGTCTCGAGCTCGGCGGCGGTCTGGTTCTGGTCACCCGGGTGGCTGGTCATCGTGTTCCTTACGTTGGTTGCGTAAAACCCACGATGCAGCCGATTCGGTTGCCCTGATCCACAATTGACGCCAGAAATTCTTCATTTCTTCTATTTACTGCAAGAAGTTGCCGTGGCATCCTGAACCCATGGGACCGCGGCCGTTCGACTCGCTCGAGGATGAAAACATGCTCGATTCACTCACCATCGGCCGACGCATCCGGCAACTGCGCACTTCCCGGCGGATGACCCTTGACGATATGGGAGTCGCGATCGGGCGGGCCGCCTCTCAGGTGTCCGTGGTGGAGAACGGCAAACGCGAACTCAAACTCGGGGAGTTACAACGCTTCGCCCGTGCTCTCGACGTATCGATCGACCAGCTGCTGAGTTCCGAGCCGCCCACCGGCCGGGTGGCGCTCGAGATCGCTCTCGAACGCGTGCAGCGCGCACCGCTCTACGCTTCGCTCGGCCTGCCTCAGCTCGCGGTGCGAAAGGCGATGAGCGACGAGGCGATCGAGGCTATCCTCGGGCTCTACCGCGAGCTCGAGCGGGTGCACAGCGAGCGCGCGGCGACGCCGGAGGAGGCTCGGCGCGCCAACACTGAGCTGCGCAAGGCCATGCGACGACGCAACAATTACTTCGCCGAGCTCGAGGATGTGGCGCGCGGGCTGCTTGCGGCCGTCGGGCATACCGGTGGGCCGCTGTCCCAGCGGGTCGCAGCCGATCTCGGCGCCCACCTCGGCTTTGCGCTTCACTATGTCGCGGACCTGCCGGGATCCACACGCTCGATCACCGACCTCAATAACGGCCGGATCTACGTGCCACAGGGAGCAAGCGCGGACTCCGATCCGCGGTCAGTTGTCTTGCAGGCCCTCGCCAGCCACGTGCTCGGGCACGAGGAGCCAAGTAACTATGCCGACTTCCTCGACCAGCGCGTGCAGTCCAACTATCTGGCCGCCGCCCTTCTCGTGCCCGAGAAGAGTGCCGTCGAGTTGCTCACCCGGGCGAAGCTCGCCCGCGAGCTCTCGGTGGAGGACCTCCGCGACGCCTTCGGGGTGAGCTACGAGACCGCAGCCCACCGCTTCACCAATCTTTCGACCCAGCATCTCGGCATCCCGGTGCATTTTCTCAAGGTGCATGAAAGCGGCACCGTGTCGAAGGCCTACGAGAATGACAGCGTGACGCTGCCGACGGATGCCCTCGGCGCGGTAGAGGGACAGGTCGTCTGTCGCTTCTGGAGCGCGCGCCGCGTCTTCGACGTGGCTGACCGCTTCAGCCCGTATCACCAGTACACCGACAAGCCAGCCGGTACGTACTGGTGCACTTCACGCATCCAGGCATCACCGCGAGGTCAGTTCTCAGTGAGCGTCGGAACTCAGTTCGCGAAAGCGAAATTCTTCCGAGGGCGCGACACTCTCAACCGATTCACCTCCACCTGTCCCGACCCTGGGTGCTGCCGCACACCGCCAAGCACGCTCGCGGTCAAATGGGACAGGCACTCCTGGCCGAGTGCGCGGCTCAACTCGTCTTTGCTTGCGGCGATGCCCACCGGAGCGTTCCCCGGCGTCGACAGCACCGAGGTCTTCGAGTTTCTCGAGCGGCACGCGCCGGCCGCCGTTTGACGATTTCGATTAGCAGCTGGCCCTCAAACGAGGGTGAGCTTCCTGTAAAAACTGGGAATTCAGCCAGAATGTCAAACGGAATCCCCTGCATTCCCGGATTAAGCAAGAGACCTCGCTTCTGATGGCAGCGGGTGTCACGCGCGAACGGCTAACGTTGGGCGAGGCCCCCCGAAGCGTGACCCGAATCCACGCTGGCCTGCAAGAGGATACCCGATGAAGACCCAACATCACGTTCACAATGCCCGGAAAAGACAGTGGGGCTCCGAACGCCGCACGGCGTCGCTCCCCAGCATCCACGACACGCCAAGCGATCGAAAGCTCATTCTCGGCCGTCTGGCGATCGTCGCAACTGTGGTTTTCTGGATTTCTTACGTGGTCTCGACGGTCATTCGACAGTTCATCGACAGCACGAGCGACTTTCGATTCACGATGGAGGCAATCTCCTACGTCGTCGTCGTCACCTTCCTCAGCTTTTCTGCGCTGATGTACTTGGTGGCACGCCAGGGTGCCCTTGAGCGATTTCGCAGCCACGTGAGGGTGCCACGGGCAGAGCTCGATCGTCACTTCACCGGACACACGGGGTCGATCACTGTGCTGGTCCCGAGCTACGCAGAGGAGCCGCAGGTTGTGCGCCAGACTCTCTGGTCGGCGGCACTTCAAGAGTATCCGTCGGTGAGCGTCGTTCTGCTGCTCGATGATCCGCCTCACCCCTCCGATCCGGCGACCGCTGCGCGTCTTGATGAAACCCGAATGCTCGCCGACACAATCTCTGTTGTGCTCGCTGAACCGGCTCGTCGATTCGCTGCGGCAGAACGGGACTTCAACCCGTCGAAGCCGTCAAGTTGGGTCGATGTCGCTGAAGTGCGAACGCTGGCTGGGCACTACGCGTGGGCGGCTGACTGGCTCGAGGCCATGGCCACGGACGAGGAATCCTCCGATCACGTCGACCGGTTCTTCATCGACGAGGTGCTGGGAGGCCTCGCCGGTGAGTTGCGCCTGATCTCCCGAGCTCTCAACGCGGCAGCGAGCGAGAACGAGGCGCCGGCACGCGAGCGTCTCATCGAGCTATACCGTCGCCTGGTCTGGACGTTCAGTGCCGAGGTGAGCAGCTTCGAGCGCAAGCTGTATGCATCGCTATCGCACGAGGCGAATAAGGCGATGAATCTCAATTCTTACATCGGGCTCATGGGTGGTAACTACCGTCGCGACGAAACTCCCGATGGTACTGTGCTGCGTCTCGTCGACGGCTCGCAATTCGCTGACCTCTCCGTGCCCGACTCCCGGTATCTGCTCACGCTTGACGCAGACTCGCTGCTGCTACGCGACTACTGCCTTCGTCTCGTGCATCTGCTTGAGCAGCCAGCAAGCGCCCGTGTCGCGGTGACCCAGACTCCTTACTCGTCGTTCCGGGGCGCTGGTACCCGAATCGAGCGACTGGCGGGGGCGACGACCGACCTGCAGCACATCCTCCACCAGGGCATGTCCTACTTCGGCGCGACCTTCTGGGTTGGGGCCAACGCGGTCATCCGTAAGGAGGCACTCGAAGATATAGTCGAGATCGAACGGGTCGGTGGATTCGAGATCAAGCGCTACGTGCAGGACCGCACGGTAATCGAGGATACCGAGTCGAGCATCGACCTCGGTACCCACGGCTGGACGCTGACGAACTATCCGGAGCGTCTGAGCTATAGCGCAACCCCACCTGACTTTGGATCGCTGATTGTGCAGAGGCGGCGCTGGGCAAACGGAGGCCTGCTCATTCTGCCGAAACTCTGGCGCCAGATGGCTGAACGCAAACGTCAGGGCCAGCGCATCTCCCGAATCGAGTTGATGCTTCGGATCAATTACATGGCATCCATTGCCTGGGCCAGCTTCGGTCTCATATTCCTGCTCGCCTATCCCTACGACTCCCGCCTGTTGAGCCCGCTCGTACTTTTTGCGGCGCTTCCTTACTTCCTGGCCATGGCCAGCGACCTGCGCTCCACCGGCTACCGGGCATCGGATGTGCTGCGCATTTACGGATTCAACCTCATCCTCCTTCCGGTGAACCTCGCGGGCGTTCTCAAGTCATTGCAGCAGGCGATCACCGGTAAAAAAATCCCGTTCGCCCGCACCCCTAAGGTGAAGAATCGCACCGCGGCACCCGGTCTGTATGTCATCGCGCCTTACCTGATCGTGGCATTCTCGCTCTTCACACTGTGGCGCGACATCGTCGAACATAACTGGGGCAATGCCGCGTTCGCCGCGTTCAACGCGGTGCTTGCCAGCTGGGCCATCCTGGCCTACATCGGCGTGATCAATTCGATCGTGGATGTCTGGCTTGGCGCCACCCAGTGGCTATTCGTGGAGAAACCGGTGCGGGTTAAGGGTCGTGAATTCGCCCCGGCCACAGTGCCTCTTGACTGGCGAGCCGTGCTCTATCACGGTCAGGCCGGTAGCTCGCTCCCGAACATACCGAAGGATGGGTCTGCAAACCGGTCTTCGGCTCCGACCAAGCAGGTGCAGGCATGAGCGCGCCTCTGACCACGGCACCGCCCACGCGGCGTCGACTCTCGGTTCCGCGGCTGATCGTCGCGATGATGGCGACCGGTGCTGTCGTGGCAGGCGCATTCATCGGCGTTCAACAACTCACCGCCTCGGCCGAGATGACCCCACAGTCCTGGTTCGCCGGGTACGCGGATGTCACGGCAACACCATCTTTCGCGTTCGAATCACCCGCCTCCAAGGCCGGCAAGAACGTGGTGCTCTCCTTCATCGTCTCGACTCCTGGTGACGTGTGCACCCCGAGCTGGGGTGCGGCCTACTCGCTCGCCGAGGCGGCAAATTCGCTTGACCTCGATCGTCGGATAGCGCGCTTGCAGCAACAGGGTGGCGAGGTGGCGGTGTCATTCGGCGGCCAAGCCAACGATGAGCTCGCGACCAACTGCACGAACGTGACAGAGCTGGCCGCAGCCTATGCTTCGGTGATCGATCGGTATCAGATCTCCACCATCGATGTTGATGTCGAGGGGGCGAACCTCACAAACCGAGCGGCAAATGAACGGCGAGCCGATGCTCTCGCCGTGCTTCAAAAAGAGCGCCGTGCATCCGGCAAGGAGCTTGCTATCTGGCTCACCCTCCCTGTCGCCCCGACGGGACTTGATCAAAACGGCCAATTTGCCGTTCGGGATACCCTCGCCAAGAAGGTTGACCTCGCGGGTGTCAATGTCATGACGATGGACTACGGATCGAGTCTTTCTCCGGGTACAAGTGAACTTGCCGCCTCGACCCAGGCCCTCGTGGCCACCCAGCGTCAGCTTGGAGTGATTTACCGCCAAGCCGGAGTGCGCCTCTCCGACAAGACGCTCTGGAGCAAGATCGGCGTGACTCCCATGATCGGGCAGAACGATGTGGAGGCAGAGGTGTTCACCCTCGCGGCGTCGAGCGGACTCAATGAGTTCGCTCGCTCCCACGGGATCGGGCGGGTGTCGATGTGGTCACTCAATCGCGACCTCACCTGTGGCTCCAATTACGTCACGCTCAAGATCGCCTCGGACTCCTGCAGCGGCATCAATCAGGGCAAAGCTAAGTTCGCCCAGCTTCTGAGCGCCTCCATAACGGGGAGTCCGAAGTTCTCGGCGGCGGTTGTCACCACCTCGGAGCCAGTCGATGGGGCCCTGCGAAAGGATGACCCGGCCAAGAGCCCCTACGCGATTTGGCAAAACACCAACTCCTATCTCGAGGGCACGAAAATCGTGTGGCACCACAGCGTCTACCAAGCCAAGTGGTGGACTCGCGGGCAACTGCCCGACAATCCGGTGCTCAACAACTGGGAGACACCGTGGCTGCTGGTCGGACCGGTGCTACCCGGCGAGAAGCCGACAGCGGTGCCGACGGTTCCGGCCGGAACCTATCCGGATTGGACCGGCCTCAACAGCTACGAAAAGGGGAAACGCGTGCTATTCGACGGCGCGCCGTTCGAGGCGAAATGGTGGAACCAGGCCGAATCCCCGGCGGCAGCGTCCGCGAATCCCGATAGTTCACCCTGGGTCCCGCTCACTATCGTCCAAATCAAAGAGGTTGCTGCATCAGCTGCTCCGGCTCCACTGCCAAGTCCAACGAACTAGCCGACACCCGCAGACGAAGGTGGACGAATTGGCGAGCGTTACCAGGCGGCTGGCGCGTAGTCCTTGAGAAAGATCCCGGAGAGGTCTTCGCCCGCCTCGCCGCGCACAATCGGATCATAGACGCGCGCCGCGCCGTCCACGAGGTCAAGAGGGGCGTGGAAGCCCTCCTCCGCCAACCGGATCTTGGTGAAATGCGGCCGCTCGTCGGTGATCCAGCCCGTGTCGACGCTGGTCATCAGGATGCCGTCAGTCTCCAGCATCTCCTTCGCGCTGGTTCGCGTGAGCATGTTGAGTGAGGCCTTGGCCATGTTGGTGTGCGGATGCCCCGGGCCCTTGTAGCCTCGACCGAACTGCCCCTCCATCGCTGAGACGTTGACGATGTATTTGCGACGGGCGGCCGATGCTGCCATCGCCGGTCGCAAGCGGGACACCAGCAGGAACGGCGCCGTCACGTTGGCCAGCTGTACCTCGAGCATCTCGAGCGGGTCCACCTCGTGAACGAACTGGGTCCAGCTGTTCTGGTCGTGCTCGTCGGGCACGAGGCCCCCGGCGTCGATCGCCGTGCCTGCGGCGAGGCGGGCAAGCGAGGACGAACCGGCAGCGAGGGCGAGCTCGGTGAGCTCGGCCGCACTGAGGCCGCCGGCGTTGGCGAGGATCGGGTGCGAGCCCACCGATGCCGCAAGCGCCTGCGGATGGGCATCGTTCGTGTGGCCGAAGGTGAGCAGCTCGGGGAGCGGGCCATCCGGCAGTGGCGAGTTTTCGGCATCCGCCAGCGGAGCATAGGAACCGGGGGAGCGCCGCACCGTTTGCGCCGCGTTGTTGATCAGGATGTCGAGCGGGCCAGCCTCGATCATCGCGTCGGTGAGTCCGATCACCTGGGCCGGGTCCCGCAGGTCGATTCCGACGACGCGCAGTCGGTGCAGCCAATCGCTCGCATCGGGCAGGGACGCGAATCGACGCACGGCATCGCGGGGAAATCGCGTCGTGATCGTGGTGTGCGCGCCATCCCGCAGCAGCCGAAGGGCGATGTACATGCCGATCTTCGCGCGGCCGCCGGTGAGCAAGGCGGTCTTGCCGGTGAGATCCGTTCGGGCGTCCCGCCTGGCGTGATTGAGGGCGGCGCAGTCCGGGCAGAGCTGGTGATAGAACGCGTCTACTCGCGTGTAGTGCTGCTTGCAGATGTAACACGGGCGCGACTTGAGCAGGGTGCCGGCGGTGGGTGCCGCCACCGTGATGGCGAGGGGGATGCCGCGGGTCTCGTCGTCGATGCGGTCGGGGGCCCCCGTTGCGGTGCTGGCCACCACGGCCCGGTCAGCCTCGGCGATGACGGCTCGCTTCTCGAGCCGACGGTTGCGCTTCACCGACTTGAACATGCGGGCCGTGGCCTGGCGCACCGCGATGAAGTCGGGGTGTTCCTCGTCGATGGTGTCCATCGCGGCGAGCACACGCAGGGTCACCTGCAGCTCGGTCGGGTTGATGGCACCGCTCGAGCCGGCGCTGCTGTTCGAAGGCACACAAGATTCTAAGCGACCGCCGATGTCCGCGAGGCAGAGTCTGGTTTCGATCGGCGTCGCGGTACTACTGTGTGGTCACCCCGTTGCCACGGGTGCGGCACTCGATCCCCTTTTAGACCGGAGGTGCATCAGGTGATCGATCCTGAAACTGATTTGATTCCGAGGCGAGGGAAGGCTGCACGCCGTCAGCAGGGTCGAGCTCGAGTTCGTCAGCGTCGTGCCCGGTACCGAGTGCGACCTGGTAATCGATCTCGGACCGGGGGAGCATCCGGCGCACAATACGACGACCGCCCTCACGGATGTTCAACCGTATTCGGCCAGCATCGTGCGGGTGATCGCTTCGCTTGCCCGAATCGTGCTCAGCTTCAACACTCGGGACGCGCTGCCGACAACGCAGAGGACCGCCGTCTATCCTCTCGTCGCTGGTTGCCGCCGCACGCTCGAGTCGCGCCCGGCTCGGCGTTGCCCAGAGAACGGCGCAGTATGTTCGCCAATACGCCCGGCCCGGCTATTTTCGACAACCCGAGGCATCGACTACGGGCCGCAGTCGAGATCTGGGCCAGCCGTGAGCCGAATGTGGGGTGAGGTCGGGAAATGGATCTACCCCGCAAGTGACGCAAACAGCCAATTCGCCTGTCGCACCACACGGCGACCGAAGTCCGGCCGATGACATTCGGCGTCAATCAGGGTGCAGAGTCGCAACTGCTCAGATGCTGCGGTGGTCGCGTACCGCGAGTTCGAGGGCCTCGAGGCTGGGTGCGAGGGCCGCGTCTACGGCCAGCGGGTCGGTGATGTTGAGCTGCTGCATCTCCCGACGGCCTTCCGGCGCGGTGTTGATTTCATACTCTCCGGCTTCCAGGGCAGCGATCAAGTCGGTGATGACATCTTCCAGGGGGCGACGTCCCCAACCGAGCTCGTCACCGGCGTTTTGCGACGTCATCATCGCCGTATCAGTTGCACCGGGATAGACAGTCGCAACATGGACACCTGTTCCGATTAATTCTCGACGAAGCGCTTCCCCGAACTGGGCAATGCCCGATTTCGTTGCCGCGTAGACCGCGTAGAAGGGCATGCCCACGAGGGCAATCCCACTGGCTACGTTCAAAAGGATGCTGCCGCGTGCCTTCCCGCTCTCCCTCAGCAGGGGGAGGAGAGCCTTGGTCAACAGAATAGGCGCTGTGAGATTCAGGTCGATCATCGAGTGGACATCCACATCGCTGGTCAATTCGAGTCTGCCTGCGCGCACATTGCCGGCGTTGTTGACGAGGAGATCGACGGTGGTCCACGACGAAACCCGCTCCGCGATCCGCTGAACAGCGCCAGCCTGGGTTAGGTCTTCGACCATAATCTCAGTCGTTCCGCCTTCGGCGGCAACGAGCCGTGCGGTTTCAGTGAGGGTGGCCTGCTGCCGGCCGATCAGCAGCAGGTGGCCTCCGCGTCGACCGAATTCGAGCGCGAGTGCCCGACCGATGCCCTGCCCCGCGCCGGTGATGATCCCGCGTCGATTGGTGAGATCCAGCTTGTTGAGGTCCAGCTTGTTGAAGTGCATGAGCGATCTTCCTTCCCAATGATTTTGTCCGCAGGACGGTGGCCCACATTCCCGGTCGCCGTCGCAGGTGCTGTTATAGCCAACCGGGAACCACCAGGAGAATTCCTGACTCTGTCGACCCGGATAAAAGCCCCGAGGGCAATCTGAAGGAGACCCGTTACAAGCGACGCGGGCCACGGGGCACTCTCATCGAGGCTCATTGTGGCTCCGTCGGTCGTTGAGGGGGGGTGCCAACGGCCCCCGGGTTCGACGAGGGATGTGGTTTCTTCACGTGCGTTTGCCCTTGCTCTCCCGGGGGCGGGTCAAGGACATGCTCTCCTTTGGGCGATCCTGCTCATCGGGTCGGCCGCAGTGATCGGAGCACCGTGGTTCGGCCTCGTTCCGAGAGTCGTCGATTCGCGTGTCAGCGACGCCGGGTGAGCACGACTACAGACGGTTCTCGATGCGGGAGGCCACCGCGGCCTCCTGGTAGTCCAGCCGCTCGATTAGTCTGTCCGCGGCATTCGGGTCGAGTGTGCCCCGGTTGCGCTCGGCGATCACGGCCTCACGCTGGGCCTGGAGGAGAGTCAGTAGCAGGGCGTCGAACACGCCGGAGTCTTGGGGATTGGGTCCCTCCTGCCGCGCCGCCGCTTTCGTGTGCTGCTCTGCGAGCACGCGGAACTGCTCCAGCATCTCGGGGGGGATTCCCGGGGGAGGGGAGCTCGTGAACTCGGCCGCCACTGTCCCGGATGCGGCGCGCACGACCTCCAACACTCGCGCGTCATTGTCGCGTCGCTCGGCGTCGTCGGGGGGAAGGTGAAGACGGCGGATCAGCGCGGGCAGGGTCGCCCCCTGGAGGAGCAGGGTGCCGACCGCCACCGTGAACGCGACGGCCTGGATGAGGGCTCGACCGGGAAAAGCCTCGCCGGTGCTCGTGCTGAGCGGGATGGCCGCGGCGGCGGCGATTGTGACCACGCCCCGCATCCCCGCCCATGAGACCACGACGGCCTCTGGCACTGTCATCGGCTCAAAGTCTCGTCGCGGGGGCCTGCCGCGGTTACGTCGGGTTGCTGCCGCGCGCTCGAGTCGTTGCCGGAAGCGTTCGCTGCCGGCTCGGCGTTTGTCGAATCCTCGCTTCTGCAGGGCACCCTGGGCATAGAGCGCGTAGACGAACACCGGCCGCACCAGAATCACGAGCAGCAGAATGACGCCACCAAGAGCGAAGACGAGCCCGACGGGGAGCTTGGCCTCGACGACATCCCCCACCACAAATCGCAACTGCAGTCCCATGTAGGCGAAGACGAAGGCCTCGAGGAGCACATCGAACGACGACCAGACCTGCTTCTCCTGCAGCCGAGTCTGATACCCAACCCTGTTGTTCGCACCCCCGACGGCGAATGCGGCAAAAACCACGGCGAGAACCCCGGACGCTTCGAGCCGCTCGGCGATGAAGTAGGCGGCGAATGGCAGCATAATCCCGAGCACCGTCTCGAGCCCGGCGTTGCGCAGATAGCGGCGCAGGATGTTCGCCGATACCCCCAGTGCCACCCCGAGGAGGGCGCCGACGATCGCCGCGTAGGCGAAGAGAAGCACCGGATTGGCGAACAGGGTGTGGGTGCCCGCGATCGCGGAGACCGCGATGGTGAACAGGGTGAGTGCGGCGGCGTCGTTCACGAGGCTCTCACCGGTGAGGATGTCCATCACCCGGCGCGGCAGGCCGAGTTTTTTGCCGATGGCGGCCGCGGTGACGGCATCCGGGGGAGCCACCACTGCGCCGAGCAGGATGGCCGTGCCAAGTGCGAGTCCCGGCACGATCGCGGAGGCGACGAAACCGACCGCGATCGCCGTGATGATCACGAGGCTTACCCCGAGGCCGAGGATCGGGCGGAGGTTGCGCAGAAAACTAGACACCGAGAAGTTGAGCGCCGCCGAGTAGAGAAGCGGGGGCAAAACAACCCCGAGGATGAGTGCGCTCGATACCTCCAGGCGAGGCACACCGGGGATGAAGGAGACTGCGAAGCCCACGACCACGATGATCAGGGCGGGTTGCAGCCCCTTTCGCTGGGCGAGAGCGGTGACACCGATTGCCCCGAGCAACACAGCGAAGAGCAACACGATGTCCATGGCCTAACCGTAGTGCGGCCTTGAGCTGCGACACGGCGTGGATGGATGTGGCACGGTTGACCCATGCCCAAGAAGATCCTGCTCGATTGCGACCCGGGCCTCGATGATGCGCTCGCCCTGCTGCTCGCGCACGGGGATCCGAATATTGAGCTCGTGGGTGTCACGACTGTCGGCGGCAACGTGGGGCTGCCACAGACGACCAGGAATGCACTCGCGCTGCGCGAATACCTGCACTTCGAGAAGGTTGCCGTTGCCGCGGGAGCCAGCCAGCCGCTGAGCGGTGAGACGCGAAGCGCGATTCAGGTGCACGGAGAGTCGGGACTCGGCACCGCCGCGCTGCCGGAGCCGATCCTCGCCGTGGACGACCGGCACGCCGTCGACTTCATCATCGAGACGGTCCGGGCGAGCCCGGGCGCCATTCACCTGGTCGCGACCGGCCCCCTCACCAACATCGCTCTCGCCCTCCAGAAAGAACCGGCGATCGCTCGCTTGGTGGCCTCTTTCACAATCATGGGCGGATCCTTCACCCGCGGCAACGCGACCCCCGCGGCCGAGTTCAACATTTACGCCGATCCGGCGGCCGCCCGGATGGTGTTCGACGCCGACTGGCAGGTGGTCATGGTCGGGCTCGACCTCACACTTCAGGCCACGGCCACCGGCCCGGTAGTGGAGCGCCTTGGCCGACTGGGAGTGCTCGCGCACGAGCTCATCCTGCCTCTTGCCACGTTCTGGGCCGGAGCGAATCAATCCGGAGCGAATCAATTCGACGCACATAACAGCAACGGGCACGGCCAGGCCGTGCACGACGTCTGCGCGGTCGCCCACGTCGCAAGACCGGATCTCTTTGCCTCGCGACCGGCCCGTGTGCGGGTGGAGTCCACCGGGGAGTTCACCAGCGGCATGACGGTCGTCGACTTTGACTCGCCGTTCCCGAACGCCATCGTGCCGGTGACCCTGGATGTCCCGGGCTTCTGGTCTTACGTCGAGCGGGTCTACTCGATCGTCGCGGAGCAGCATGCCTGACCTTCTCCTCGACCGGCTGGCTCCGATCCGTGCCGCTGCGACCTACGATCCGGATGCCGTCTACGAGCAGTTCGTGGAGTGGGTGACCGGCCGAGGGCTCACCCTCTACCCCGCCCAGGACGAGGCGCTCATCGAGATCGTCTCCGGCGCCAATCTGATTCTCAGCACCCCCACCGGCACCGGCAAGTCGCTTGTCGCGATCGCAGCCCATTTCGCTGCACTTGCTCAGGGGCAGCGCACGTTTTACACGGCGCCGATCAAGGCCCTCGTCTCCGAAAAGTTCTTCGCCCTCGTCGACATCTTCGGCGCCGAGAACGTTGGCATGGTCACCGGGGATTCGAGCGTCAACGCCGAGGCTCCGATCATCTGCTGCACCGCCGAGATCCTGGCGAATCTCGCACTGCGCCACGGCACGGATGCCCCGGTAGACCAGGTGGTGATGGACGAGTTCCACTTCTACTCCGACCCAGAGCGCGGCTGGGCCTGGCAGGTGCCGCTGCTCACTCTGCCCGGGGTGCAGTTCATCCTGATGTCGGCGACGCTCGGGGACGTCGAGTGGCTCGCGGCCGACCTGTCGAAGCGCAACAGCCGCGAGACCGCGGTGGTCACCGGCGTCGACCGACCGGTTCCCCTGCACTATTCCTACGCCACGACCCCTGTGCACGAGACCGTGGAAGACCTGCTCGCGACCGGACAGGCGCCGATTTACATCGTTCACTTCTCCCAGCTTGCCGCCCTCGAGCGTGCGCAGGCGCTGACCAGCGTCAAGATCGCGTCCCGCGAGCAACGGGACGAGATCGCGGATGCCATCGGTGAGTTCCGCTTCACCACCAACTTCGGTCGCACCCTCAGCCGCCTCATCCGCTCCGGTATCGGGGTGCACCATGCCGGGATGCTGCCGAAGTACCGCCGGCTCGTGGAGCAGCTTGCGCAGCAGGGATTGCTCAAGGTTATCTGCGGCACCGACACCCTCGGGGTGGGCATCAACGTGCCCATCCGCACGGTGTTGCTCACGGCGCTGACCAAGTTCGACGGTACGAAGATGCGCCAGCTCAGCGCCAGGGAGTTCCACCAGATCTCCGGTCGGGCCGGTCGCGCGGGCTTCGACACTGCCGGAACCGTGATCGTGCAGGCACCGGATCACGAGACCGAGAATGCCCGGCTGCTCGCCAAGGCCGGGGACGACCCGAAGAAGATCAAGAAGATCGTGCGCAAGCGGGCTCCCGACGGATTCGTGTCGTGGGGAGAGCCAAGCTTCGCCCGACTCGTCGCCGCGCAACCGGAGACACTGACCTCGAGCATGCAGATGAGTCATTCGATGATTCTCAACGTGATCGGTCGCGGCGGCAGGCCGTTCGATGAACTGCGGGAGCTGATCGAGAACAACCACGAGCCGCGTCCACGGCAGCGTGAGCTCGCTCGCCAGGCCCTTGCGATCTATCGCACACTGCGCACCGCAGAGATTGTCAATCAGTCGGCCGGGGGAGACATCACCCTCACCGTGGACCTGCAGCAGAATTTCGCGCTCAACCAACCCCTCTCCCCGTTTGCGCTTGCCGTCTTCGACCTGTTGCAGCCGGCGGAAGGCGCCGTGCAGACATCGCCCACCTACGCCCTCGACCTCATCTCGGTGCTCGAGTCCACCCTCGACGACCCTCGAGCCATCCTCTCCGCCCAGCAGTTCATGGCCCGCGGCGAAGCGGTCGCGGCGATGAAGAGCGAAGGAATCGAGTACGACCAGCGCATGGAGTTGCTCGAACAGGTCACCTGGCCGAAGCCGCTCGAGGAGCTTTTGGATGCAGCCTTCCAGACCTACCGCGCGTCACAGCCCTGGGTCGGCGACTTCGAACTCAGCCCCAAGTCCGTTGTGCGGGACCTGTACGAACGCGCAATGACCTTCAACGACTACATCGGCTTCTACAAACTCAATCGCTCCGAAGGGCTGGTGTTGCGCTATCTCTCTGACGCCTACAAAGCGGCCCGCCAGACCATCCCGGACGAAGCCAAGACCGAGGAGCTGCTCGACCTGATCGAGTGGCTCGGGGAGCTGGTGCGCCAGGTCGACTCGAGCCTTCTCGACGAGTGGGAGAAGCTCATCAATCCGGTGGTGATCATCGACGGCGTGGCGAGCGAGGCATCCGCGCCGGTGTTGCCGCCGACGCCGAAGGGGGTGACGACCAACATCCGCGCGTTCCGCATTCTGGTGCGCAACGAGCTGTTCCGACGGGTACAGCTCGCCGCCCGTGAGGACTACGAGCAGCTCAACGAACTGGATGCCGCGGCGGGCTTCGACGCCGACGCCTGGGCAGACGCGATGGATGCCTACTTCGACGCCCACGACACCCTCGGCATCGGCGGTGACGCTCGCAGTTCGGCCATGCTCATGGTGGATGAGGGGGCGGTCACCTGGACCGTCCGCCAGATCTTCGACGATCCAGCTGGCGACCACGACTGGGGAATCTCGGCCACGGTCGATCTCGCCGAATCCAACGCCGCCGGGGTGGCCGTAGTGCGGGTCACCGCTGTCGGCATGCTGTAGCGCCCACCGCGCTTGCCCCACCCACCTCCCTTGCCCCAACCACCTCCCGTTTTTCTCATCACCCCCGTGTATAAACACGGCGGTGGTCCCATAAGTGGGAGGTGGAAGACGGAGGGGGAAGCGAAATCGGGATGCTGTAACTTCCCACCGCGGTTTCCCCCCAGCCACCCCCACCACTCGAACCACCCGAGCCACCCCCACCACTCGAACCACCTCCCGTTTTCCTCATCACCCCCGTGTACAAACACGGCGGTGGTCGCATAAATGGAAGGCGGATGGGGGACACGGAAGCGTGTGCGCCGAATCCCGCGGGCGGCACGGACTGCATCATTCAAGACTCGCTGGACGGGATTCAGCTCGCCTGCTGTCCAGCGGAAACTTCCGACGAGCCACGATGCAGGGAACTCTGCGGCCCAGGGCTCGATCGTCCGGTCTTCCACGCCGATAACATCCGCAGATCACATCCGCCCACAACATCGGCCGTTAGCTCCAGAGGGTGCGGCGGTATTGCGGGAGACGGTCGGGGCAGAGGGCGTCGGTTTCGCGCAATGCGCCGCCGACGGGGACCGTACCGGTATGGTCGTGCCGATGCGGATAAGCCTCACCGCCTGCAGCACTCAACTTTGCGCTACTCGAGCGCATCGACCGCCGCGAGGATGTCTGCCACCTCGGTGCGCCTCGTGTAGTCCACCTGCACGTCGGCAAACCGCACGATGCGGTCGGAGTCGACCACCAGGACGGTAGGGAAGGGGATGCCGCCAGTCGCATCGTCATTGCTATCGGCAATGTCGAATCCGAGCTCGGAATGGGCGATGCGCACCTCCGGGCTCGGTTCGGTGAGAATTCCGAGGGCAGTCGCCAAGAAGTTCGCCGGATCGGAGAGCACCGTGAATTCGAGGGCGCCCTCAGCGATCGACAGGTTCGATGAGGTCGGCGTCTGGGGGCTGATGGCGACCAAGCCGAGGCCGCGCTCGAGCAGGCGGGGCAGCAGCTCCCTCTGGTAGTGCGCGAGGGTGAGGTTGCAGTATGGGCACCAGGCGCCCCGGTAGAACACGACAACCGCGGCGTCGCTCCCGAGGGCATCGTAGAGCCAGGCCGGAGATCCTTGCGCATCGCGCAGTGGAGCATTCGGGAGGTTCGCTCCGATAACGACCGAGACGACCGGTATTCGCTCGGAGCGAAGCCGGGCCTGCTCCGTGGCGAACACAGCGGTCAATCGTTCACCGATGCGGCGGTTGAAATCGACCGTGAAGTCATCCGCCTCCTGGCCGATCGTCGCCGGACCCATGGTGCCTACCTTCACTTATTGGGATGCCACGAGCCTACTTTCTCCCGGGGAAGCATTCCCGATCTGCCGGCACCTGTGAGCCGATGCGCTAACGACCCAGTCCGCGATCACCCGCCCCGCGTAGAGTCAACGGCGTGACCACGAATGATCTCCGCGTCGGCGAACGGATGCAGCATCAGGGCGGGCTCACCTACTGTTCCAGCCGGCCGATCCGCGGGGGGATCGCCGTAGCTATCAAACCCTTCCCCGGCTCCACCGCCTTGGCCACGTCCCGGCCCTTCGTTTTTGGGCACGGCGTCAGGGTGTCCTCCCGCTACGTTCATTCCCGCGCCGGGGAACTGGTGAAAAGCGGCGGAGTCTCCCTCATCGATCTTGCGGGCCACGGATCCGCGCCAGATCCCCAACGGGATGTATCGAGTCCGCTCCATGCGAATGTGGTCGGCAGCTTCCTGCACGCGGCAAGCATCGTAAATCCGATGCTCGTTGCGCACTCGATTGGCACCCCGGTCGTGACGCAGCTCGCGTCACACTCGCCTGAGATCAGCGACCGGCTCGTGCTCATCGCGCCGACCTTAACCCCGCCCGAGCGGCGATTCAGCAGGGTGGCACAGGCACTTCTGCCCGACATCACGATGGAGTCGATGGGCTCCCATCTCATCATCGGTACCGACTACCTTGTGCGCTGCGGTATTCCCTATTTTTTCGCGCAGTCGCGTTTAGCGTCCCTCATCCCGAAACACTCCACATGACCGGTCACCCATGATCACGGTACGGGATGCCGCAGCCGCCGTCGCAGACCGGCTCTACCAGGTACGAGCGCAGGCGAAGAACCTGGTGGGGCGCACGCCGAGCGTGCGTTATGACCGGGGAGAGCTCTCACCCGTGCTGCTACTCCCTGGCGTGTATGAGACCTGGCAGTTCCTCCGGCCGGTGGCGGATCGGCTCAGCGCCCTCGGGCATCCGATCCACACGGTGCGCGAACTGGGCTACAACCGACTGTCCATCATCGCCTCCGCCGAGATCGCCCAGCGCTACCTCGACCAGAAAAATCTCACCGGGGTGGTCATCGTCGCGCACAGCAAGGGAGGTCTCATCGCCAAGCGCATGATGGTGACGGATGACCGTGCGGGCCGAATAGACAGGCTCGTCGCGATCAACACGCCCTTCGGCGGCTCCGCACTCGCCGACTGGGCGCCGGTGCGCTCGCTCCGTGCGTTTTCTCCGCGAGACGAGACGGTGATGACCCTCGCGGCCAATCTCGCGGCCAACGTGCGCATCACCTCCATCTACAGCCGTCTCGATCCGCTCATCCCCGGTGGCAGCAAGCTCGAGGGAGCGACGAACGTGTGCCTTTCGATGGTCGGGCATTTTCGGCCCCTCGCAGCCCCGGCCCTTTTTGCCGAGGTCGAGCGTGCCATCGCGTTGGGCAGGTAGAAGAATGGCGCCGGTGGAGAAGCGCCAGAAACTCGTGTTGGCCATTGCCGTGCTCGCCTCGTTCGTCGCGTTCCTCGACGGCTCGGTCATCACCGTGGCGCTTCCCGCCATCATGAGAGAACTCGGCGGCGGCATCAGCACCCAGCAGTGGGTGGTCGACGCCTATCTGATCACCCTCGGATCGCTCATTCTCGTCGCGGGGTCGTTGTCAGATGTCTACGGCCGCATCGTTGTCCTGCGCACCGGGCTCATCGGCTTTGGCGCGGCCTCGCTTCTCTGTGCGGTCGCCCCGAACGCGGAATTCCTGATCGTCGCGCGAGGAGTGCAGGGAGTGGCGGGAGCGCTGCTCGTGCCGAGCTCGCTCGCGATCATCCTTTCGAATTTCCGTGGGCCGGCACAGGCCAAGGCCATCGGGCAATGGACCGGATTCACCAGCGCGGCCTTTGTCCTCGGTCCGCTTCTCGGTGGCCTCTTCGTCGATCTCGCAAGCTGGCGCCTCGTTTTTGCGATCAATGTGCTGCCGATCGCCGTCACACTCTCTCTCCTGGCCGTGCTGAAGCAGAAAGACGAGCGTGAGAAGGGCGTCGCGATCGACTATCCCGGCGCCGTGCTCGGAGTACTGGGGCTCGGCCTGCCGGTCTTTGCCCTCATCGAGCAGGGACACTACGGCTGGGGGAGTCCGGTCATTTTTCTCGCCCTTGGCTTCGGCATCCTCTCCTTCGCTGCTTTTCTCTGGCGCGAGCACACGGCGAAACAGCCGATGATGCCGCTTGCGCTCTTCACGGTGCGAAACTTTGCCTGGGGTAACCTCACCACCACTTTCGTCTATGCCGCGCTCTCGCTCGGCGGCTTCCTGCTCGCGGTATTTTTACAGCAGGTGGCGGGCTACCCGGCGACGCTCGCCGGTCTTGCCACCTTGCCGGTGACGATCATCAGCATCCTGTTTTCCAGCCGAATCGGTTCCCTGGCCGGCAAACGCGGCCCGCGCCTGTTCATGACAGTCGGGCCGCTGATCACCGCGATCGGCTTCTTCCTCTACGTGTTTGCCGGGGCCCGTCCCGACTACTGGACGCAGATCCTGCCTGGCGTCATCCTCTTTGGGATCGGGATGACGATCACCGTCGCTCCTCTCACGAGCGCCATTTTGGGAGCTATCGACGAACGCCAGGCTGGCATTGGCTCGGCGATCAACAATGCGGTAGCGCGGGTAGCCGGGCTCGTTGCGATCGCCTTCGTGGGGCTCATCGTCGGACCTCAGCTCGGCGTCGAAGGATTTCACCGCGGCGTGCTGGTGACCGCTGTGCTGCTCATGCTCGGCGGGGTCACCTCCTGGATCGGAATTCGTAATAACGCTCAGAAGGCGCCGGTGCTGCGTGCTGAAGGTCTCGAATCAGGCGAGGAGGCGGGCCCCGCTAACTGACAGCAGCACCACGTTCACGAGCGCGGCGGCGATGATCAGCTGGAAGAGAAGGCGGGTGGGCGGTCGTCGCAGCACTACGGCGATCGCGACGGCGAGCAGCAGGGTGATTCCCAGCCCGATCCACTGGAGAGCGGATGGTTCGCCCGCCGGGCCGAAGAATGCCGCGACCGCACCGGCCGCGAGCGATGCCCAGATCACGACTCCGGATGCTGTGCGGCCGATCCGATGCGGAAGCCCGGCAATGCCGGTGCGCTCATCATCGTCGAGGTCGGGCAGCACGTTCGCGAAGTGTGCCGCGACGCCGAGTAAGGCGCCGAGGGCGAGCGCCCACGCGGCGGCGGCCGCAGGCACCGGCCGGGCGAGTGTCGCGATCATCGGCAGCAGCCCGAAGCTCACGATGTAGGGGAGCACCGACACCGGAGTGTTCTTGAGGCCGAGGTTGTAGCTCCAGGCCGAGAGGATGAAGATCGTGTGGGCGAGCGTGGCGAACCAGCCGAGCGGTAGCGTGATCAGGATCGCCGCCACCGCCGTGATGAATGAAGCCGCCCGCACCGTGCCGACACTCACGTGCCCCGCCGCCACCGGCTTGTCGGTGCGCCCGACCGCGCGATCCCGTTCAGCATCGATCCAGTCGTTGGAGAGTCCCACCGAGAGCTGGCCGAGCAGGAATGCTATGCCAAGAATCGCGACGTGCGGCGGATCGAGCCCGACCGCGATGCCAAGCACTGCCGCGACCGCGCTCACCACCACGCTCGGACCCGGGTGACTCGAGAGTGCCAGCGCAACGACGGTTCGGGGCATCCGCTCATGCTACTTCTGTGGGCCGTGCAGGTCTCGCACTATCGTGGGGACCATGTCAGAGCCCCGTTCGACAGATACGGTCTCCGGACTCCTCGCCGAGATTGCAGACGTGGGCCGGGACCGCCAGCGTGGAGGGTACTCCCGCCCGGTATTCTCGTCGGCCGAGCGAGACCTCGGAGTCTGGTTCACCGCGCACGCCGAGCGGCGCGATCTCGATGTGCACACCGACCTGAACGGCATCCTCTGGGCGACGATGGGCGACGCCTCGGCGGGGAATGTCGTCGTCACCGGAAGCCATCTCGATTCGGTACCGGGAGGGGGTGCGTTCGATGGTCCTCTTGGTGTCTGCTCCGCGCTCGTAGCGGTTGACCAGCTGCGGGCTCGCGGAGTCACGCCAGGGAGACCGCTGGCGATCGCCGTCTTTCCCGAGGAGGAGGGATCACGCTTCGGCGTTGCCTGTCTGGGATCGCGGCTGCTCGCCGGCGCGATTGATCCGGATCGGGCCCGCGGTCTTGTGGATGAGAATGGCGCGAGCTTCGCCGAGGTTGCCGCGGCGAGCGGCCTCGACCCGCGATTCATTGGGCACGACGACGGAACACTCGCCTCGATCGCCACCTTTCTCGAGCTTCATGTCGAGCAGGGTCGTGGCCTCATCGACCGTGCGCAGCCGGTGGGAATCGCCCGGTCTATCCTCGGCCATGGCCGCTGGCGAATCAGCGTCACCGGCCAGGGTAACCATGCGGGAACCACCCTGATGGCCGATCGTCGCGACCCGATGGTCGCCGCGGCTCGCATCGTCGTGGCGGTGCGCGCAGCTGCCCTGGCCCACCCACAGTCCCGCGCAACGGTCGGCCGCCTCACACCGGTGCCGGGCGGCACCAACGTGATCGCCTCGAGCGTCGACCTGTGGCTGGACGTGCGGCATCCGGATGACGAGACCACCGCCGCTGTTGTGCGGCGAATCACCACCGACGCCAACCGCATCGTCGCCGAAGAGGGCTGCGCTGTACACATCCTCGAGGAGTCGGTGAGCGGCACCGTGCAGTTCCCAACGGGACTGCGCGACAGGCTTCTTGGCATCCTGCCCGGATCTCCCCTTCTCGACACCGGGGCCGGTCATGATGCGGGAGTGCTGAGCTCCCGGATCGAGACGGCCATGCTTTTCGTGCGCAATCCGACCGGTGTCTCACACTCGCCAGAGGAGCATGTGGAGCAGGATGATGCGGAGGCCGGAGCCACCGCCCTCGCCGACGCGCTGCAGTGGCTTCTCACGCGAGCCTGACTTACGGCAGGAGCAGCAGCTTGCCGATGTGTTCGGACGACTCAAGGCGCTGGTGCGCACTGGCAGCATCAGCGAGGCTGAATCGGCTGTCGATCACCGGCACCACCTGGCCGGAGATAACGAGCGGCCACACGTTCTCGCGTACGCTCGCGAGGATCTCGTTTTTCTCGGCAACAGGTCGCGCGCGAAGGGTCGACCCGTGAATCGACAGCCACCGTCGCATCATCAGTCCGAAGTCGAGCGTGCTGGACTCGCCGCTGAGATTCGCGATGGTGACGAGGCGCCCGCGTGGCGCGAGCGAGGCGAGGTTGCGCTCGAGGTACCCACCGCCGATCGAATCGAGGATCACATCGACGCCGCGCCCATCGGTCTCTTCCGCAATGCGCTTGGCAAAGTCCTCTGTGCGGTAGTTGATGAGAATCGCAGCCCCCAGTCGTTCGCAGGCGGCAAGCTTGGCCGGCGACCCCGCGGTCACAGCGACGAGGCTGCCGAATGCCCGGGCCAGTTGGATGGCGATGGTGCCGATGCCGCTCGATCCGCCGTGCACGAGCATGGTTTCGCCCGCGCGGATCGCCGCGGTGAGGAAGACGTTCGACCACACGGTCGCAATCGCCTCGGGAAGGCCGGCGGCATCCACCAGGTCGAGGGAGTCGGGTACAGGCAACAGTTGGCCCTCGGTTGCGACGGCGAGGGAGGCGTAGCCGCCACCCGGAAGCAGGGCACAGACGCGGTCGCCCACTGAGCAGCTGCTCACTCCGGTGCCGAGCGCGCGAATGATTCCCGAGACCTCCATTCCCATCAGTGGGGAGGCGCCGACGGGCGAGGGGTAATGTCCCTCCCGCTGGCCGATGTCGGCACGGTTGACCCCCGCTGCCGCGACCTCTATGAGCACCTCACCATGACCGGCAGTCGGGTCGGGAAGTTCGACGAAGACGAGGGAATCGGCACCCCCGGGATTGGGGACATTAATGGCGTGCATCCCTGAACGGTACGCCCAGCCGCTGCAACTAAGTTTGAGGCCATGCCACTTCCAACGGATGCCGCCGCCCTCGCCGCGCTTCTGCCGGGCACGTGGAGCGTCGGCGCGACCAACTCTCCGATGTGGTTGGGTGGTGATCGACTCCGACCGCGGTTTTCTTATGAACTGAAAAGTGCCGATCCGCTTGTCTTCGGCAATATAGTGAGTTTCACGAGGGGTGACGGGGTCGAGAAGACCATTGTCGGCAGGGACCGCTTTCGTGCCGATGGCTTCGTCTGGCGGGGTTCCCGACTGCTCTCATTCGTGACGAGCCGCTGGTCGGTCATCGGGTCGACGAACGACTCGAACATCGTGGCGATCCGTTTCACCAAGTCGAAGCTGAGTCCGGCGGGCATCGACGTCATTGTGCGCGATGGCATGGATTCGCACGCCTTCCGCACCGCGGTCGCTGGGCTTTCCGAGTCCCTTGGACTGACCCAGGGCGAGTTCGCGAGCCTGACCTGGCTCGAGTTAGCGGACTGACCGGTGCGCCGGGTATATCGCGGTCAGTCCGAGCTGTAGCCCAGCGCCCGGAGCACGGCCCGAGGGCGTTCGACCGCTCCGAAGTGACCGCAATCTGCAATGACCGTGCGCACGCTCGACGGCAGCAGACGTCCGAGATGGTCGAGGTCTTCCCTGGTCACGAAGACATCGCGATCGCCTTTGGTTGCGCGCACGGGACATTCGATGGCCCTCCAGCGCGCATCCGCATCGTAGCCCCTGGTCACTTTCGCGGCCGTGGCAAACGACCGCGGTCGAATCTCCACCGCGAGGGCGTGACCCTGGGACTTTGGCACCTCGCGCCAGTGTCGAAACAGCGGGAACGTCGCCGGTCGCAGCAGCCCAATCGCGCCGACTCCCCGTACGAGGGCCGGCCCGGCGGGGCCGAGCACCGCGAGAAATTGCATGACCCGCCAGAGCATCGTGAATCCGGGCAGTTCGCGGAAGCGCCGTACCGGGTGCTCCACAGAGTGGATGATCGAGAACGTCGTGCCCGATACCATCCCCACCGACAGCACGGCCTGGGGCCAGATCGACGCCATGTGCAGTGCAATGAATCCACCGAGGGAGTGGCCGACAAGATCCCATTCGGTATAGCCGAGCTCCTCGGCCATGTCCTTGACCAGGGAGCAGATGGCGAGCACCGGGTCGTCAAGCGGGCCGTCGGCAAGATGCCCGTCGCCCCATCCCGGCAGGTCGAAGATCACGATGTCGCCGAGGTTGATGCGGTCGGCGGCTGCGGCCTGCACCAGTGGGGTCCAGGTGGTCCACGACCCGGCGGCGCCGTGCAGGAAGAGGGTTGCTCGAGTGGACGTGCGTCGCGGCAAATGCCTAGCGACGCAGGTGCCGAGAGGGCTCGATACCGTTGTGGTGACGAGACCGAGGGAGGCGGCATCCGAGACGAGTTCGAACGGTGCGTAGCTCTCGAGAGTTGCGACGGTCATGCCACATCCTCGCCGATAATGACTTCGCGAACCCGGCGCAGATCCTCGAGCAGCGAACCCACCAGGATCCAGTTATCGGGATCGGGGAGCGCGATGACGAGCGGTGCGGTGAGGGCCGGGAGGTCGGACGCGACCGGCAGGGGATCAACAGTCGTCCCGTCCCGGGCGAGCAGGCGCAGGTCGTGCGAAGCACGGTCGAGTTCGAGTGCGATCGAGGCGACGAAAAGGTCGTCGCTGAGTTCCGGGTCGTAATTGTCGTGCAGGGCACGGGCCATGCCGGTGACCCGAGTCACGAGGATGCCGAGCGAGTCGAGGAGATCACGATCGCGTTCGAGGCGCTCACGATAGCGCCCACGCCGCGGATTGAGCATGAGTGACTCATCCGCCCGCACCAGGGCGTCTTCCGCGGAATTGCGCAGCTCAGGCAGTTGTCGGGCGTCAGTGAGCATCGAGGTCAGTTCCGAGGCGGCCAGTGGAGTACGCAGGGCAGTCGCGAACGCCGATAGCGTGTCGGCCACCCGCTCGGCGAGCCGAACTACCGCCGCGTGGGCTGGATTTAAAAGCACGGGCGGCACGATGATGGCGTTGATCGTCAGCCCGACCGCTGCACCAATCACCGTCTCGATCACTCGGTTGACCGCATACCCCGGGGTGTTCGTGCCGATCGCGATCACGAGCATCGCGCTGATCGGAATTTGAGTGGCAGAACCCGGGGAGAGTCGGAGAATCCATGCGACGAGAAGGGACACGACAATGACGCCAAGTACGATCCCACTCGAGTGTCCGAAGAGGATGCCGGCTGCGTAGGCGAGGATCACGCCGAAGATCACGCCGACACTGCGCTCGATCCCCTTCGCGAGCGACTGGTTGATACTCGGCTGCACCACAAGTAGTGCGGCGATTGCCGCAAAGATCGGCAGCGGCTGGCTGAGGGTCACCGTACAGATGAGCCACGCGATGATGGCGGCGACGGAGGTCTTGATTACCTGGAGGAGCGGACTGCGTGACGAGGCGCGCAGTGAGGCCATCAGTCGCATCCGTCCAGAGTATCTGGACGGTGCAACTCATGAGGGCTACTAGCAGCCTGGGTGCAAACAGGACGGGCGATCAATCCGGACGACGGGGTCCGTCACTCGGTCGTGAGCTGAGGACCGCTCAGGTCTCCGGTGGTTGGCGGATCCGCAGTGGGGGACACGACGACCGCCGACGATCCCGTGACGTCCGGCTGGGGGATGCCGGACGGGGATGCGTCCTTGGCTGACGCGACTGCGGATCCGCCGAGCGCGACACTCACCAGGAGTGCACACGCGAGGATTCCGGCTGCAGAAACTCCGCTTGCTGCCGCGGTCACTCCGGTCAGCCGTCCAGTGCGGCGCAAGCGCCTCACATAAACGGCAATGGCTACGAGGGCACCTGTCGAAAAAAAGACAGTGAGCACTAGTGGCAGGGTAATCGCATCGGTCGCCGCGGACGCGGCAGCAAGCGCAGCATTCATGTGCTGGCTGTTCCTTTCGGGTAAGGAACGGTTCATGTCGGGTACATGAACTGTGTATCGGTCTGTCCGTCTTTAGGGGGACATCGGATCGATAAAAGCGACCGTACCAGCCCTTTATTCGCGGGGCAACCCGGTATACGCCCCAATTTGGTGGCGCGGGGGTGAATTTCGCCGGTATGCTCCAAATCAATGGCCTTTTGCTCCGTGTTCCCATTCGATCCGGTCTGATCCGGGTGTGATTCAGCGTGATCCGGTGTGCTTCGTCCGCGTGAGTCGCTCCATCCGTCACCCTCGGTATGAGAGGCCTCTCATCCGCCTCTCCTCTGCACCTCATGGCCGACGCTGATACTCGACGTAAGCGAAAGGTTTCATGAATATCACGCGCAAGATCGTGCTGACGGGTGTCGTTACTCTCGCTGTATTCGCACTCGGTTCAGCCGGAGCGGCAGCGGTGGCGCATACGCTGACAATCGAAGACCTCACCGGTGCCGTGCAGAAGACTTCCCCGGTAACCACTGGCACGACCGACCCTTCATCGAATGCACTGCCGTTCGACGACAAGTCGGTGGATGCGACGGGAACGACCACGGTTCCGCCGGTTGACCCGATGTATGTCGACGAGTACGGCGACGTGCGTCACACCGGCGCCGAAGACGGTGTCACCCACGGCGTGGGCGATGACGGCGCTAGACACGACCGCGCTACACGCGACGGCACTGCACAGGACAGCGGCGACACGGGCATTTCGGATGCCCCGAGCCCGAGCCCGAGCCCGAGCCCAAGCGCGGGCACCAGCGGATCCCCGGGCTCCATTTCGACAAGTGACGGCTCAGCTGAGAGCGGTTCGTCGAGTGGCAGCGGTGATGGCAGCGGTTCACACGACATCGGCGGACAGCGCTGACGACAGTTGGCCCGGTCCGGTGCGCGCGATGCGCTACTTCAACCGGTACCCCATCCCGCGCACCGTTTCTATGCGCTCCGCTCCGAACTTGGCACGCAGGTAGCGCACGTAGACGTCGACGACGTTCGACCCTGGATCAAAGTCGAACCCCCACACTCGGCTCAAGAGTTGCTCGCGGCTGAGCACCTGGTCAGGATGGCGCAGGAATTCCTCGGCGAGGCCGAATTCCCGGGCGGAGAGGTTGACAGTGCGAGACCCGATTGTTGCTCGCCTGGTGCGGGTATCGAGGCTGAGGTCACCGTGGACGAGAAGTGTGCGCTCGGTCGGACCGGCATCCTTCAATCGCAGTCGAATGCGGGCAAGTAACTCGTCGAACCGGAACGGTTTCGACATGTAATCGTTGGCTCCACCCTCGAGGCCGGCGACGGTATCTGTGCCCGAATCGCGTGCGGTGAGGATGATGACCGGGATGGTCGAGCCCGACGAGCGCAACCGGCGAAGCACCTCGAAGCCGTCCAGGCCGGGTAAACCGATGTCGAGCACGAGGAGGTCGAACGACCCGGTCGAGGCGAAGTCGAGCGCATCACCCCCGTTGGCCACGACGTGAGACCTGTATCCCGCAGCTCGCAGGCCCTTCTCGATGAACGAGGAAATACGCGCTTCATCTTCTGCGATGAGAATTCCGCTCATGCGTGGTGTTCCGACGCTTCGTTGGCGCGGGCGGGACCGAGGGGGAGCGAGAGGGTGAAGGTCGATCCGATGGCCGGAGCACTATCGAGGCGCACCTCGCCGCGATGGGCGTGGACGATGGTCGTGACGATCGCGAGTCCGAGCCCCGAGCCACTCTCGCCGCGCCCCTCCGCTTCTCGCCGGAATCTTTCGAAGATGAGCTCGTGCGCCTCCGGTGCGATTCCCGGGCCGAAATCAGTAACCCAGAGCTCGAGGCATTCGTCGCCGAGATCCGTAATGACGCGACTTCCGATCTCAATCGGCAGCCCGGGCGTTCCGTGGCGGTTGGCGTTGGCGGCGAGCTGGAACCAGGCCTGGGTGATGCGGCCGGGATCGAGGTCCGCCACCGCATCCGCTGTCTCCACCAATCTCCAGTCCCTCCCAGGGATCGCTGAGAGCTTGCGAAAGACTGTCTCGGTGAGGCCGCGTACATCAGTCGGCTCGATCGTCACGCCGGAGTGGCGCTGCACCGAGGCGAGCAGCGAGATATCAGCGACCAGCCTGTTCATACGATCAAGTTCGTCGATTGCGAGCGTACGGATCTGTGCCACCTGCTGCGGGTCTTCGACATCCAGCAGCTCCAGTTGGCCGCGCACGATCGTGATTGGCGTCTTCAATTCGTGACCCACATCATCGAGGAGTCGACGTTGCCCCTCGAGTGAGACCTGCAGGCGGTCGAGCATCTCGTTGACCGTGAGCGTGAGTTCCGATACATCGTCGACTCCCGCCACGGGGATGCGCTCGAGAAGGTCAGATCCCGTGATGCGTCGGGCGGTGTCGCGCAGCACCCGCAACGGCCTGAGCAGCCGCCCGGCAACAAACCAGCCGACCATCGCAACAGCCAAGAGTGCGGCTGCGGCCACCAGGAGAAAGGTGCGAAAGGCTTGCGCGATTGGCCAGAGCTCGGCGTCGATGCTGTATGCGGCGACGTACACCCCGGTAGCGCTGTCACCGCCAGCGCGTACCGGCACCGCGAGGTAGCGCAGGGCGCCGCGAGACCCGACATCTGTGCCGAGTACGACACCGCCCGCCCGGGTCTCACGATTGACCCGCGATATGAGAGCTCTGTCTTTTTCGAGGGGGACTCCCACCACACTGCCGGGCACGACCGCAGATTTGCCGTCGATGATTCCGAGAATGCCCTCGTTGGTATCGGGGGTGATCTGCTGGATAGCGGCGGTGAGAAGGCCGCGCACACTCGAGTACTGCTTTTCGGTGGCGATGGAGCGGAGGCGGGTCGCTGTGTCATTGAGCCGCTGGTCGACCTGCGAGAGCACCCGCTCTCGCTGAACCAGGAACGCCGAACCTCCAGCGATCGCCATTCCCGCGGCGGCAACAACGAGCATTGCCGCGAGGATACGCACACGCACGGACACGGTAACGGGGTGGCGGCGAGACATGCCCTCATTATCGAGGAATGGTTACCCAGCCACTTCCAAGATGAGAGAGGTCTCATGCGCGTACGTTGGAAAAAATGACAACGAAACTCGCATCGACATCCGGAACATTTTCACTCGGCGGCGACCTCACAGTCAACCGTCTCGGCTATGGGGTGATGCAGTTACCCGGCGCTGGCGTCTGGGGTGAATCTCCCGACCCGCAGAACGCTGTGCGGGTGCTCCGTCGGGCGGTGGAACTCGGCGTGACCCTGATCGACACAGCGGATGCCTACGGTCCTGAAGTCGCGGATCTCCTGATCAAGGAAGCCCTGCACCCCTACGCGGACGATCTCGTGATTGCCACCAAGGTCGGCTTCACGCGACAGGGTCCGAACCAATGGATTCCGGTGGGCCGCCCCGAATACCTGCGCCAGCAGGTGGAGTTGAGCCTTCGACACCTCGGACTGGAACGCATCGACCTGCTCCAGCTGCACCGCATCGACCCGAAGGTCGCGCTGGAGGACCAACTAGGAGAACTCGTGGCACTTCAAACAGAGGGCAAAATCCGCCATCTGGGGCTCTCCGAGGTCACGGTCGAAGAACTCGTGGCGGCGCAGAAGCTCGCGACGATCGTGTCCGTGCAAAACCTCTTCAACCTCGCTCATCGGGACGCCGAACCTCTGCTCGATTACGCGACGGCCAACGATATCGCGTTCATTCCGTGGTTCCCCCTCGCGACGGGCAAGCTCGCACAGGCAGGAGGACCGCTCGATGGACTCGCGATAAAGCGCGGTGTTTCGCCGTCACAGCTGGCCCTTGCCTGGCTGCTCAAGCGTTCTCGGGTGCTGTTGCCGATCCCCGGTACGTCGAGCATCGATCACCTTTCCGACAACGTAGCTGCAGCCGATCTCGAATTGAGCGATGATGAATTCACTGAGTTGACAGCCGCAGTCTGATCTTTCCCGCCTGAAGTCCTTTCACCCGCCAGGAGAACCAATGTCCGAATCACCGGCTGCTCACACCATCGACATTCCCGGCCTTGGCGGAGCCAGCGCGGGACTCACCGGGCAATTTGTGACTCCTGCGGGTGAGGGGCCCTGGCCGGGAGTCGTACTCGTGCACGAGGCGTTTGGCGTTAACGACGTGATGCGACGACAGGCCGATCGCTTCGCCCGCGCCGGCTATATCGCGCTAATGCCTGACCTCTTCACCGAGGGTGGTGCCCGCAAATGTCTCAGCCAGACCTTCCGCGAGCTCAACTCGGGAGCGGGACGCTCCTTTGCGGACATTGAGTCGGCGCGGCAGTTGCTCATCACGCGGCCAGATTGCACGGGGGAGGTCGGCATCATCGGCTTCTGCATGGGCGGGGGCTTCGCCCTCGCTGCGGCAAGCCTCGGCTTCGGGGTGGCCTCGGCCAACTACGGACGGCTCCCCAAGGAGATCGACCGGGCGCTCGCCGGAGCGTGTCCCATTGTCGGCAGCTACGGCGGCACAGACAGTTCGCTCAAGGGGGCCGCAAAGAAACTGGAAGACTCCCTCACCCGGCTCGGTATCGATCACGATGTCAAGGAATACCCCGACGCGGGACATTCCTTCCTCAACGATGCCGAGAGCGGACCGCCGGTACTGCGATTCCTCATGAAGCGAATCCTGGGCGCTGGTCCGAACCCCGAAGCCGCCACCGATGCCTGGCAGCGCATCGACGCGTTTTTCGCCGAGCACCTCGCGTCGAAGAGCTAGGCGTCGGGTCGCGTCGTCGCCCCCGCGATGGCGTCTGCCGCTCTCACCAGCGCGAGGTGAGAGAGCGCCTGCGGGGTGTTGCCAGCCTGGCGCGACTTCGCCACGTCGTATTCCTCACTCAGTAGACCGAGATCGTTGCAGAAGCTCACGAGTCGATCCATGAGGATTCTCGCGTCGGCAACCCGTCCGCTGCGGGCGTATTGCTCGACGAGCCAAAACGAACAGGCGAGGAACGGATGCTCCCCGGCCGGTAGCCCGTCCACTCCCGATTCCGTTCGGTAGCGCATCAGGAGACCGTCGCGGAGGAGCTCCTCCTCGATGGCGGCGACGGTCCCGAGCATCCGAGGATCGTCGGCGGCGACGTAGCCTATCTGCGAGAGCAGCAGCAACGAGGCATCCACCCCGGTGCTGCCGTAGTACTGGGTGTAGGTATTGCGAGAGTGATCGAAACCGCGCGACTCGATCTCGGAATGCACCTCATCGCGCAGCCTGATCCATAGCTCGAGGGGACCATCGAGACCGAATTCGGTGACCGCCCGCACCGCGCAGTCGAAGGCGGCCCAGATCATTGCCCGGGACGAGACGAAGTCGCGTTGTGGACCGCGGATCTCCCAGATGCCGTTGTCGGGGCGACGCCAGTTGTCTTCCACATAGCCCATCAGGGCGCGCTGCAGTGGCCACGAGAATTCGTCTTCGGACACGCCGAGTTCGCGCGCGGACTGGAGGGCGATCATGACCTCGCCGAAGACGTCTCCCTGGTATTGACGCCAGGCGCCGTTACCAACCCGCACCGGTGAGGCGCCGTCGTAGCCGGGGAGGCTGTCTACCTCCCATTCGGTGAGTCGGCGCTCACCGGACAGCCCGTACATGATCTGCACGTCGCCCGGGTCTCCCGCCACCGCTCGCAGCAGCCAGCCGCGCCAGGAATTTGCCTCGTTGCGGAACCCGTGCTCGAGCAGCACATTCAGCGTGAGTGATGCGTCGCGCAGCCAGACGTAGCGATAGTCCCAGTTGCGATTCCCGCCGAAGGACTCGGGAAGGCTCGTCGTGGCCGCCGCCACGACTCCGCCGGTGTCCTCGTGGGTCAGAGCCCGCAGAACGAGCAGCGATCGATGCACCTCGTCGTGATAAAGCGGCGAGGCGATGCAATGGGATGCCCACTCCTGCCACCAGGCGGTGGTCTCGGTAAGGCGGTCGTCCACCACGATCGGGGTGGGCGGCTGCCGGTGCGACGGATACCAGGTCAGTGACGCGTCCACCGTCTCGCCGGCGGCTACCGAGAACTCGGCGACGTGCGTGTGGTCGGATGCCCGCAGTTCCGGTCCGCGCATGATGACGGCATCCGGACCAGCGACCGCCAAGAGACCATGCCCGTGTTCGTCCTGAGTCTGTCGCACCCAGGGGAGCGCCTCCGCGTAGTTGAAGCGGAAACGAAGGTCCATCATCATGGGCACGGTGCCCCGGATGCCGGTGACGCGACGGATAACGTCGGCTCGGCGGTCGCCGTGCGGCATGAAATCGGTGACCTCCACCTCTCCGTCCGCCGTCACCCACCGGGTCACGAGGATGAAGGTGTCCGTTTCGTACCGTCGAGACGTCGATATGATCTCGCCAGCGGGGGCGAGCAGCCACCGTCCGTGGTCCTTGGTGCCGAGGAGCGCTCCGAAGGTAGACGGGGAGTCGAATCGTGGAAAACAGAGCCAGTCGATGCTGCCGTCACGCCCGACCAGTCCGGCGGTGTGGCAGTCGCCGATCAGGGCATAGTCCTCAATTCGTAAAGCCATTTCCTCAGTCTTGCAGAGGTAGCCTGTGCTCATGGTTGACCACATCGGAACTCTCGTCATTCTGGGGGCAGGCGGCGATCTCACCAAGCGGCTACTGCTTCCGGGTCTCGGCCAACTGCTTGGCAGTTCGCGAGGCTACGACCTGCGCCTGATCGGAGTGGGTTTCGACCCGATGACGGATAGCGAGTGGCGCGCTCGTGTCATCGACTCCTTCACCGCCGGCGGCGTCGCAAGCACGCGCGCGACGACGGTGGCGAAAAATTCGGTCTATCTCCAGGCCGACGTGACCCGCCCCGCAGACCTCACCCGCATCCTCGCCGCCGCGGTTGGCAGGCCAGCACTCTACTTTGCGCTGCCGCCGCAGGTGACGATCGCGACGATTGCGGCCCTCGAAAAGGTCGGGATGCCCAAGGGAACGGTACTCGGGCTCGAGAAGCCGTTCGGCACCGATCTGCGCAGCGCCCAAGCGCTCAACCGGCAGCTGGCGAAGCTCGTTCCGGAAAAGCACATCCACCGGGTCGATCATTTCCTCGGCAAGTCAACGGTGCTCAACCTGCTCGGCCTGCGTTTCGCCAACCGCATCTTCGAACAGGTGTGGAGCGCCGAGCATATCGAGCGGGTCGACATCGTCTTCGACGAGACTCTGGGGCTCGAGGGGCGTGCCGGGTACTACGACAAGGCGGGCGCGCTCGTTGACATGATTCAAAGCCACCTGCTGCTCGTGATGGCGCTCGCCGCAATGGAACCGCCGTCGAGTCTTGATGCGGACGACCTGCGTGGATCGATGGCGCAGGTACTCCGCGCAACTCACGCCTGGAAGCGGAATGCCGTTTCCGCCGGTCGACGCGCACGCTATGGCGCGGGCACAATCGAAGGCCGCAAGCTTCCGGCGTACGTGAAGGAGGCGGGGGTGCATCCGGAACTCGACACTGAGACGCTCGCCGAGGTGACCGTCGGCATCGAGAATTGGCGCTGGGCGGGAGTGCCGTTTCGGTTACGGTCGGGCAAAGCGATCGCCGATAAACGCCAGCAGATCGTCGTAACTTTCAAGGATGTGCCACATCGGCCCTACGGATTCACGGGCAACCCCGGCCCCGCCCGCCTCATCATCTCGCTGACGCCGGACAGCATCGAACTCGACCTGAATATCAATGGCGAGGGCGACCCATTCAGCCTCGATCGGGTGAGCCTCGATGTGGAGTTCGCAGAGGGAGAGCTCGGGCCGTATGGAGAGGTGCTTCACGGCATCCTCTCCGACGACACGACGCTGTCGGTTCGGGCGGATGCGGTGGAGGAGTGCTGGCGCATCGTGGCGCCGATCCTCTCGGCCTGGCGAAAAAACAGCGTTCCGATTGACTCCTATCGTGCGGGTTCGGCAGGGCCGACAGCCTGGCGCTAGGCCAGCGTCAGAACAGGCCAGCGTCAGAACAAGCCAGCGTCAGCCAACCGTTCAGCGAGGCCCGCTCCGTCTGGGGCGTATACCCAGGGCGCCGACCGGCTTGAATGTGCCTCGGATTTGCTCCGTCCACCGGCGAGCACTGCTTCGCTGTTCGAGAGCTGGCGGATCGCTACGCCTTCCACCGCGTGAGGGTGATGTGCCGCGAACTGGCCGTAGATCTCCTCGTCATGCTGCCCGTCGTCCCCGACCAGCAGCCAGCGCATCTCGGGGAACTCTCTCGAGAGCCGCTTCAGCGTGTCTACTTTGTGGTCGCGACCGCTGCGAAACCACCGATCGTGGGTTGGCCCCCAGTCCGTCAGGAGCAGCGGACCAGAGGGATACAGATTGCGCGAAAGGAATCGGGTCAGTGTCGGTGCCACGTTCCAGGCACCGGTCGAAAGGTAGAAGACAGGCATGCCGGGATGCGCACGCGTCAACCGTTCATACAGCACGGCCATACCGGGAACCGGTCGTCGCGCGTGCTCGTCGAGCACGAAGGTGTTCCACGCCGCGAGAAAGGGTCGCGGTAGCGCAGTGACCATCACCGTGTCGTCCACATCGGAGATGATTCCGACAGCGACCGAAGGATCGACAATGAAGATCGGAGCATCCACGCTCTCTGTCTCGTCGGTGCGGATGGTGATCGTGTGCCAGCCGGGCGCGAGATCGACTTCGAGAACCGTGTCGACCACCCCGCCGCGATCCGCGACAACGCGCTGTTCGACGTTCGCAATCTCGATCGTCACCGCAATATCGTTGACGGGCACGCTCGTGAAGCTGCGCCATCCACGGATTTTTTTATAGCGCGGATCGTTGCCAGGGGTCGGCTTCGTGAGCAGAACCCGGCAGAGTACGCGCGCCCAGCCGGGAGCGCCATATCCGGCATAGGGGATTACGGTGGGGATGTGTCCACGACGACGGGCGTGCTTTTCTCGGAAATCATGCATGGCGTCTTCGGCACGCGCCGCGAGGTGGAGGATCGGCTCTGCTCCTGCTGCGGCGGCTGACGCTTTCCGGGTACTGGCCATAGGACGAGTCTTTCATGTTTGAGAGCACCGCTTTCCGTCCACAGAACGGTCAGACCAGTACACAGACTCGTCGTTTCTGGCAAATCGCTCAGTTTTTGAATTAATTCGAAAAACCAGGCGCCCCCGTCTCGGGGGCGCGATAGTATTCGGACTGACATAAATCGAGGAGTTCCATTGGCGGATCAAAACCCTACAGACCTTGCCCTGGACGGCAGCGCGTTGTTGCGCAATGAACCCGTCCAGGCACGCAGCACTGCGCGGCTCGCGAGCCTCCTGGATGCCGCGGCGTCGATCATCGATGAAATCGGTTACGAGCGCCTGACCACTGCCATGGTGGCCGAGCGGGCAGGTGCCTCGATTGGCACCGTCTATCGCTACTTCCCTGACCGCATTGTCGTGCTGCAGAGCCTGAGTGCTCGCTCGCTCGGGGAATTCGTCGATGGCACGCGAGCGACTGTGCTCGATTCAGTCCATGCCACCTGGTTGGACGCAATTGAGGGCTGCATCGTCGCGATGACCACCGCCTTCCGTTCGGTGCCCGGATTTCGCTCGCTTCGCCTTGGCGATGTGCTCGATGTGCGCCCTGCTCTGTCGGCGCAGTCCGGAAGTACCGTCATCGCAGCGGCAGCCGCCACGGCGATCTCGGAGCGATTCGGACTTCCGATCGAGGAACTCGCTCACCATCTCGAGGTGGTCATTGTGATTACTGATGCGCTGCTTTCGCGCGCATTCACCTACGACTCACACGGCGACTCGAAGTTCATCGACGAGGCCATGGCAATCTCGACGGCCTATCTGACGGGCTTCTACGGAGACCCCCGCAGCATCTAGGCGTTCCTCCCACGACGGGTGTGTGCGTGGCGGGAGTTGAAAAAATGAGGACCTCCAGTACCGGTATGGGTTACGACTCTTAATTGACAGGACGCCGGGCCTCATTTCTCCCGTTATCCATCCCAACGCCCTCTTGGCACCCGTTGGACGGCTGAAACTAGTCGCGCGCTTGGTCGCGGATGGATGGATGGATGGGTGCAGGCCAGAGTCGCCGAACATCTGTATGAGACTCGCACGCCGGTTCGCGGTGCGGTGGGCACCCACCGCATCGACGGGCATCTGCGACTGCTCCAATCGACGGTGTCAACAGTGCTGGCATGCTTCCGGGTTCCGCTATGCGGCCACATCGATGTGAATACCGGGCTCACTGTTCGCAAACCGAAACTCCGCCGTTACGAGCGTGCCAATCCGAAAGACCTGGTCCCTATCGCCGCGAAGAAACTCGGTCGTATTCCCGACGGTGGCGGGTGGCGACCGTCAGCGCCCGCGGCCGGACAGAAGAACAAAAGAGAAGAACACGCCGGTTGGCCACGGGTTTCTGCACTGAATGATCGGTAGCCAGTCCCGAGTGGTGTGTTGCGAGATCCGGACCAACGAAAAACAGGAGACCGCGGCAGGATTCTGGGGCCGTGCCAACGCAGACAACGTCGGGTCGGCGCACAGAAGGTCAATGGGAAGAGCAGCGAGGCCACCTGAAGGCCTGGCCTTCGACGGCCAGGGGGCGGGCGGTTCGGGGCACGACATCATCGGCACATCGGCGCGGGACTGAGCCTTCGCACTGTCAGCAATTCGTAATCTGTGGCAACCCACGGTGACGGTTGCCGAGAATAGTGTGGAGGAAGAAAAGTCCGGCAAGTGTCGATTCGTGAGAACCACGAGGAATGAGCCGCCCCCATGATCGAGTTCCGCAACGTCACAAAACAGTTCCCTGATGGAACTCTCGCGGTCGAAGACTTCAGTCTCGTGCTTCCGTCTCGCAAGACCACTGTGCTGGTGGGGTCCTCAGGATCGGGCAAGACCACTCTGCTGCGGATGATTAACCGCATGGTCGATCCGTCCTCCGGCTCTATCGAGATCGACGGAGAAGACACCTCCCGGCTGGAGCCGGTGGCTTTGCGCCGCCGCATCGGCTACGTCATGCAAAACTCCGGTCTCCTTCCGCATCTGAAGGTGATCGACAACGTCGCCACTGTGCCGATCCTCAACCACGTGCCAAAGAAGCAGGCGAGAGAGGATGCGCTGCGCCTGCTTGACACGGTCGGTCTCGACAGTGCACTGGCTGACAAATACCCGAGCCAGCTCTCCGGCGGCCAACAGCAGCGCGTCGGCGTTGCTCGGGGTCTCGCCGCCGACCCCAACATCCTCCTCATGGACGAGCCGTTCGGAGCGGTCGACCCGATCGTGCGCGCGGAGCTGCAGACCGAGTTGATCCGCCTCCAGCGCGAACTCGATAAGACGGTGGTGTTCGTAACCCACGACATCGACGAAGCATTCCTCCTCGGCGACCAGGTGGTGATCCTCGAGAAGGGTGGGCGCATCGCGCAGGTTGGCTCTCCCACCGAGATCCTTGCGGCTCCAGCAAACGAGTTTGTTGCCACTTTCGTCGGGGCAGACAAGGGCAAGCGGGCGTTGAGCATTCGAAACACGCCCACCGGCGACATTCTTGTGGATGCCGAAGGCCGCCCAGCCGGAGTGCTGGTCGGCGAGACTGACGTGGTGGCGCGGTGACCTGGCTGCTCAACAATGGCGAATTGATCGGCCAGTTGATTGTGGCTCACCTGCTGATTTCCCTCCCACCGATCATCCTGAGTTTCGTGATCTCGGTGCCGATCGGCTGGGTGGCCAATCGGTATCGCTGGAGCCGGGGCACACTGCTCACTGTGCTCGGTCTGCTCTATGCCATCCCGTCGCTGCCGCTGTTTATCATCCTTCCGCTGATCATCGGAACGGGGCTGCGCGATTCGATCAACCTGGTCGTAGCCCTCACCCTCTACGGGATCGCTCTCATGGTAAGAACCACCGCCGACGGTCTCGCCTCGGTCGATCCGGGCATCCGCCAGTCCGCTACCGCGGTGGGATTCTCGGTGAGGTCGCAGTTCTTCCGGGTGGAGCTTCCGCTCGCTGGGCCCGTACTCCTCGCGGGAATGCGCGTCGTCGCCGTGAGCACCATCAGCCTCACGACGGTGGGGGCGGTGATCGGGGTCGACAGCTTGGGGGCACTCTTCACCGACGGATTCCAGCGCGGTATTGCCGCGGAGATCCTCACGGGAATCGTTCTCACCATCATCATCGCACTCAGTGTCGATGGGCTCCTCGTGCTCCTCGGTCGGGTTCTCATGCCGTGGGTCGCGGTCAATTCGGGTCGCCTCGCTCGGCGCGAGCTTCGACGGGCGCGCGGGGCGGTGATCGCGTGAATCTCTTTCTGCAGGGCATCCTCTGGGTGCTGGATCCGGCTCACTACGGGGGAGTCGACGGAATCGACACCCGCGTGGGGCAGCATTTGCTCATCAGCCTCGGTGTGCTGGTCGTTTCCTCGATCATCGCAATTCCTCTCGGCTACGTGATCGGGCACACCGGCAGGGGGCGTTCGCTGGCGATCGGAGCATCCGGAGCGATCCGCGCGCTTCCGACTCTCGGGCTGCTGATCATCATCGCCCTCATCGTGAATGTCGGACTGCTCGCCCCCTTCATCGCTCTCGTCGTGCTGGCCATCCCGTCAATCCTCGCCGGGGCGTACTCGGGCTTCGAAGCGGTGGACCGGCGGGCCATCGACGCGGCTCGTGCCGTGGGGATGACGGAGTTTCAAATCGTCGGTCGGGTCGAGATACCCCTGGGTCTTCCCCTGCTGATCGGAGGGTTGCGAACCGCATCGCTCCAGGTGATCGCGACGGCCACGCTCGCAGATTATGTCGGAGGCGGCGGGCTTGGGCACTTCATCTTTGCCGGAGTGAAGACCAACGACTATCCCCAGATGCTGGCCGGATCGATCATCGTGATCCTCCTTGCCATCGCCTCAGAAGTGTTGTTTAGCAGCGTTCAACGGCTCGTGATACCCGCGGGTGTCACCGCAGGACGACCTCAAGATATCCGTGTGAAATCACCCCGATCTCGCACGGCCCTGGGTTAATTCCCCTCACAGTAAGGAAGCAGTCACATGTTCACAGCAAAAAAAGGCCGGCTGGTCGCACTTGGCGCAGTCGTGGTTGGGGCAGCAATAGCCCTTTCAGGGTGTGCGTCG
>JANYEI010000225.1 GCA_025363205.1 Frigoribacterium sp.
TCGAGGTGCTTGCGATCGCGATCGGAGGCGGCGGAGCCTGGGGCGCCGCCACCGCTCTGGCGTGGTTCGTCATCGCCCTCTTCGTGATCTCGATCGCAATTGGCCTTGCCGCAATCCTCACCGGCAACGGGCGGCGGTGGGGAATCGTCGCGGTAACGCTGAGCCTTCTCGCTAATCCGCTGGTGCTGGTCTGGCTGTTTTCGCTGCTTCGCGGGCTGTCATGAGTAGATCGCTGCTGGCCGTTTCCGCCGCCGATTCCTCAACGGTGTTAGGTGCACTGCGCGATGCCCTCGCCGGGGGACCGGCGATCTTGCCGGGGAGCCCCCGAACAGCGGTTCCGAAGACCGTGGAACAGCGCGTTGCCGTGGTAATCGAGACGAGCGGCTCAACGGGGTTCCCGAAGCGGGTCGCCCTGAGCGCCGATGCTTTGCTCGCGAGCGCCGCGGCATCTGAGTCATCCCTCGGCGGACCAGGGCAGTGGCTGCTTGCGCTGCCGACCCACTACATCGCCGGAATCAACGTGCTTGTTCGATCGATCGCCGCCGGCCTCGAGCCGGTCTACCTCGGCGCGGGGCACTTCGACGCGGCGGCCTTCGCTGCGGCGACCCGCACGATGGATGCCCGACTGCGGTTCACCGCGCTCGTGCCGGCCCAGCTCGCCCGCCTCGTGGAGGCCGCGAACAACGACCTCGACCTGCTCGCCATCGTGCGCCGCTTTGATCGCATCCTGGTCGGGGGCCAGGCCATCCCGCCGGCCCTCCTCGCCCGCGCCATCGAACTCGGCCTCAACGTGACGCGCACCTACGGGTCGAGCGAGACCTCCGGCGGCTGCGTCTACGATGGCGTCCCCATCGGCACAGCGGAGGCGCGCATCATCGAGGGGCAGGTCGAACTCTCCGGCCCAATGCTCGCGGAGGGCTATCTCGGCGATCCCGCCGCGACGGATGCCGCCTTCTCCGTGCACGACGGTGCCCGCTGGTACCGCACCGGGGACACCGGCGAGATTGATGACGGCGCGCTGCGGGTGACCGGGCGAGTCGATGGCGTGATCATCTCCGGCGGGGAGAAGGTGTCGCTCGATGCGATCGAACGCGTCGTGCGCGCTATCGACGGTCTCGCGGATGCCGTGGCCGTACGATCGCCGAGCGTCGAGTGGGGCGAGGTGCCGGTGGTTTTCACCTCCGGGATCGCGACCCTGGCCGAGGTGAAGGTGACCGTGATCGCGGCCCTCGGGCGGGCATCCGCTCCCGTCGCGTTGGTGCGGGTGGAGAGCGTGCCCCAGCTGGCGAACGGCAAGCCGGACCGTGTGGCGCTCACGGCCTTCGCGGCGACTCGAGGCGAACGACCCGGGTCCGGTCAGTAGAATTCGATTCGTGGCTAACGCAGGCAGACCCGTCCAGAAACGCATCGATCCCCGCAGCGTCGGCGGCAAGACGCCCGGGCGGGTGCAACCGGGCAAAAGCGGCCGCCCCGGTGGACAAGCGCCGCGCGTCATCGTGCGCGCGGCCACCGCGAAGGACTGGATCGGCGGCGCGCGGCTGCGCACTCTCCCGCTCGCAATCGCCCCGGTCGCACTCGGAACCGGCGCAGCTCACCTCCTCTCGGACGGGGGCTGGCACTGGGTGCGGGCGCTGCTCGCGCTTGCGGTCGCGATCTTCCTGCAGGTCGGGGTCAACTACGCCAACGACTACTCGGATGGCGTACGCGGCACCGATAAGAATCGCGTCGGCCCCTCGCGCCTGACCGGTTCCGGCGCCGCGAAGCCGCGAACGGTACTCATCGTCGCGTTGGTGTTCTTCGGCTTGGGCGGCCTCGCCGGGCTCGCCCTCACCGTCTTGAGCGGATACTACTGGCTGCTTGCCGTCGGAGCGGCCTGCATCGTCGCCGCCTACCTCTATACGGGGGGGAAGCGTCCCTACGGCTACAACGGGCTTGGCGAACTCTTCGTCTTCGTCTTCTTCGGCCTCGTCGCCACGGCCGGCACGACCTTCACCCAGGTGGGCACCGTCAACATCGAGAGCTGGCTTGCCGGTGTCGCAGCGGGGTTGTTCGCGTGTGCGGTGCTGATGGTGAACAATATCCGCGACATCCACCAGGACACCCTCTCGGCAAAGCGCACCCTCGCGGTGCTTGTCGGCAGTCGCCGAGCTCGCATCCTTTTCGCGGTGTTCGTTGGCGTGCCCTACGTGATCCTTATCTTCTTTTCGGTTTTCTACGCGAAGGCGCCGCTCGTGTACTTCTCACTGCTCTCTGCGCTGCCCGCGATCCTGATCACCCTCACCGGCAAAACCGCGCCAGAGTTCATTCTGGCGCTCAAACTCACGAGTTTTACGGCATTGGTATTCGGCGTAACCCTCGCGGCAGCGATCGCGTTTTAAGGGTCCCGGAGAGATCAGATGCGATTATCGGGGTTCGTCGAACCGGTCGAGCGCTTCGTTCTCGAGCTCGTTGTCCCGGTCGCGGTCCTTGTTGGCGCGCAGATGCCCGATGCTCGTGGACACGGCCTCGCGCTGCTTGCGCAGGAAGATGTAAGACACGCAGAAGCCGATGACCGCCGCCCCGAGGGCCGCGACGAACACGTTGACGCCCAGCAGCAAGAGGAGAGCGAGCGCCACAGCAAAGGTGCCGACCCTGATGAGGGAGAAGAGAATCCACTGGCGCGAGTACACGGCAAACAGTCTAGGCATGGCCGCCTGAAAGCTCATCCGATCCATGCAGGATCCCGGCTTAGAATCTGCTCATGGCTCGGTTCGCAGTGAT
>JANYEI010000237.1 GCA_025363205.1 Frigoribacterium sp.
GCTCGATCTCAGGGGACGTCGGGGATGACTAATCCCGAGGAGTTGCTCGGAGCCGCTCATTCCGCCTGCTACTCAATGGCGATCGCCAATGCCCTCGCCGACTTCGGCACTCCCCCGCAGAGCCTGCAGGTCACCGCAGCGGTCACCTTCGATCCGGCTGCGGGCATCACCGGCAGTCACCTGCTGGTCAGCGCGAAGGTCGCGGGCATCAGCGAGCACGATTTCGAGCGGATTGCGGTCGAAGTCAAGGAGACTTGCCCGGTTTCGCGCGCGTTGGCGGGCATCCCGATCACGCTCGAAGCGAATCTCGCATAGTGCCCGCTGCAGACCGATCTTCCGCGGCTCGACCTTCCGCCGCCCGACCCTCCGCCGCCCGCAAACCCCGCGCATCACGGCCTGCCGTGCGGAAGCCGATGCGCATCCTTATCTGTGGTGCCAGCGGATTCATCGGACGTGAGCTCACTCGCCAACTCGAGGCAGACGGTCACGAGGTGCTCTCGCTCGTGCGTCGCCAGCCGAAGGCGCCCAACGAGATCAACTGGGCTCCGAGTGCCCACATGCTTGACTCGAGTGTGATGGACGATGTTGACGCCGTCATCAACCTCTCCGGTGCGTCAATCGGACGACTGCCCTGGACACGAAACTACAAGAAGCAGATCCTCGACTCCCGCGTGCAGGCCACCCGCACACTGGTCGAAGCGATGGCGCGTGCGACCACTCCACCGCGGGTGTTCCTCAGCGGCTCCGCGGTGGGAATCTACGGTGACCGGCCCGGCGAGCGCCTCACGGAAGACTCGAAACGTGGTGTGGGATTTCTGGGTGATGTCGTCGAAGAATGGGAACAGGCCGCGCAGTTGCGTCCCGCCAAAACCCGACTCGTGACTTTGCGTACCGGCGTGGTGATCGGGAGAGGCGGATCTCTGCTGCCCGTGATGGCGCTCACCCGTTTCGGCCTGGGCGCGCGACTCGGCACCGGCGGCGATATCTGGCCCTGGATCAGCCTGTACGACGAGGCGGCTGCTATCCGACATCTGCTCACCTCCACGCTCTCCGGCCCGGTGAACCTCGTCGGGCCGACGCCCGCGACCTCCGACCGCATCACACGCCATGTGGCACAGCGGATGCACCGCTGGTACCTGTTCGCCGCGCCGTCCTGGGTTCTTGGTGTGGCCCTTCAGGATGCCGGTCCCGCTCTGCTCATGAGCAGTCAGCAGATCGTGCCGACCAAACTGCTTGCCGATGGGTTCACCTTCCGTGATCGCACGGTCGAGCAGGCGATCGACGCCTTCCTCTAGATTAACTAAAGCAGGTCAGCGAGCCGCACGCTCGAGAGCGATCGCCCGCCGCAACGAGCGGCGGGCCCTCGGCCGATCTCCGCTCGCATCGTAGGAGAGGCCGAGACGAAACCATGCCTTCCAGCTGCCGGGATCTGCCTCGACTTCGGCCTTGTACCGTGGGAATTCCGCGTCTGCTGCCGCACGCTCCGGTCGACCACTCGTGCGCTTGGGGAGCGAGTCGACGGGCAGTTCGCCCGCGACATCCAACTGACGCACCAGGCGTTGGGTGCGGAGGCCGAAGAGGATCTCGGCCACCAGCGCCCAGGCTCCGAGCAGCGGGAGCACGAGCAATGCGATGCCGAGCACTTTCGAAATAGCGTTGTCGACAGCGATCAGGCGGATGGCAAGCTGCAGCACGAGCACCAGGTAGAGCACCAGGAGTGCGGACATCAGCACGGCTGCGAAGCGGCCCTTCATTCGAGGTCGCTCGGGATGCCCTTTGGCGCCCCCGGATCGGCCGGTCCAAGATGGATCAGGCGATCGAGCCCCACGACGACACCGCGGGTCGCGCCAAGCGCCCGAAGCGCGAGCATGATGCCCGACTCGTAGGCGCTCGGGTGGAGCGTCTCATGGCTCAGGGTGAGTGTCTCACCGGTGCCCCCGAAGATCACATCCTGTTTTGCCACGATTCCCTGCATGCGCAACGAGTGGATGGGCACGCTGGACACCTGTTGGCCCCGCGCTCGTTGGTCGGCGTGCGGCGCGATCACGGGACCGAGCGCAGCGCGGGCGTTGCCGATCAGCTCGGCCGTGCGCACCGCAGTTCCTGATGGCGAATCGACCTTGGTGGCCTGGTGAGCCTCGATGATCTCGATGGAGTCGTAGAAGCGCGCCGCCATTGCGGCGAACGAGGTGGCGAGCACCGAGCCGATTGAGAAGTTCGGAATGATGATGACGCCGGCACCGGAACCCTCTGCGGTCAGCCGATTCTTAAGCGCGGTGATCCGCGTCGCCGACCACCCACTCGTGCCCACCAGCACGCTCTTGCCGTGGCCAACCGCGAAGTCGACGATGCCCTGGCTCACAGCCGGAACAGTGACATCCACCACCAGATCAGCGGCGAGCATGTCGTCAAGCGCACTGGCGGAACCGAGGCTGGCCACAAGCTCAAAGTCGTGGGATTCACCGATCAGACGGGAAACGAGTTGCCCCATGCGTCCGTTCGCACCGACGATCGCCACGGTTAGTGTCATTACCCAAATCTACCAAGGCCGCTCCCT
>JANYEI010000253.1 GCA_025363205.1 Frigoribacterium sp.
CATTCGAATCGCGGGGGCGTGGTGCTGGCGCCTGCTCGTGATCGCCGCTGTTATCGCGCTGTTCATCTACCTCGTGATCACCCTGCGTGAGATCATCGTTCCGTTCATGGTCGCTATTCTCCTTGCGGCTCTGTTGGTGCCCCTTGTGAAGTTCCTGGTGCGGCATCGCTGGCCCAAGTGGGTCGCCGTTGCGGTCGCCGAGATTGGGGTCATCGCCGTCGTCGTGGGCCTCGTGGTGCTGGTGGTGTTCCAGGTGCGAAGCGGATTCCCCGACCTGCAGAAGCAGAGTGTCGAGGCCTATGCGAACTTCAAGCAGTACCTTCTCGCTTCCCCGCTTCACCTCACGGAATCCGACATCAACGGCTATCTCGGGCAAGCCGGTGCGGTGCTTCAGAAAGAAAGTGCGGTGCTCGTTTCGGGAGCGGTGAGCTTCGGCACAACGGCGGGTCATGTGCTGGCCGGGACGTTGCTGACACTTTTCGCGACGCTCTTCATGCTCATCGACGGAAAAGGCATCTGGGCGTGGGTGGTGCGGCTGTTTCCGAGGAAGGCGCGGCTGGCCGTTCACGGGTCCGGGGGGGCCGGATGGGTCACGCTCACCAACTTCGTGCGCGTACAGATCTTCGTTGCTTTTGTCGACGCCGTCGGCATCGGACTCGGAGCCTGGATCATCGGCCTGTTCTTCGGAGGATTTCCGCTGGTGATCCCGATCACGATCGCGGTCTTCCTCGGATCCTTCATCCCCGTCGTCGGTGCACTGTTTTCCGGCGTGCTCGCCATCTTTATCGCCCTCGTCTACCTCAACCCGGTCGCGTCCCTCCTCATGCTCGCCGTCGTGATCGCGGTGCACCAGATTGAGGGGCACGTAATGCAGCCATTCATCATGGGGACAGCGGTGAAGGTTCATCCGCTCGCCGTCGTGTTCGCCGTCGCCGCCGGCGGATTCCTCGCGGGCATTCCCGGCGCACTGTTTGCCGTGCCGGTCGTCGCGACCCTCAATGTGATGATCAAATACGTTGCGAGCGGCCACTGGCGCACGACCACCGACCCGACACCGACACCAACACAGGCGGTGCGCCCGGCCGCGGGAACCCGTGCGGAGACGAATGCCTGAACTGACCCTGGCGGGCCCGACACTCGCCGACATTGAATCGGCACGCGTCGTCGTGTCCCGTGTCGCGGAGATCACGCCGATGGAGAGTTCCCGCTTTCTCGGCGAACTTCTCGGCTCGCCGGTCTATCTCAAGTGCGAAAACCTCCAGCGCACCGGCTCTTATAAGATCCGCGGTGCCTATAACCGCATCTCGCGTCTCAGCGATGAGGAGAAGTCGCATGGAGTGGTGGCTGCCTCCGCCGGTAATCACGCCCAGGGTGTGGCTTTCGCGGCCCGCGAACTCGGCATCGCCGCGACCATCTTCATGCCTGTCGGTGTGGCCCTGCCGAAACTGCAGGCGACCCGCAACTACGGTGCGGCGGTCGTGCTCCGCGGCCACGCGGTAGACGAAGCACTGCGCACGGCGGCCGAGTTCGCAGCCAATACCGGCGCCGTCTTCATCCCTCCCTTTGATCACGCGGATGTCGTGGCGGGCCAGGGCACGCTTGGCCTCGAGATGCTTGAACAGGTGCCCAACCTGCAGACGGTGATCGTGCCGATCGGCGGCGGGGGACTCATCTCCGGAGTGGCGAGCGCGCTCAAGCAGAAGTTCGCGCTCGAGGGTCGCACCGTGCGCATCATCGGTGTGCAGGCCGAGAATGCGGCGGCCTATCCGGTGTCGATCCAGAACGGCGTCTCCACCGCGATCTCGATCCTGCCGACGATCGCCGACGGAATCGCCGTCAGCAAGCCGGGCATTCTCAACTTCGAGATCATCAAGGACGCCGTCGACGAGATCATCACGGTCTCCGACGACGACATCGCCCGCGCCATGCTTGTGTTACTCGAGCGAGCGAAACTTGTGGTCGAGCCCGCCGGGGCGGTCGCGGTCGCGGCAATCATGACCGGCCAGGTGAAGGACGCCGGTGTCACGGTGGCGATCCTCAGCGGCGGCAACATCGACCCGCTCGTGATGGAGCGCGTGATCTCACGCGGGCTCGCGGCATCCGATCGCTACCTCAAGCTGCGGCTGCTGCTGCCCGACCGGCCGGGCCAGCTGGCCCGCATCGCCGAACTCATTTCCGAGGCGAATGCAAACGTCGTGGAGGTCTCGCACACCCGTCACGGTCGCAATTCGCTCATCAGCGACGTGGAGATTGAGCTGAGTATCGAGACGCGCGGTCCCGAACATGTGCAGCGCGTTCTCGGCCACCTGATCGAAGCAGGGTACGACCCTCGTGTCGATTTCTGAGGGGCCCCTGCTGGTCAAGCCAGTGCCGGCTCAGGGCAGGTAGGTCTCGACCTTGTCGATCTGCACGGTGATCTCTTTTCCGTTCGGCGCGGCGTACGAGACCGTCTCGCCGACGGCGTGGCCCAGGATGGCGGCGCCGAGCGGGCTGCCCTCGCTGTAGACGTCGAGGTCACTGTTTTCGCCGACGATCTCACGACTGCCGAGCAGGAAGACGCTCTCGTCACCAAGGATGCGTGCACTCACGACAGTTCCGGACTGCACGACACCGGTGCTCTCGGGAGCCGCACCGACCTTGGCGTGGCGAAGCAACTCGGTGAGCACCCGGATGCGGGCCTCCATCTTGCCCTGCTCTTCTTTGGCCGCGTGATAGCCGCCGTTCTCCTTGAGGTCACCCTCCTCGCGCGCCGATTCGATCTTCTTCGCGATCTCGGTGCGCCCGGTGGTCGACAACAGGTCGAGCTCAGCGCTCCGGCGATCGAAGGCTTCCTGGGTCAGCCAGGTCTCGGTGGTCTCGGTAGACACGATGTGCTCCCTCAAAAAAGCAAATGAGACCGGCCGCGTGGCCGGTCTCTGATCAATACTCTCTAGTTTAGGTCAGCCAGCACCGGTAGATCAACCCGGTGACGCCCTGTTCCGAACTCAGCACCGTGTTGGTATACGAGGTCGTGTACCGGGTGGATGCCGGCACCGTCACGATGCGCCAACCGACGATGCCATGGGCCTTGTTCTGCACCTGGAGGGCGCAACTCGCCGTCTGCCCCACCGGCATCGATACCTGGTAACTGATGCTGACGGTGCGGGCGTTGACGATCGTCGAGCCCTTGTCTTCGGCGTCAAGGGTGCCGCCGGCCTGGTCGAGCCCGGCCCACAGAACCCACGCCACCACGATGATCGCCGCCCCCGCCCCCGCCACGAGATAGGTGAGACGATCACGGCGTTTCTTTGCCGGTGTGCGCCCATACCGGGCGGCGATACGCGAGGGCTCGAGCACTGCCGCCGGTCGCACCTCAAGGGCATCCTCGTCGATCGCAGTCATGTCACATCCCCGCACGCTTATTCTTAGACTCCAAGGTTATCCGCCAATCCCTAGGAGTTCGGTGACACAGCGCCTGCTTGCCGTGCACGCCCATCCCGACGACGAGTCGAGCAAGGGTGCCGCAACCTATGCCCACTACCGCAGCATCGGTACCCAGGTACTCGTGGTCAGCTGTACCGGCGGCGAGCGCGGTGACATCCAGAACGAATCGCTTGAGCCGAAGGCGATGGCGAACCGCGACATGGCGGGCCTGCGCCGCATCGAGATGGCGGCAGCCCAGGCGGCCATCGGCTTCGAACATCGCTGGCTGGGTTACCAGGACTCCGGTCTTCCCGAGAAAGACGAAGCGGTGCCGGCGAATTCCTTCGCCGTCGTCCCGCTCGAGGTCTCGGCCGAGCCGCTGGTGAAGATCATCCGCGAGTTTCGGCCACAGGTGCTTGTCACCTACGACGAGACGGGCGGATACCCGCACCCCGACCACATTCGCACCCACGAGATCTCGCTCTTGGCCTACGAGGCGGCGGCGGATGCTTCGCGCTATCCGCATGCCGGGGCGCCCTGGCAGGTCTCCAAGGTCTACTACGACCGCATCTTCAACGCCCCGCGAATCGAGGCGATGTACCAATTCCTGCTGGCGAACGCGCCAGAGACCCCGCAGCTCGCCCAGATGGAAGAGATGCGCGAGCGGATGAAAGATCGCCCCGATCTCACCACCACCCGGGTGCCCGTCGGCAACTTTCTCGATGCGCGGGACCAGGCCCTGCGCGCACATGCCAGCCAGGTCGCCCCCGACAGCGCATTCTTCTTCTGGCCGAACGACCTGCAGCGACAGGCCTGGCCATGGGAAGATTTCCAGCTCGCGAAGTCGCTCGTGGAGTCGCCGATGCCCGAAGCGGACCTGTTTGCCGGAATCGTCGCTGAGGAGGTCAGCGTATGAACGGTTTTTACACCGCAATAGTGATGCTCGCCACGACCCCGACGCCGCAACCGAACTTCAACGAGAACTCGGTCACCCCCACCTGGGTCGGGTTCGCCGCCACCTTCGGAGTCGCCGCGATCGTGGTGCTGCTGTGCATCGACATGGTGCGCCGCGTGCGCCGCGTGCGCTACCGCGGGGAGATCCGCGAACAACTCGAAGCGGAGCGGGAGGCCGCTGAACGAGAGGCCGCTGAGCGGGAGGCCGCGCCGAAGGAGCCGCTGACGGACTGATCGAGTCCCTCCCGGGTCTTCACAAATCCACTCGGCAGTACACATCCACTCGGCAGTACACATCGACTTGGTAGTTGATGCGACTTTTCCGCGTTGCAAGTCGCAACAACTACCAAGTCGATTGCGGCGGACGCTTTTCAGCCCGTCGTGCTTACGTTCGACGACTTGAGCACAGCCATCCGCGGTCTCCCTGTGCGCTATCGAAGCGCTAGAAGACCGGGGGGTTGGTCGCCACCAGAAAAATGGCCGTCCAGTGACAGAGGAACGCAAGCAGAGTGAGCGCGTGGAAGATCTCATGGAAGCCGAATACACCGGGCACCGGATTTGGGCGTTTGAATCCGTAGATGATCGCCCCAATCGTATAAAAGACCCCGCCGACCAGGATGAGCGTCATCATCACGGCGTTGGCTTGGAAGAAGTCGACGATGAAGGCGAGCGACGCGTATCCGAGCAACAGGTACAGGGGCACGTAAAGCCAGCGGGGTGCACCGATCCAGAACACCCGGAATCCGATTCCGAGGCCGGCGCCGATCCACACCAGCCACAGCAGCAGCACCGACTTGTCGTGCGGAAGAGCGAGCACAGTGATGGGAGTGTATGATCCGGCGATAAGAAGGAAGATGTTGGCGTGATCCATCCGCTTGAGCAGGCGCTTCGTTCGATCACTCCAGTTGACACGGTGATAGAGCGCGGACACGCCGAAGAGCAGCAGCGACGACAGCACAAACACGGCGCTCGAGACTTTCGCTGGCATACCCTCGGCGAGGGTGATGAGGACGATCCCGAGGGCGATGGCCACGGGGAAGGTCACCGCGTGAATCCAGCCGCGCCAGGTCGGCTTGCCGGCAAGCAGTTGCTCGCGGGTCAGCTCCGAGTGGATCTCGAGTGCGTCGTCGAGCAGAGGAATATTCGGCAGGTCGGGTCCGTCATCCGTCGTGTTGGGCGCATTGTGATCCGGTTCGGTGGCCATGAAGGCGAGTTTAGTGCCGCCTCTAGGGCCGCTTCTGGCAGCACAGGGCGGCTCGTGTACTAGCGTATTGATGTGGCACAGCGGGAAGTTCCCTTCGGACGAGGCATCCTCTACGGGCTCTATCAGAACCGTATTCGCCGCTTTCTGTCCACCCAGGAACCGCCGAAGCACATCGCGATGATCTTGGACGGCAATCGGCGTTGGGCGAGGCAGCGACTGCTGGAGACGGCCGCCCACGGGCACCGGGCCGGAGCGGCGAAGATTCGCGAGTTCCTGGTCTGGTGCGATGATCTCGGAATCGCTACCGCCACTCTCTACCTGCTCTCCACCGACAATCTCACGGGGCGCACTACGGAAGAACTCGACGAGTTGCTGCAGATCATCGCCGATCTTGCCGAAGACCTGTCGCACTTCCGTGACTGGCGGGTACAGCACGTGGGCTCCGACGACGGTTTGCCCTCCTCCCTGATCACTGCGCTCAGGACCGCAGAAAAGCGTACTTCCTCGAACACCGGTATGCACATCAATCTCGCGGTCGGCTACGGTGGGCGCCGGGAAATCGCGGATGCCATGCGCAGCATCGTCACGAAACACGAAAACGAAGGGGGAACGCTCGATGCCCTCGCGGAGATCCTCACCCCGGAGCTGATCGGCGATCACCTCTACACCGGGGGGCAGCCCGATCCTGACCTCGTGATCCGCACCTCGGGAGAGCAGCGCCTGAGCGACTTCATGCTGTGGCAGAGCGCCCACAGCGAGTTCTACTTCGTGGAGGCGCTTGGGCCAGACCTGCGAGAAGTCGACTTCCTGCGCGCCCTGCGCGACTATGCCCGACGGCAGCGCCGTTTTGGAAGCTGAGACCGCGCGTCTCGGCTGGCTACCCAACCGCTACGGTTGAACCCAGATGACGACAATCGACGAATTCGCCTCCGGGTTCTCCGAGGAACCCGGCTACCTGAACTTTGCTTCGGTCGGACCCTTCGGTCGCGCCGTAATCGAAGAACAGCAGGCACAGGTTGAGCTCCTGCGGAGGGCGCGGTTCGGCAGCCTCTCGAGCCTCGACGAGCAGGATGTCCGGGTGCGCGAAGCAGTCGGCGCCCTCACCGGTTTCCGAGCCGACCAGATCGTCTTCCAACCGAACACAAGCTCCGGGCTGATGCACGCGATGTTCGGTATCACCGGGGGAGTGCTGCTGTCGGCCGCGGAATTCCCGGCCCTTCCCTTCGCCGCGGTGCGCGCGGCAGACTCCCTGTCTGTGCTTGCGCCGCACTGGCTCGAGACCGCCGATGGACCGGTGACACCCGGGGTGATCCGCGACCAGCTCACGTCGAGTATTGTCGCGGTCGCCGTGAGCCTCGTCGACTTCCGCACCGGCTATCTCGCCGACATCGAGGGCATTCGCCAGGTGATCGGCGATCGCCTGCTCATCGTCGACGCGATGCAGGGCTTCGGTATCGTCGACGCCCCATTCGAAGTGGCGGATATCATTGCCAGCGGTGGACAGACGTGGGTGCGAGTGGGTTGGGGAACCGGGTTCCTCGCCCTGAGTGATCGTGCACTCGAGCGCCTCACCCCGGTGTTCAGCGGCTTCAGTTCAACTGAAACGGACGGCGCGCCTCTTGACGGGGTACAGCCGCCGGCGGGCGGTGCCGCGGCGTACTGCATCAGCCCTCCGAGCCCGATCGACCAGGCCCGGTTCGCCGCGGCGCTCGAGGAGATCGCTGCCGTGGGCGTGCCGGCGATCAGCGCACGGCTGGCAGAAAAGGTCTCCCGCGTGATCGACCTCGCCGACGAGTATGCGGTGCCGGTCACCTCGTCGCGAGCCGAGAACGAGCGCGCGGGGATTGTCGTGCTCGAACCGGCTCGCGACCAGCTCACAATGCTCACGGCATCCCTGTTCAACCACGGAGTCACGGTCTCCGTTCGCGACCGCGCCGTGCGGCTGAGCCCGCACGTTTCCACCGACGACGAGTCCTTCGACATGCTGCGCGGGGCATTTACCAGCTATGCCTCGGCCATCACTGTCTGAGGGCCCGCCCGAGTTAACCCAGCCGTAACCTTGCGCTGGCGTGTCGATCGGGCAGCGGGCCTGCGGCGGACGTAGCGTACGAACCATCAGGTATGGCGCCTGATCGAGACGGCCACGCAAGTTCGTCTCGAAACGTGTGGTGGCCGTCACGAGGACTAGTTCCGGATGCTGAATGCATCCGGGGATGGAGCTCACGTGGCCGCTTTCGACAAGACCAGCCCCGCAC
>JANYEI010000258.1 GCA_025363205.1 Frigoribacterium sp.
GACCGAGGGCCTCGACGGTAGCAGGAGAGAGTTCTTCAGCGATCACAACGATCGGCTTTGCCACGAATCGAATCCTTCGTTTGGAAAAGAGGGGGAATTCGCGACGCGACGAGCGCATCGGCCCTTGAACTTTATCCCACCGCTCGCGAATCGCTCCGCAGTGTGACGCCAAGCGGCACGATGCCGCTCTGCGAGGATGGACGGATGACCGCCTTCGAGATCCTGCAGCTCGTGCTCCGAATACTGCTGGCGATAGCGTTCGTAGGGATGGGGATCACTCACTTTCGCCCAGGTCCCGCCCGAGGGATGGCCACGATGATTCCGGAATACTTCCTGCGCGGCGGCCTGCTGACCGGCAAGAATCTGGTGCGGTTCACCGGGGTCTGCGAGATCGCCGGAGGCGTCGGACTTCTCCTGCCGGTGACGAGCTTTCTCGCCGGCATCATGCTCGTGGTGTTTCTCGTTGCGGTGTTTCCGGCGAACTATTTCGCGTCGCAGCACCCGGAGCGGTTCGGCGCCGCGGCGATACCGTTCTGGCCCCGATACATCGCCCAGCTGGTACTCATCGCCGTGATCCTCGTGTCGATCGTGACCGTTCCGCGCTGAGTGATTCGCTGATCAGGCGAGGGCCTCGACCGACAGCGTCATCGCCGCAACAAGGGTCAGTCCGATCACGAACAGCAACACTTTGAGGAGCACCGGCCTTCGCCGACCCAGTACGAACGCGAGCGCGAAGGCGACCGGCGCGAGAAGCACGTCGATCACGAGCCAGACCCAGGGGATTGGCACCGGGTCGAGCTTCACAACGGCCCTCGCCTGGTTGTAAAGATTGATCTGCGAGGTGACTCCGACCACGTTCGAGATCGCCTCGAACAGGTTGTAAACGTAGAAGAGTCCAAACACGATCGCGATAGTGATGCTGAGCCACCCGAGGCGTCCCGCGCGACTCGCTGTGGCATTTTCGTCGCGCTCGGTCTCGAGCGGAGTCTCGGCAGGATCGGTGTCGGTCATCAGGCTCCCGGTCCAACAATGAATGGCCACGGCGCGAGCAGTACCACTCCGAGCACTAGCCAGAGGATTCGCACACCCGCCCGTCGCTCGCGGGCCAGAACGAGCACCCCGACGAACCAGGCCGCCGGAGCGACGATGGCTAGAATCCCGCGCAGCTGGTACATGAACGCGAAGAACAGGTTCGTGCTCGGCGCGGTAGTGCGCTGCACGGCGATGATCCAGCCGACGATGAAGAGCAGGAAGACGCCGCCGAAGACCCCGAGAGTGACGAGAAGCGCGGAACTCATGCCCGGCTCGCCCCGCTCTGTGTCATCGGCCGGGAGGTCGCCGATCGGCGCATCGACATGGGTCGGGTCACTCTCGGTGCCCCAGCTGAGGGCTTCGTCGTCCGGGTCAACGGCCATAAAAAATCACCCTAACGGTTCAGACGAAGCTGGATGACTTCGACCAGGTGAGGAAACAGGGCATGATCCGGTTCGATGCCGGTGATCGCGACGGCGAGTTCGTTCGCCGGCAGGCCGCTCGAGAGGAGTTCCTGCAGCTGCACGCTCTCCTCATCCCCCGGCACGTCGAATCGCAGGGTGGCACCGATTGCGTTGAGCAGTGCCCAAGCCGGCATCCCGCGCTCGGCAAGTTCTGCCGCAGGACCGATGAATCGCTCGTTGCGACCGAGCTTGCGCATTGGGTTGCGACCGACCCGCTCACAGGTATCGGGAAGGTGAGGATTGGAAATGCGAATGAGCGTCTTCTCGATATAGGCCTGTTGCTCGTCGGCATCGAACTCGTGCTTGGCGACGAGAAGGGACTTCGTCTCGGCGAGGGCGGCACGCACCTCTGCCTGCAGTTCGGGTGTGGCCAGGGCTTCCCGGATCGACACCCAGCCGCGATCGATGCCGTGGTAGGCCGCGGCGGCATGGGCGGTGTTCACGGTGAAGAGTTTGCGCTCGATGTAGGGGGCGAGATCGTCGACCCAGGTAATGCCATGGATGTCGGGAGTGCGGCCGATCCCGTCGTGGCCGAGGAAGGGCGTGCGGTCGACGACCCACTCGAAGAAGGATTCGATCGTGACATCCAGTCCGCCGTGCTGCTCGGGCACGATGCGGTCGATCGCACAATTGGCGAAGACCGCGTTGTGCGCCGGGGCGTGCTTGCGCACGTGCTCGGCGAGCATGTCGGTGCCGCCGAGTGCGTTCTCGCAGGCGATGATCGTGAGCTTGGCGGCATTTTTCTGCCGAGCATCCAATCCATTGGCGATCACGGGGGCGATGAACTGCAGGATGCGGGCGCCGACGGCCGTCGTCACGACGTCCGCAGCGGCAATCGCCGCGACAACCTCGGCCTCCTGCGTTCGGCTGTTCAGGGCCCGAAAATTGTCGACGACGCTCGACCGGGAGTCTGCTCCGACCTCGTGCACGTGGTAGCTGACGGCCGCCTGGAGTTCTGCGATGATCTGCGCGTCAACGTCCGCAAATATCACCTCGTACCCGCTTGCATGCAAGAACTGGGCGACGAAGCCGCGACCGATGTTGCCGGCGCCGAAATGGACGGCGGTCTTGGTACTCATGGCTGCCAACTCTACGTTGTGAGCGTTGTCATCCATCCCTCACATTCGTGCTGTTTACTGAACACACAATGGATCTCATCGATGTGCAGGACGTGCGGGTACCCGCCACACGCGCGGATCTTCGCGTCGGGGCCGGGGAGAAAGTGCTCGCCGGAGGCACCTGGCTCTATTCGGTGAAGGAGACCGGGCTGATCGGGCTCGTCGATATCACCCAGCTCGGCTGGAAACCGGTGGAGCACACCGATTCGGCGCTCGTCATCGCGGCGACCTGCACGGTTGCCGAGCTCTCCCGACTTACCCCCCTTGCGCTGCGAACCGACCCGATTCGCAGCGCAAGCGGGCACGAGTCCCCTGACGATCCGTTTGCACTGTTCTGGCAGTGCGCCAACTCCTTTCTCGCCTCGTACAAAATCTGGAATGTCGCGACCGTCGGCGGCAACATCGCCCTCGCGCTGCCAGCCGGCCCGATGATCTCGCTCGCCGCGAGCCTCGAAGCCGAGGCGGTGATCTGGATGCCAGAGGGCGGCGAGCGACGGATGCCCGTAGCCGAACTCGTCACCGGGGTGATGCAGACCGCCCTCGAGCCCGGCGAAGTGCTACGCGAGATCGCGATCCCGCGCGCCTGCCTCGAGTCGCGCACGGGATTTCGCCGCATCGCGCTCAACGCCCTCGGCCGCACGGGCACCCTCCTGATCGCACGGCGGGCGCCGACCGGGCAGACGGTGTTCACCGTGACCGGAGGCACGACGCATCCGGTGCAGCTGCGGTTCGACGAGTCGCCGTCCGCTTCGCTGCTTGAGGAGCGGGTGCGCGCCATCGACTGTTGGTACAACGACGCCCACGGCTCCTCCGACTGGAGGCTCGCCATGAGTGTGCGCTTCGCCGAACAGCTGAGGGAAGAGTTGGCATGAAATTCTCGGTAAACGGCGCGTCCGTCGAAGCGATCCCGGCCGCCGGCCAGGTGCTGCAAACGGTGTTGCGCGATCTCGACCACTTCGAGGTGAAGATGGGCTGCGGAAGCGGCGACTGCGGTGCCTGCACCGTGTTGCTGAACGGTGACCCGATCCACTCGTGCATTTACCCGGCGCACCGGCTCGAGGGGGCGGAGATCACCACCGTTTCGGGGCTCGGCAGCCCGGAGCATCCGCATCCGCTGCAGCAATCGTTTGTCGAAGCAGCCGGCTTCCAATGCGGATTCTGCACAGCCGGAATGATCGTGACCGCATCGACCTTCACCGAAGACGACCACGATGACCTGCCGCGCCTGCTCAAGAGCAACATCTGTCGGTGCACCGGCTACCGGTCGATCCGGGATGCAATTTGCGGTACCTCCAATACCCAAACACCGGCGTCCGGCGAGGCTGCCGGGCAGTCGGTGCGGGCTCCCGCCGGAATGCGGGTCGCGACCGGCGAGGAGGAGTTCACCCTCGACGTGCGCACGACCGGGCTGTTGCATCTCGCGGTGCTGAAGAGCCCCCACGCCCACGCGCGCATCCTCTCCATCGATCCCTCTCGAGCACTCGCTGCGGAGGGAGTTCACGCCGTCCTTACCCACCGGGACTCCCCGGCCACCCTGTTCTCGACCGGCCGGCATGAGATGCGCACCGATGATCCGGATGACACCCTCGTACTCGATCCGGTGCTGCGGTTCATCGGCCAGCGGGTCGCCGCGGTCGTTGCCGACACGATAGCGATCGCCGAGCGCGCCCTCGCCCTCATCGAGGTGGAGTACGAGGTGCTGCCCGCGGTCTTCGACCCGGAACTTGCGCGGTCCCCCGGTGCCCCACTGCTGCACGCCGATAAGGGCGAACTGCAGCGCATCGCCGCCCCGGAGCGAAACGTTCTCGCGGAGATGCACGGCGAGATGGGCGATGTGGATGCCGCGATCGCTGCGGCGGATGCCGTTGCCACCGGCACCTGGCAGACCCAGCGAGTGAACCACGCGGCCCTCGAGACGCACGCGACCCGTGGCTGGCTGGACGCCGATGGCCGACTGGTGCTGCGCACGAGTTCCCAGGTGCCCTACCTCGTGCGCGACGAGCTGTGCCGCATCTTCGACCTCGACCCCGCACGACTTCGCGTGTTCACCGCCCGGGTCGGCGGAGGGTTCGGTGGCAAGCAGGAGCTCTTCACCGAAGACTTGGTCACCCTCGCGGTGCTTCGCACCGGGCGCCCGGTGCAATACCAGTTCACCCGGGAGGATGAGTTCACCATCGCCTCCCCGCGGCATCCGATGCGCGTGTCAGTGACCCTGGCCGCGACCTCAGACGGCACTCTCACCGCGATGGCGGTCGACGAGCTGACCGATACCGGTGCCTACGGCAACCACGGCATCGGCGTGATGTATCACAGCGTGCACGAGTCGATTAGCGTGTACCGCTGCGCCAATAAACGCGTGGATGCCGAATCGGTCTATACGAATAACCTGCCATCGGGAGCCTTCCGCGGCTACGGCCTCGGCCAGGTGATCTTCGCGATCGAGTCGGCGATGGACGAGCTCGCCCGCACTCTCGGAATGGACCCCTTCGAGCTGCGCCGCCGCAACGTCGTCGTGCCTGGCGACGACATGGTGGTCGTCGAACCACACGCCGAGACCGACCTCATCTACGGCTCGTACGGGCTCGACCAGTGCCTTGACCTGGTGCAGGCGGCGCTCGCGGATCCGCAACCGTCAGCCGATCCGGAGTGGCAGACCGGCACCGGCATGGCACTGGCCATGATCGCCTCGCTCCCCCCGCGCGGACACTACGCGGATGCCACGGCCAGGCTGCTCACCGACGGCGACATCGAGATCGGGGTTGGCACGGTCGAGTTCGGCAACGGCACCACGACTGTTCACACCCAGTTGGTGGCATCCGCCCTTGGCACGACCGTGGATCGGGTGCGAATTCGCCAGTCGGACACCGACGTGGTGAAATACGACACGGGAGCCTTTGGATCGGCCGGGGTCGTGGTGGCCGGCAAGGCGCTGCTCTCCGCAGCCGATCGCCTCGGCGAGCTCATGCTCGAACGGGCATATTCCCTGGTGCCCGGTGAGGGCGCGGTGCTCCAGGATGGCGGAGTCCGAATCGGCGCACGCGTTGTTTCCGCCGCCGAACTTCTGGAAGCCGGGCCTCTCACGGCGACCGGGCGGCACGACGGCACTCCGCGCACGGTGGCGTTCAACGTGCACGGCTTCCGTGTTGCGGTGAATCCTGCCACCGGCGAGGTGCGCATCCTGCAGTCCGTGCAGGCGGCCGATGCCGGCACCGTGCTCAACCCTGAGCAGCTGCGCGGGCAGATCGAGGGAGCAACCGCGCAGGCCATCGGCACCGCCCTGTACGAGGAGATGCGCCTCGACGGCGCGGGGCGCGTCACCACCACCGCGTTACGCAACTACCACGTGCCCCGATTCGCGGACATCCCAGACACGCAAGTGTTGTTCGCCGAGACCTTCGACGACCTCGGGCCGCTCGGAGCGAAGTCGATGAGCGAAGCACCCTACAACCCGGTGGCGCCGGCGCTCGCCAATGCGATCCGGGATGCCCTCGGCGTTCGCCCGCACGAGCTGCCGATGTCGCGCGAGCGGCTGTGGCGCCTGGTCTCTGCCGCGCCTGCCGACACTGCCGCGGACGAGCTTTCACCGCCGGCGTGAACTGTTGCGAACTGGGCGACCCGCGCGAACTGCGGCACTGTGTCGCTTGCTCCACCGCCGTGCGACAACCCGGCGTAGTTCGCGAAGGCGTCGGGTCGGCTGCCCGAATTTTTCGGGTGGTTTTAGCCCACCGGCACGCGCCCACGATGAATGGAACCCGTTGTGACGGAGAGCGGCAGCGCGGATGCCGCGGATCGCGCCGCGATCACCTCCGCGAGAATCGCGACGGCCGTCTCTTCCACCGTGCTCGCGCCCAGGTCGAGGCCGATCGGCGAGCGCAGTCGCGCGATCGCCTTTTCGTCGACGCCGCGCTCCCGCAGTGAGGCGACCCGGCGATCGTGCGTGCGACGCGATCCCATCGCTCCGACAAATTCGGCCGGCGAGTCCAGTGCGAGGGCGATGAGTTCGGCATCGAATCGCGCATCGTGGCTGAGCACGCAGATCACCGTGCGATCGTCGACCTCCGCCGTCTCGAACCAAGCTGTGGGCCAGGAGACGACGACTTCGGCCCCCGGAAATCGCTCGGGCGTCGCGAAGAGGGAGCGCGGGTCGCAGAGGGTGACGCGGTATCCGAGCACCTGCGCCGCCGCCGACAGCGCCGCTGAGAACTCCATTGCGCCGAACACGATCAGGTGCCGGCCGACCGGGGCACGTTCGGTGAAGCCCGCGCAGACCTCGAGGTCACGCTGTTCGCGAAGCGCCTCGATGAGATCCTCGGTGAGGAGCTGCACATGAATGCGCAACTGTCCTCCGCAGGTGAGCCCGACCGAGAAGGCCGACTCGTCGCTCACGCCGTACTCGACCGTTTGCGGGATGCCATCGGCAAGCACGAGTTCGCAGGCCTCGACCACAGCGCCCTCGACACATCCGCCCGCAATACTGCCGATCACGGATGTGCCGTCGAACGCCATCGAAGTACCGACGGTGCGCGGAGCACTGCCGTCGATCGAGACCGCCGTGGCCACGGCCAGTCGGCGCCCCGTGGCGACGGCGGCGAGCAGGCGGTCTGCGATCTCGAACATGACTTCAGAATCGCATATGCGCATCACGGGGCGGTTACGGCAGGCTGTGCAGCAGCCTCCCGTTTGTTCGCGCCGCACATCCCGTGCGGGGCGGAAGGGCGCAGGGCCTGTGGCGTCATGCGCCGCACACACGTGAACGAGAGAAAATCCCCATGCTGACAATCACCCGCGCCACCCGGATCGTCGTCGACGAATCGACCGAACGCGACGGCGATCTCGTGCTGAGGGAAGGCATGGTTTCGGCTGGCCGCCCTGCGGGATCCACCGAAACAGTCATCGCCGGCGACCAGGATGAGACTCTTGATGCGAGCGGATGCGTCGTCACGCCCGGTCTCGTCAACGCGCACCACCACCTGCTGCAGTCCGCCTTCCGCACTCTGCCAGGCACCCGAGGCGTCGCCATGAAGGACTGGCTGCCCACGATGGCGGCGGCCTATGCCCGCGCGGGGGTGGATGCCGAGTTGGCGCACGCCGCGGCATCCGTCGGCGTCGCGGAGGGACTGCTTTGCGGGGTCACGACCGTCGCCGATCATCACCTCACCTGGCCGGGCGGCAGCGACACAGGCGGCAGCGACACGAGCGGTGTCGCCATCGCCACCGCAACCGCGGATGCGGCGCGATTCCTCGGCGGCAGGCTGGTCTTTGTGCGCGGATCGGCCCGGGACGATCCCCAGGAGGCCGCACTCTCCGCCGAGGCCATCGTGCAGGCACTGCTGCCGCGTACCGCTGATGGGATGCTGCAGCTCGCCGTCGGACCGGCCGGAGTGCACAGCGACAGCCGGGAGACCTTCGAGCTGCTTGCCGGGATCGCTGCGAAGTACGGGCTGCGTCGGCGTACGCAAGCCAATGAACAGGTGGATGTCGTGATCGCGCTTGAGCGGTACGGAAAACGCCCGATCGATCTGCTCGAGGACTGGGGCTGGCTTGAGCCGGGGGTGACACTCGCGCACCTCTGTGACGTGACCGAGGACGAGATCCGCAGGCTCGCGGCATCCGGGATCACTGCGACGCACGCTCCGGGCTGCGACCTGCCGATGGGCTGGGGCATCGCGCCGGTCGCGGCGCTGAGGACCGCCGACATCACGGTGGGTCTCGGCACCAGTGGTGGCGGCAGCAACGATGCGGGACACCTTCTGGCGGATGCCCGGCTCGCGATGCAGGTGGCGCCGCTCGTCGGCCCGCCGATCTCGGCGCGCGAGGCACTCGGCATGGCGACGGCGGGGTCGGCTGTCGGTCTCGGACGGCCGGAACTTGGCACTCTTCGGCCTGGTTCGGCCGCGGATCTCTGCCTCTGGGATGTCTCGGGGGTCGCGGATGCGGGTGTCGCCGACCCGGTGGCCGGCCTGTTGTGGGCGAATCCCGGGCGGCGGCCGAAGCACGTGGTCGTGGCCGGTCGGGTGGTCGTGCGGGACTACCAACTGGTGAATGCCGACGAGCGGGAGCTGGTGGCGCGACTGGGCAACCGGGTTCCTCGCGTGCCGACCCTCTAGATGAGTGATTCCTAATGGAATCGGCGGCTTCGCGTTCTCCTATCTTCGATTTCGCCAGTGCCCAAACGAAAGGCATGCCCTCTGGTGCACCGGTGATCTGAGGGTCACGCGTCGACGAGAGGTCGCACCTCACTCGCGATGAACTCGATAAACCGGATGGGATCCGGGTCGTCGGAAGTCGGCTGGAACACAACCGTATCGGCGCCGGCATCCGCCCATCGCTTTACGGCGGCGGCGATCGCGGGGGCGTCCCCAGCGACTCCGACATCGTCTGAGGGGTCGAAATTCCAGCGGCGACACTCTGCCTCCCATCGGGCGAGCGCTCCCGGGCCGGTCGCGGCCAGCACGTAAACGGTCACCCGGTGGGCATCCGTTCGGCCAGCGCGCGCGCGTCCCTCGTCGATCTGGGCACGAGCGTTGCGCACACCATCAGGGGTAGTTCCTCCCGTGAGAATCGTGCCGTCTGCCAACTCTCCCGACAAGGCGAGGCCCTTCGGCCCTCCGGTTCCCACCAAGATCGGAACTGTCTCCCTCGGCGGCCAGTCGAGCTTGACCCGATCTAGCTTCACGAATTTGCCCTCGACACTGACCTCCTCCCCTCGCAACAGGGAGCGAAGGGCAGGCACGTATTCGCGCATCAGGGTGAGCGGCGAGGAGACTCCAGCGCCCACCTGCACCATCCAATCCGGGACTCCACTGCCCACTCCGGCGTGAAATCGACCAGGGAACAATCGTTGAACGGTCGCGATCTCCATAGCCGTCACTGCGACATTCCGCAGGGGAATGGGCAGCAGGCCAATCCCGACCCGCAGTCGATCCGTCCATGCCAGTGCCGCGGTCGTTGCAGTCAACCCGCCCTCGAGGAAACAGTCTTCCCACAGCCACAACTCCTCGAGTCCGGCGCGATCCGCCGCGACAGCGACGTCCCGCAGTCGTTCTGGTGGAAGCTGCGGGAGGAACACGGCGCCGAGCACAGTCATCGTCCAACGTTTACACGCGTGACCGATGCGCGCAAGTAACGGGTCAGGGTGGGAGGACATCATCATCGACGAGACGACAGACGACGAACCGTGGCGGACGTATCTCTTTCGACCGACGCTGCCCTCGAATTAGACTCTTTGTGTAAGCACGTCCGGGAATATGCAGCCAGGGCGGTCGAAACCGCACTCGCGCAGTCCTCTCAGGGAGAAAATCATGCCTGCAGTTACCGATACCTTCACCCTGTCGAACGGCGTCGAAATCCCCCGAATCGGCTTCGGCACGTGGCAGATCCCCGACGGCCCGGTGGCCTACGATGCAGTCGCCGCCGCCATCCATGCCGGTTACCGCCATATCGATACCGCGCGGGCCTATGGCAACGAGCCGAGCGTCGGCCGGGCGATTCGCGACAGCGGGATCCCACGCGACCAGATCTTTGTGACCACCAAACTGCCGGCCGAAGTCAAGAGCCGCCGCGAGGCGGAGCTCAGCTTTGAGACGACGATTTCGGCTCTGGGCCTCGACTACGTTGATCTTTATCTGATCCACGCTCCCTGGCCCTGGTCAGAGATGGGGAAGGACTGCCGAGACGGGAATATCGAGGTGTGGCGGGCATTTGAGAAGATTCTTGCCGACGGCCGTTCGCGCTCCATCGGCGTCTCGAACTTCGACCCCGCTGACCTCGAGTCGCTGATCCGTGCGACCGACGTGACACCCCACGCGAACCAAATCCGCTACTT
>JANYEI010000010.1 GCA_025363205.1 Frigoribacterium sp.
GTCGAGCGAGTAGTGTCCGGTGCCGTAGTACTGGGTGAGCAGCTCTCCGTAGGAGGGGAGCGTCTTCCACAGGTAGTCGTTCTGGTTGAGCCCGGTGAAGGTGGACTCGTAGGACTTGTTCTCGAGCATGATGGTCCACACGTGACCCACTTTGGGGGCGTGGAACTCGCTGCGGTGATTGTCGTCTGCGCCGGATGCGAAGCCGGGCGCCGCGACGAGGCCGACTCCCGCCATTGTTGCGAGGGCTGCGATGCCCGCAATGATCGTCTTCTTTGTTCGAGTGAGTTTCATTGGGAAGCGCCTCCACTGGCCGGAATCGTGCTTCTATAGTGGACCGCGGAGGGGTTGTCGTGAAGTGCCCGAAGGTGAACGTCAGGTGACTACTTGACGCCAAGTAACTAATTGAACGGGAACGAAGTGACCGGAGGTCGAATGCACCATCCCGGGCAGCATCCACGCAGCCGGTAGGGTGTCGAACAATGAGGACTCTTCCATGAGCGGAAGCGCGGTGGCCACAGGCGACCGGCGCCGGCTGCTGCACCTTCTATGGATTGCAGTGGTCGCCGTGTTGATCGACCTACAATCCATCCTGGGAGCCAAGATCAGCCGCTGCGGGGTAAGCGGGTGCAGCGGCGGTGGGTTCGGACTCTCGGCGGACCCCGGCGCTGTGGTCGCCTTCATCGTCGGAGCCGGACTCGTGACTGCTGCGCTGGTGATCTTTGTGCCCTGGCACCGTTCCCGCCGGGTGCGCGTGGTCGTCGGAGCACTTGGGGCAGTGGCATCCTGGGCATTCGTGACGTTGCACTACGCCGCCTGATCGCCCGGAACGTTGTCGGTGGGTCCCCGTGCGTTCCGACACTTCTACAGACCGACCCACTCGGTGGCGCCATCGGCCAGATGCTGGCGCTTCCAGATCGGCACGGTCTGCTTGATCAGGTCGACGAGGCGCTCGCAGGCCGAGAAAGCCTCTCCGCGGTGAGCTGCAGAGACTGCGGCGACGAGCGCGACATCGCCGACCACGAGCGGCCCGATGCGATGCGCGGCGGCCACACGGAGGCCGGTCTCGGTCGCGATCGTGAGGCAGCAGTCCTTGAGGAAGCGCGCGGCATCCGGGTGGGCGGAGTATTCCAGCGAGACGACAGCGAGCCCGTGGTCGTGGTTGCGCACCACGCCGCGGAACGTGACGAGGGCGCCCTTCTCGTCATCCATCACGAAGTTCTCGATGGCGGTGGTATCGATCGGCTCGACCGAGATGAGCGCGAGGATGTCGTTACCCATGGGCGCCACCCCCGGCGATCTGCGCGACGAGGTGTTCGAGCAGCCCCTCGAGCACTGCGAGACCATCGCGCACCCCGCCGGTGGATCCGGGCAGGTTCACGACAACGGTGCCGTTGGCGGTGCCGGCGACCGCGCGGCTGAGCGCCGCGGTCGGGGTCGCAGCGAGCCCGCGTGCGCGGATCGCCTCGGCCACTCCGGGGAGCTCGCGATCAAGCAGTGCGCGGGTGGCTTCCGGGGTGCGGTCGGTGGGGCTGAGACCGGTGCCGCCGGTCGTGATGATGACGGCGGGAGCGGATGCCACGACCCGGCCGAGTTCGGTGGCGATGTCGGCATCCGCCACCACGGTGACCGCGTCGACCGCGAAACCGTGCCCGGCGAGCCAGTCCGCGATCACCGGTCCGGTGGTGTCTTCACGCGTTCCGGCGGCTCCTCCGGTGGACGCAACGACGACGGCGGCGGTGCCGGGTCTGAGTCGGACCGGCGCAGATCCGCCGTGCCGCGACCAGTGCCCGCGCTTGCCGCCGGTCTTCGATTCGAGCCGGATCTCGCCGAGTTCGGCGGTTGGATCGACCGCCTTCACCATGTCGTGAAGGGTGAGCCCAGCGATCGTCACCGCGGTGAGGGCTTCCATCTCGACCCCGGTCTGGCCGATTGTCTTCGCCGTCGCCGAGACGAGGATCGAGTCATCCGTGATGAAAAAGTCGATGCTCACCGAGGAGAGCGGCACCTGGTGGCAGAGCGGGATGAGTTCGCTGGTCTTCTTCGCCCCCGAGATGCCGGCGATCCGCGCGGTGGCGAGCACATCGGCCTTGGGAAGTCCGTCGGCGCGCACGAGCGCGATGACCGCCGGCGTGGTGATGAATCGACCGGTCGCGGTCGCGGTGCGGGCGGTGATGGCCTTGTCGCCGACATCCACCATGCGGGCGCGACCGTCGGAGTCGAGATGGCTGAGGGAGTTACCGTTGCCGCTCACAGGTCGATCGTCTCCACGGGGTCGCCCGCTTTCAGCTCGGTGATGCCTTCCGGAATGTCGAGAAGCAGATCGGATGCCGCGAGGCCGGCCACGAGGTGGGAACTCGGGCCACCCACGACCTCCACTCGACCATCGGGCAGGGCGCGCCCGCGCAAAAACTGGCGAGTGCCGGCAGCGGACCGCAGGTCGGCGATGAGCGTGCGCGTCTGGCGGCGCGCGGCCGGAAGGCCGGCGGCCTCCCGCAGGATCGGCGCGACAAAGACCTCGAAGGAGAGCTGGGTGCTCACGGGATTACCGGGAAAGCTGATCACCGGCACGCCGTTGAAGACGCCGGATGCCTGGGGCCCGCCTGGCTGCATCGCAATGTGGCCGTTCTCGCCGCCGTTGGCGTGCCAAAACTCGCGGACCACCTCGTAGGAACCCATCGAGATTCCGCCGGAGGTGAGGATGAGGTCGGCATTTGCGACACCGAACACCATGGTTTCTCGAAACTGCGAGACCGCATCCTCGACCGGATGGATCGCGTAGGTCACCTCGGCACCGCAGGCGGTCGCGGCGGACTCGAGTGCCGTGCTGTTGGAGTCGTAGATCTCGCCAGGCTCGGCTCTCCGCCCTAATGGCGCGAGCTCGGCGCCGGTGCTGATCACGACGATCCGCACGCGGCGGCGCACCTCGATCTCTTCGATGCCCGCGGCGGCGAGCGCGGCGAGGTGGCGGGAGGCGAGGCGGAGTCCGGCCGGAAGCAGGGGGTCCCCGGCACGCAGGTCGCTGCCGCGCTCGCGCACGTATTCGCCGATGGCGCGGGCGCGGGTGACGGTGACCGTGTCGGCGGTTGACGACGTGTCCTCGACCGGCACGACGGCATCCGCTCCCTCCGGCACGACGGCACCGGTCATGATGCGCACCGCGGTGCCCGAGACGAGAGGTGGGGGAGTCCCGGGTCGGGCTGCGACTTCTCCGACGATCGGCAGGGTTACCGGCAGGCTGGTGAGCAGAAGGGTGGCGAGGTCTGCCGCAACGACGGCGAACCCGTCCATCTGCGAGTTGCGAAAGAGCGGCAGATCCACGGGACAGAGGATGGCGGCCGCGGTCACGCGCCCAAGGGCCGCCCCGACGGCAACGGTGTCGAGACCGGTCGGCAGGGCCGGCGTGATGAGGGCGCGAACGTGGGCCGCATACTCGTCGACGGTGCGGTGTGACACCTCAGTACTTGGCGAAACCTCAGTACTTCGCGACACCTCAGTACCTCGCGACACTCGGGTCGATGCGGCGGGACCAGGCGTCGATGCCGCCGTCGAGGCTGCGGGCGGGGATGCCGTGCTCGCCGAGGAGCGCGACGGCGCTCGCCGAGCGGATACCCGCGTGGCAGTAGACGACTACCGGTTTCGAGCGCTCGATTCCGGCGAGGTTAGTCTCGAGCGATCCGAGAGGCAGCAGCGTCGACCCGGGCAGACTCGCGATCGCAGCTTCCCAGGGCTCGCGAACGTCGATGAGGGTGACCGCGCCGAGGGAGGTGGCCAGTTCATCCACGGATATCGCATTCGGGATGCCGCAGAACAGCTCGTAATCGATCAACTCGGTAATCGCTGCGGCCGTCGGATCTTGCGCGTAGGCGAGCTCGCGGAATGCGCCGGTGAGGGCATCGAAGGTGGTGACCCGCCCGATGAGGGGAGTTCCGATACCGGTGATGATTTTCACGACCTCGCTGGCCATGATCGACCCGATCACGGCGACGACGCTCGGCAGCACGCCGCCGGCCTCGCAGGAAAGCACGGACCCCGGCGGTGGGGGAGCGGGGAAGAGGTCGCGGTACTGCGGCCCGCGTGCAGCCCAGGCGACCCCGGCCTGTCCGGCGTACTGCGAGACAGCGCCCCAAACGAGAGGAATGCCGGTGAGCGCCGCCGCGTCGTTGGCGAGGTAGCGGGTGGGGAAGTTGTCGCTGCCGTCCACGACCAGGTCGTAGCCGGCGAAGAGTTCAAGCGCCATGTCGGCGGTGAGGCGCCCGTCGAGGGCGTTCACCACGGTCGCGGTATCGATGTCCGCCACCGTGTCGGCTGCCGAGTGCACTTTGGCGCGTCCGACATCCGCGATGCCGTGGGCCAGCTGGCGATGCAGGTTGCTGAGCTCCACCGTGTCGTCGTCGATGATGCCGATGGTTCCGACGCCCGCAGCGGCCAGTGCCGGAATCACGCTGCTACCGAGCCCGCCAGCGCCGATCACGAGCACGCGAGCGTCCGTTAGCTTTCGCTGGGCCTCCGGTCCGAAGCCGGGAAGCGCGACCTGACGGGAGTATCGGCCGCTATTCGTGCCGGTCGGCGGCGGGGTTGCTGGCGGCGGGGATGCTGGCATCCTTCGATTCTTGCAGGTGTGGGTGGGAGCTAGGCCGTTGACGTCGCCCTGCTCACCTGCGCTATCGGGCCGACCGCCACATGGTGGTGATGATGTGACCCGACGCGACGGTGAACTCGCCCTGCCGCTCGAATCCGACGCTGCGGTATCGCGCATCATTGACCGGGTTGGACGATTCGAGGTGGGCGGCCCCGCCGAGAGCATCGATGCGCTCCAGGTTCTCGCGCAACAGGCCCATGCCCAGTCCTCTACCGCGGTGGTCGTGGTGGGTGGCGAGCAGGCTGAGGTAAAAGTGCGGCTCGGTCGGGCGAACCTCCTCGAACTGCGCCGAAATGACCATGATGCCCTTCGCCGCCTCTTCACCCACCAGGTCGACGAGGAAGGACTCAAACCCGAGGGACTCGTTTTCGGTCAGGTCGATACCGCCCGGCGGTATCCACACCGCCACTGATTCGGTGTTTTCGGTGAGATAGGTGAAGGGATAGCGCAGTGCGGAGCCAGCAAAAAGGCGCCAGAGTGCGGAGGCCTGGGCTTCGCGGTGAGTGAGATCGGGGAAAGCCGGTCCCCACAGCGGATCGTCGAAGAACGCCGAGGTGAGTGTGGCGACGACGCCGTCGAGGTCATCGATGGTGGCGACTCGCACCGCCGGAAAAGAGCCAGAGGGTTCCATGGACCCAGCGTAGAGGGGCAGCCAAGTCCGCTAAAACGGAAGTAACATGGCTCCTATGCCGCAGATACGGATAAAGGACGCCGCCCTGTACATGGGAGTGAGCGACGACACCGTGCGCCGCTGGGTCGACAACGGCACTCTCGTTGCCGAGAAAGACGAGTCGGGGCGCGCCGTCGTCGACGGCCTCGCCCTTGCCATGCTCGCGCGGGAAAACGCGGTGCTGCCGGATGACCCCTCCGGCGTCGCCCGCTCGGCCCGCAACAGTTTTGTCGGCCTCGTCACGAACATCGTGATGGACACCGTGATGGCACAGGTGGAGCTGCAGTGCGGCCCGCATCGGGTGGTTTCGCTGATGAGCAGCGAAGCGGTTCGCGACCTGGGGCTCGAGCTCGGATCCGTGGCAATCGCCGTCGTGAAAGCCACGACGGTAATCATCGAGACCCCCAGGGGACACCAATGAAGAAGAAGCTCCTCGCTACCCTCGCGGTCGGCATCCTCCTCGCAACCGCGGGATGTTCGGCGTCATCGCCCGCTCCAGCGCTGTCGGTGGCACCCACCAAGGATTCGCTCAGCGGGTCGGTTACGGTGTTCGCCGCGGCATCCCTCACCAAAACCTTCGGTGCGCTCGCCGCGAAGTTCGAGGCCGCGCACCCGGGCGTCACCGTTACGACGAGCTTTGCCGGATCCGCCGACCTCGTCGCCCAGATCACCGCCGGAGCGCCCGCCGACGTTTTCGCCTCGGCCGACGCGAAGAACATGGCGAAGGTGTCGACACTGGTGGGCTCCCCGGTGAACTTCGCAACTAACATGCTGGAAATCGCCGTGCCCCCGGGCAATCCGGCGAAGATCGCCACCTTCGCCGACCTCGCGAGGCCCGGCGTGAAAACTGTCGTGTGTGCACCGGCAGTGCCCTGCGGTGCAGCAACGGTCGCCATTGAGGCCGCCACCGGCGTGAAGCTCACCCCGGTGAGCGAGGAGAATGCGGTCACCGACGTGCTTGGCAAGGTCTCGTCTGCAGAGGCGGATGCCGGACTCGTCTATGTCACCGACGTGAAGGGTGCCGGCTCCCGCGTGACGGGCATCCCGTTCCCGCAGTCGAGCACGGCGGTGAACACCTACCCGATCGCCACGATCGCAGCGAGCAAAAATTCGAAGGTCGCAACGGCCTTTGTGGAGTATGTCACCGGCACGGTCGGACGCGCGGTGCTGGCGGCGGCGGGCTTCGGAGCCCCGTGATCATGGATGTCGCGGGCACGCGCCGCGCGTCGTTCTCGGGAGTGCCGCGCTGGGTGATCGTGATCGCACTCATCGGGGCGGCCTTCGTGCTTGTGCCGCTCGTCGCGATGGCGTCCCGGGTGAACTGGGGCGGATTCGTTGCGCTGGTCTCGAGCGAATCATCCGTCGCGGCCCTGCTTCTGAGCCTGCGGACCTCGGTCGCAGCGACGATTCTCTGCGTGGCGTTCGGGGTGCCGATGGCGCTCGTGCTCGGCCGCACCAGCTTTCCCGGCCAGCGGCTCGTGCGCACCATCGTACTGCTGCCGCTGGTGCTGCCGCCGGTGATCGGCGGCATCGCGCTTCTCGCCGCATTCGGCCGGCAGGGGCTGCTCGGGCGCCCGCTGGAGGTACTCGGCATCTCGGTAGCTTTCTCGACGGTGGCCGTCGTGATCGCCCAGACCTTCGTGGCCCTGCCCTTCCTTGTCCTGAGTCTCGAGGGCGCCCTTCGCCTGGCCGGCACCCGCTATGAGGCAGTCGCGGCAACGCTCGGTGCCCGGCCAACGACCGTTCTGCGGCGCATCACGCTGCCACTCGTGCTGCCCGCCCTGCTCTCCGGAGCCGTGCTGTCATTCGCGCGGGCCCTCGGTGAATTCGGCGCGACTCTCACCTTTGCCGGCAGCCTCCAGGGGGTCACGCGCACCCTGCCATTGGAGATCTACCTGCAGCGGGAGATCGATCCGGATGCCGCCGTGGCACTGTCTCTCGTGCTGGTGATCGTCTCCCTCGTGGTGGTGGGGCTGACGCTGCGCACCGCTCCCGGTTCACGACCGGGGCGAGTCGCCCAGTGACACTGCACCTGGATGCGCGCATCGCCGAGCGCGGCTTCGACGTGCGCCTCGAGGTCGCCGAGGGTGAGACCCTGGCGATTCTTGGCCCGAATGGCGCGGGTAAGTCGACCCTGCTGTCGATCCTCGCCGGCCTGCTCCGACCCGATTCGGGCAGCGCCCGCCTCGACGGAAAATCGCTCTTCGACCTCGACCGCGGGCAGTGGCTGCCCCCGCACCAGCGCGGGATCTCTTTGCTTGCCCAAGAACCGCTGCTCTTCCCGCACCTCAGTGCCCTCGAGAATGTGGCCTTTGGGCCACGCAGCGCGGGCCGGTCTCGGGCAGAGGCGCGGGCATCCGCTCACCACTGGCTCGCGGCGGTGGAGGCGGCGGAGCTTTCGGCCAGCCGACCCGCACAACTCTCCGGCGGACAGGCCCAACGAGTAGCGATCGCGCGCGCCCTTGCGCCCGAACCGCGGCTGCTACTGCTCGACGAACCGCTCGCCGCGCTCGACGTGGCCGTCGCCCCCACCCTGCGGCGCATGCTTCGCGCGGTACTCTCCGGCCGCACCGCGATCCTCGTGACGCACGAGGTGCTTGACGCCCTGACCCTCGCCGACAGGGTGGTCGTGCTTGGCGACGGAGTGATCGTGGAGCAGGGGGTGACGGCCGAGGTGCTGCAGCGGCCGCGGCATCCGTTCACTGCGCGGCTCGCCGGCCTCAACCTGCTCACCGGGGTGCGCACCGCAACCGGGCTTCGCATGCCGGACGGCACTCTGGTCGACGGGCCGGGCACGGGCGTAATTGGCGCCCCCGCCGCCGCAGCTACCCGGCCCTCCGCGGTGGGCGTACAGGTCGAACAACCGCATGTCCCCAACGCATTTGCGGTGATCGTGAAGGATCTCGAGCCGCGCGGAGACAGCGTTCGGGTGCGCTCTGCGTCGATGGCCGCCGATATCTCACCGGGGCGCGCCGCGGCCCTCGGGCTCAGTCCGGGACTGCCGGTCTGGTTCACACTGCCCGAGACCGAGGTCTCGATATACGCTCTCGGAGTGTGACGGCGTCGATCTGTGCCCCGGCATGGCGTTGCCTCGCTCGTTTACACCGTCTGTAGGGTTTAGGTGGCACTTGTTGCGGTGTGGTCGACAGAATCGAAAGCGAGAGCGGCATGCAGAACTGGGTGCTCCAGCCCGGCATCGGCCCGATCCGCGCGCCGCATTGCCCGCCAGCCGATCCGTGCGCGGTCCCATGGGGACGATCGCTCTCGTGCAGGCCAAATTCTCTCTCGACGCCGCACACGCCCAGGCGTACCCCAAAGCGGCGACCAACTTCAACATCTCGCAGGTCGTGGACATCGTGAAAGGCGTTCACGCAAAGATTAGGGCGGCAGATCGTGACTGACAGTGTTGTAAAAGGAACTGCTCCAGACGGTCTCCTCGACGCGTTCTGGGAGTATGAGCGGGCTCTCATGGCCAATGAGGTCGAGACGCTCGACCGTTTTTTCGCGCCGGGTGATGAGACCCTGCGCGGTGATACGAGCGGCATCCTGGTCGGGCACGACGAGATCAGCGCGTTCCGCGAGGGGCGCGACGGGGCTGTCGCCCGCGCCATCGGCGACCTCCACGTGCGCGACCTCGGCAACGACCGTGCGCTCATCGTGGCCGTGATCCTTCCTGCCAGCGGCGGCCGGGGACAGCAGACCCAACTCTGGCACCGCAGCTCCACCAATGACGGGGATGCCACCTGGCTGATCGAGGCCGCTCACCTCAGCGTTCCGGCGCCGGCGATCGCGGCATCCATCTGGCGAGTCGTCGGCAGCCCGCTCGTCACCGGCTCGGTGGACGGACCGCTTGTCGGCGAGACCGTCGCGGTGAAAGACCTCTTCGACGTGGCCGGATTCGCCGTCGGGGCCGGGATTCCGGCCTATCTCGCCGAATCGCCGCGCACTGTCTCGCACGCCGCGGCCGTCACGGCGCTGCTCGCCGCGGGTGCCGCGGTGCAGGGTATCGCTCAGACTGACGAATTCGCCTACAGCGTCGCCGGCAAGAACTCCCACTACGGCACCCCGCCGAACGCCGCGGTCCCCGGGGCGATCCCCGGCGGCTCCTCGAGCGGACCGGCAACCGCGGTCGCTTCGGGCCAGGTCTCGATCGGTCTCGGAACGGATACCGGGGGATCGATCCGCGTCCCAGCGTCGTACCAGGGACTGTGGGGCCTCCGCACGACGCACGATGCCGTCGCGCGTGACGGGCTGCTCGGGCTCGCCCCCTCCTTTGACACGGTGGGCTGGATGACCCGTGACGCGTCGACGCTGCGCGCCGCGGCATCCGCCTCTCTTGGACGCACCGGCCGGGCGGCTGTGACCGGTGGTTTTGCGGTCGCTCCGGCACTCGTTGCGCTGGCCTCGCCCGGTGTGCGGGATGCCTTCGCCGCGGCTCTCGCCCGACTGGCCGAGGCCGGACTCACCGAGGATCTCGTCGAGGTGACGCTGCCCGACATCGATGACCTGCACGAGATCTTCCGCACGGTGCAGTCCGCGGAAGCGTGGGCAACCCACGGCGAGTGGATCACCGCGCATCCGGGTGCGCTCGGCGAGGAGATCGCGGCACGGTTCGCGTTCGGCGCGACGGTCGACCCCGAGACCCGGTCCTTTGCGAGCCAGGCGCTGGAGCTTGCCAGGGAGCGCATCGAGTCAATCGTCGGTAACCGGGTGCTGCTGCTGCCGTCCGCGTCGTCCACCGCCCCGTCGACGACAGCGGATGCGGACACGCTCGAGCAGGTGCGCCAGAGCACGCTGCGCCTCACCTGCGTCGCCGGTATCGCCGGCCGGCCGGCCCTGAGCGTTCCAGCGCTGACGGTGGAGGGCGCTCCGGTGGGCCTGTGCCTCGTCGGACCGCCGAACACCGACATCGCCCTCATCGCGGTGGGGGAGTCGCTGGCGTAAGAGCGCCCGTCGAGCGATGCCCGTCGAGCTGCGTCAGTCGAGCTGCGGTCGCTCCACCGGCTGCAGGGTAGCGATCTTCGGCTCCCGGTTATCGCCGGACGAGCGGCCGCTGAGCCGACGCCCTATCCACGGCAGCACGTACCGGCGCCAGTAGGCGGCCGTGCGTTCGTGCGGTTCCGCTGCAATCCCGGAGCGTGATACATCCGCGATCGGCACTCCGAGCGCCGCGAGCACGTTGCCGGCGACTCGCGCGTGCCCGACCGGGTTCAGGTGCAGCTTGTCGCGAGACCAGTAGGGCAACTGCCCGAGCTCGGTGTCGGCCCAGTTGTCGACGAAAGTCACGTGCTGCTTCGGGAGGCGATCCCGAATTGATGCCGCGAGCTGGTCTCCCCTCGCGCGCACGAAGGATCCGAGCGGAATGTGGCGCGTCGGATCGGCGCCGCTCACCAGGATGACGTGCACGCCGCTCGCCACCGCGCGGTCGACCGCTGCCTCGAGCTGATCGGCGATCGCTCCGATGGAGACCCTCGGCCGCAGGATGTCATTACCACCGCCATTGATGCTCAGCAGCGCGGGCGCGAGCGCGAGAGCGGCGTCAAGCTGCCCGGTGATGATCGGGGCGAGCAGCCGACCCCGAATGGCGAGGTTCGCGTAGGTGACCGGCTCCGTGCACGCCGCGGCGAGCCCGAGGGCCACCAGGTCGGCCCAGCCGCGAACACGTCCGTCGGGCAGATCGTCCCCGACGCCCTCGGTAAAACTGTCACCGATGGCGACGTAACTGGTCAGATTCATGCGCACGGGGTCGAGTCCATCACATTTTCCGGACCCTGACTGGACTATCGGTTCTGCGCTTTACGGCGAAAGTCGGTCGATGTCGTGGCCGTCGAACAGGTCGCCGCACTCCACCTCGGTCACACCGTGCGCCACAAGATAGTCGCGCGCTCCGCGGTCACCGACGAGAGTCGGGATGATGCCAGCCAAGTGAGCGCGTCCGATCAGCACCGGATGGCCCGGCACCCCTCCGAATACTGCTTGTGTCAGTGTGTTGTCATCGATCGGATTGGCCAGTATGCGGTTCGCGACCTCGAGGGGCAGGTCGGGCAGATCGACGAGAGTGATGAGGGCGGCGTCTGCGGGGGCGGCGCCTGCGGGGGCTGCGCCTGCGAGGGCGGCGCACAGAGCCTGGCGCAGGGACTCGCCCATTCCGTCGGCCCAGTTTTCCACGACCAGGATGTCGCTGTCGGCGGGCACAAGATCGGTCGCCTCGGCGGCAGCTGCTCCGAGCACCACGAGCACGTGATTGCAGCCCGCGGCGCGCAACAGCCGGGCGGCCCGGGCGACCCAGGGCTCGCCATCCGCGTTTCGCATCAGTGCCTTCGGGCGCCCGAGGCGCGAGCCGGCACCCGCCGCGAGCACGATTCCGGTCAGCGTGGTCATGGGTAATGTTAGGCAGAAGATCCGGCTGCCCCTCGCCGAACAGCGCGACGGGCCGATTGCGATCCTCGAGCTATCACCTGCCTCTGATGCTGAAACCGTTCGCGCACTCGACCGATCGCAGCAGCCGCGGGCCCGGGAAGGAACCGCTGTGACAACCATCGATGTCGTTACATCGGATCAGGTCGATATCGACGAATTGATCGAGCTCTACGATTCGGTGGGCTGGTCGGTCTACACCCGAGATGTCGGTACGCTTCGGCGTGCCCTGGCTGGATCATCCACCCTGGTGATCGCGAGGGACAGCGCTGTGCTCATCGGGCTGGCACGGGTCGTGTCGGACAATGCGACCATCTGTTATCTGCAGGATGTTCTCGTGAAACCCTCTCACCAGGGCCACGGTGTGGGACGCGCGCTGGTGCAGGCAGCGCTCGAACCCTACGCCACCGTGCGTCAGAAGGTGTTGCTCACCGATAATGAGCCTGCACAACGCCGGTTCTATGAATCACTCGGCTATTCCGAGGCCGCCGTTGCTGCCGGCGGGCCACTTCGGGCGTTCGTGCGGTTCGATTGACCGCTGCCGGAGAACCGTGCTGCCCTGCTCAGTAGTCCGTGCGGGCCTCGTTCGCCAGCCAGGCGTCGAAGGGCACGGGAGATTGCGGAATGCGCATCGAGACCACCGGGAGCTGCCAGGTGTCTCGCTCGCGGGCGAACAGTTCGTAAAATTCCAGGTCGTCGAAACCTCCGCGGGCGGCATCGTGCCGGTCTGCGGCAAACACCACTCGATCGACCCGGGCCCACAGGGCGGCGGAGAGGCAGAGCGGACACGGTTCGCAGGACGAGTAGAGCGTCGCCCCGGCCAGCGAGAACGACTGCTCCACCTGGCAGGCCGCGCGGATGGCGACCACCTCGGCATGCGCGGTCGGATCGAGATCGGCAGTCACGCGATTCTGCCCCTCGGCGACAAGCGACCCATCACGCACGATCAGCGCACCAAAGGGTCCGCCGCCGTTGTCGATGTTGAGGGTGGCGAGTTCGACGGTGCGTTCGAGCCAGCGCGCATCCGCCGCAGCGAGGGTGGCCAGGGAAAGCCCGGTGCTGTCGATCATGCGAGGCTCGCTGATGCGAGGCTCGCTGATGCGCGGCTCGCTGATGCGCGCCAGTGCGGGGTGGAGAACCTGTGTGCGAGGCACGACTCGCTTACGCCATTGGGGGTGCCGCTCAGGATCATAGCCATCTCCGGATTCTTCCTAACTCGACTGACGGCGGTGTTTCCGCGGTCAAGTATTTTTTCGGCAGGCGGTGCAACACTTCTGCTGCTCGGCTCGATAGTACGCGCGGGGGCTGTCGATACGAGCGGATGCCGCCTGCACGACCCACTCGAACCGTGCGGTCATCCGCTGCTTCCCTGATACGCCGGGAGTTTTCATCATTCCGAAGGATGCACCGGAATAATGAGGTGATGACGATCGCGTTACTGGCGGAGTGCCCCAAGCACATGGAGTACGGCCCCTGCGGTGGGGTCGAGCTCGATGGCAGCTGCGAGGTGTCTCCGGCACGGTGTATGTTCCTTGATTTGCCAACCGTGCGCTGGCACGGGATCGAGCGGTCGGTGGAGCCGGGCGCGGCCGATCCGGTGCTCGAGCCCGTTGCATCCGCCGGAGCGATGCGGATGCGAGCACTCCTGGCCACCCGGCCGGTCGTCGTCGCCGACTTCCCCGCCCGCGCTCTCGACGCCGCCTCGATCGCCGAGTGCGCCGGCATCCTCTCCGGTCGCGTGGATGCCGTGCTCGCCGGAGATGCGGGGGCAGCCCGCCTGCAGTTTCCGCCGAGCTATCGCGCGCACCTGATCCAGTCCGCGGGCCTTCCTGTCTGGGCCGGAGTGAACTGCCGGGACCGCAACCGGGTAGCGCTGGAGGGAGAGCTCGCCGGCCTCGCCCACGTGGCGGTCGCCGGCGTGCACTGTGTCACCGGTGACCACACTGACACCGGAAGCAGACCGGATGCCGCGCCCGTCTTCGACCTCGACTCCACCGAGACGGCGGCGCTGGCCCGCGCCGCCGGCCACCTCGTGTCGGTCGGAGAATCTCCGGCCACGCCCCCGGTCGAGCGCCGGCCAGCCCGACTTCTCGAGAAGATGCGCGCCGGGGCGGAGGTCTGCTTCGTCAATCACGCCGGTGGTTCGGCCCCCGTCGCCGAATTTATCGATGCCGTCCAACAGCTCGGTACCGCCCAACAACTCGGTACGGCGATGATTTTCATCGCGTGCGTGCCGATCGTGATCGATCACGAGAGTGCGGCGCTGCTGCGTACCTTCACGACGCTGGTGCTGCCAGAGGGCTACCTCGACCGCATCCTCGCCGCGCGCGATCCCTTCACCGAGGGTATTTCCGCCGCGGTCGAACTCGGGCGCGAGATGCTGCAGATCCACGGCGTTCGCGGCATCAACCTGTCCGGCGGCACCGGCCCGGGCCGGGAGGCCTGGTTTTCCGAAGCACTCGCCCGCATCTCCGACGAATTGGGCACCTCATGAGCAACATCTTCTGGGACGACCGCTACGCGAAAGCCACCGCAGCGGGTACGGCGGTCTGGTCGAGGGAACCGAACGCCTGGATCGCGCAGGTCACGGGCACGCTGCCGCCCGGCACCGCTATCGACCTTGCCGCGGGCGAGGGGCGCAACGCGCTCTGGCTCGCCTCCCTCGGCTGGAGGGTCACCGCCGTCGACTTCTCTGCGACCGGGCTTTCGATCGGTCGGACCCGCGCGGCAGAGGCGGGCCTCGAGCTCGACTGGGTGACGGCGGATGCCACCACCTGGGTCTCTGCCACGCCCGTCGATCTCGTGGTCATCGCCTACCTTCAGCTGCCCGCAGCAGAGCTCAGCTCAGCGATCTCGAATGCGGTCGCGTCCCTCGCCGCAGGCGGCACCCTCGCCCTGATCGGCCACGACAGCGAGAACCTCGAGCACGGTGTCGGTGGGCCGAAAGACGCGGCCATGCTTCACGACCTCGAGGTAGTGCGTTCGGCCGCGGCCGGTCTCGATATCGCCGAATGCCGTCGATACCACCGCACCACGGCAGACGGCAGTGTGGCGATCGACACGATCCTGCTGGCGACGAAAGCGCGTCAGTACTGACTCATCGCTCGACGAAACTCGCGGATCCCAGCACCCGCTCCACCCGCACCGCGATCGCGACTCGCTCGGGATTCACCCGCGGCTGGCGGTAGCGCGCGGCATACCGGGTCACGGCGAGGGCGATGCTCTCCGGGTCGTCAAGAACCTCCGCGTGCCCGACGAGGGTGATCCAGCCCGCGCCCTCCACCTGGCAGATCGTGGCGTGACCCGATCGGCGCGCGTTGAGCACCTTCTGGGACGCCCGTGTCGTAATGACGAAGGCCGTGCCGTCGTGCAGCGTGAACCCCACCGGCACCGCGTGGATCGACCCGTTTGCAGAGAGGGTGGAGAGCGTGGCGAGGTGCCGCTCGGTCACGAAACGGATGCCGTCTTCGGAGAGGCGGGTAGCGGACATGCCACGATTCTCTCATTGACACAGCGGGCTCACCCGGGAAGGTATGCCACCGTCCAGCCGCCCGAGCTGGCGCGGTACTCGACGCGGCGACTCGGGGCATCCGATCCGCTCGCCCAGAAGGTCAGGCGGGTTGGGCGCACCAGGAAGCCGATCCAGTTCTCGGGCTGGGCGAAGACCGGCGGGTCGTCCCCGTCGGAATGCTCCGCGGTGAAGGCCGCCCAGCGGTCGCGCCGTTCGTCATCCGGATACTGGGCGAACTCGAAGCTGTTCTGCCAGGCCAGCTGCTGCAGAAACGGCGAGCGCGCCCGGAAGACTGCGGCGATCTCGTCGGCAGCAGCGACTTCGGCGCGGCCCTGCACCACGAGTTGCTTCGTGAATCCGGGCCAGAGGAAGGTGAGCGCCACGGCCGGATTGGCCGCGATGGCCGCGACCTTTCGCGAAAGAGCGTCGGTGTGAAAGTAGAACCCCCGCGAGTCGTACTCGCTGAGCAGCACCGTTCGGGCATCCGGCTCCCCGGTGATGCTCACGGTCGAGAGGGTCATCTGTGGACGTTCCGGGTCGTCGTTGCCGGGCAGCCACTCCTCGACCACCTGCCAGGGGTTGCTCGGCTCGCTCACGGTTCGTGTCGGAATCCGGCGATCTCGGCGAGAGAGGCGACGCCGTCTGCCACCGCGCGGTCGAAGATTGTGCGACCGTGCTCCGCGGTCGCGCCGGTCGCATCCCCGATCACGCCCGCTGGTCCGAAGTCGTTCGACAACCAGCCGAAGCTCACCGGGCCGCCGTTGAACTTGATGTATTCCAGGTCCGCCATGTGATCGGGCACCCAGCGGTCGGCCAGGGTCATATCGACCAGGTCGGGGCGAAGGTAAAGGATGAGGGATGTCTCGCCGTGGCCTCCGTGGATGCCGAAGCCGCGCTCATCCGGGCCGTCCACGCCGTCTCCCGCCGTGATGCCGGTACCCATCAGGAAAGTGCGCAACCCGAAGCGTCGGCGCAGCTCGCGGAGCGCCACCTGCAGCAGTGCGATGTTTCCGCCGTGCCCGTTGTAGAAGACGAGGGTCTTGGCCGGGGTTGCGGCAACCGAGCGTCCGATGTCCACCACCGTCTGCATGAGAGTGTCCCAGGTGAGCCACACCGTGCCGGGGGCCCAGTGGTGCTCGTCAGACTTGGTGTACGCGAGCGGCGGAAGCAGCCAGACATCCTGCCCGGCGGATGCCGCAGACTCGACCACAGCGCGCCCGAGGAGGTCTGCCATCAGAAAGTCAGTGGAGAGCGGCAGGTGTGGGCCGTGGTGTTCGATTGCCCCGGTCGGCAGCACCAGGATCGAGTCGGCCGTAAGCGCGGCCGCCGCGGCGGGCCCTGACAGGTTGACCAGGTCGCGGCAGCCGGCACTCATGAGACTTTCGATCCCGTCGACACCGTGGGCGTGATGAGTTTGCCCGGATTCAGCAGGCGTTGCGGATCGGTCGTTGCCGCGAGGGCGGCCGTGCGTTCCGGCTCGAAGTCCACGAACCACTGGTGTGGGTTGTGGTAGCCGACGCCGAGCTCGGTGAGCTTATCGAAGCCGGCGAAGACCTCCTCCGCACTGGAGTAGACACCCGCGAGCATGCCGATCGGCCGTCCGTGCTGGGCCTCGATGTGCAGCATGCCACCCGGATAGACGCCGTGTACCTCGTCGATGCGGTCCACGAGTGCGTCGCCGCTCACCTCGACGTGGAAGTAGCGGTCGGGATAGGCCTTCTGCAGAAACTCGATCGGGTGGTTGTACGACATCATGCTGATCTTCATCGTGGCCTGGGCACCCT
>JANYEI010000016.1 GCA_025363205.1 Frigoribacterium sp.
GATGATCGCGAGGATTTGGGCGAGATCGACGTCGTGGGCCACGTTCTCGACGAGGCTCGGCGGCCGCTCACCGTCGTCGCTGAATGGCGTCCACTGGCCCACCGAGGAGAGTTCGGACTGGCTGAGTCCGAGCTCAAACCCCGAGAAGCGGTGCACCGGCACGGTCTCACTGATCACCCCGAAACGCCGCTGGGCAACAGTGAGCAGCCGAGTAACCGTGCGCTCCTCCTCGTACTCGCGTCGCTGCACAAAATTGCGAAGCGAGCGAGAAAGTGAGACGTACACCTCGTGCACCTCGCCACCGCGCTGGCTGAGACTCGGAACGAGATCCCGCAGAAAATCCTGTTGCGCGGTTGTCAGCTCGCTGACGAACGATCGACTGAGCACCGTGTCGATCGCGGCATCCAGCCCGGCGCTGCGCTCGAGATCGGTGAGCAGTGCGTAGAAGGCCTGAAAGCTGCGGCCGGCTTCCTGCTCGGCGAGCACATCGACGCCGCGAAACAGGGCCTCGAGCACATCGCCGCGACCGCCGTCGTTCTCGATGATGTCCTTGCGAAAGCGCACGTTCAAGCGTTCGATCTCGCGTCGCACGCGGGCAAAATCGGCGGGCAGCTGGTCGGCGAGCGAGAGGATGTCCCGCACCCGCTCGAGCGCGACGTGGTCATCGATAGTGCCGGAGCGTCCGTCCCGGATGGCGGCGATGCGCGCATCGAGCCGATCCCGGTCGCGCTCGAGCGCCTCGACCCGAGAGGCGACATCCTCATCCGTGTCGACCACCAGCTGGTCGAGTTGCGACATCACCGTGGTGAGTCGGCTCTCCGTCGCGGCCTTCGGCGGCGTCTCGAGGTCCGACACGATACCGATGGCCGCGAGTGCTTCGCTGGAAAGCTCTTATGTCTCGTCGCCGCCGATCTCCCCCGGCCGACGCTCCAGGTATCCCCGGTTCAGCCAGGCAGCGCAATACTGCTGAGCGGTCTGCGGCAGGTCGTACCCGGCGCCCCTCAGCGCAACGACGTCATCGTCGATCCGCTCGAAGAGCATCGGCGCCGGCACCCGAGTCTCGCCGGATTCGACAAAGTTACTGCGAAGAATGGCGAGGATGACGTGAGCATTCTGGGCCCGGATGAGCTGCCAGGCCGCTTCCTCGCTCAACCGCCTCAGTCGGGTCGCGGAGGTGACGATCTGCGCCGCGGTCTGGCTCATGTTTCGAGGGTAGTGGCTCGGAAGGGTCGTCGTCGTTCGGGGAGTGCAGGCTTCCGCATCCGCATCCAGACCTCTGCGGCTGTCAGTGACACGTGCGCCCAAACGTTCAGGCGCACGTGTCACCAACGGGAGCGGAGAGTGTGGCTCTACCGAGTGCGCACCAATGAAAAAATCAGGGAGGGGTGACCGTCCTTACCCCCTGCGTCTGGAGTGGGCTAGGAAGGCTTTCTGGCGAGAAACGCTGCGCCGTAGGGCAGCGTGGACCGCTTGAGCAGGGCGGCCGGAAGAAGAGCGTCGAGGTCGTCAGCGTCGTCGAACCCCACTGACACTTCGGCGTAAATCAATGGATTCAGATGCAACGGACTACTGCGAGCCGCCTTGGCCATGACCAGCGCTGACCAGCCGTACGACTTCGGATCTCGCATCGCGATGTCGACGAGCACGTTCGAATCGATCAAGAATTCATCGCTACCTCGCAGTGATTCAGCCTTCTGCAGCATATGCATGCAACAGTTCGATCATTTCGTCCGTGGTGAGCGTGCCGGTGGCGCTTCCGGTGAGCCGTTGGATGAACTGATCGACTTGATCGGGTTTGCTTCCCCCGATTCGGTGCTAGATCTGCTCGGTATTCTCCGAATCGACCGCTGTTGCAGATTGAGTCACGTCTTTCGTACCGCGAGCCTTCCGATAACGCCACACGCCCACAGCCACGAGTAATCCAGCAAGTAGGAGCGATAACACGAGTGATTCCCTCGTGGAGGGAATGATGACCATGCCCACGAGCAAGGCCAGGATGCTGATGATGGTGAACCAGGTGAGGTAAGGAAACAGCCACATTCTGAGCGTGAGCGCTTTTGCGGCATCCGGCCCCATTCGACGGCGCAAGATCAACTGCGAAGCGGCGATCACCAGCCAGACGAACAGAGCGATGGCTCCCGAGGTGTTCACGAGAAACAGGAACACAGTGTCAGGGGCGAGGTAGTTCAGGCCAACGGTCACAAATCCCACAATGGTCGAGGCGAGCACGGCGCTGCGCGGCACACCTCGGGCAGAGATCGTCGCCCACGACCGCGGAGCGTCTCCACGAGTCGACAGTGAGAACAGCATGCGGCTGGCGGTATAGAGGCCTGAGTTGAGGCAGGAGAGCACGGACGTGAGCACGATTACGTCCATGATCGTGCCTGCCCCGGGAATACCGAAGCGCTCGATTACCGCCACGTAGGGGCTCTTCGCAACAGATGCGCTGTCCCAGGGCAACAGAGTGACCACGATGGCGATCGAACCAATATAAAAGATCAGGATGCGCCAGACAGTGGAGCGAACGGCCTTGCGCACCGCGTCCACCGGGTTTTGCGACTCCCCCGCTGCGATCGTGGCGATTTCGGCTCCGAAGAACGAGAAGACCACCACGAGCACACCGCCGAGCACCGCTCCGGGCCCATTGGGGAAGAACCCGCCACGGCCGGTGAGGTTGTCAAGTCCGGGCGCTTTCACCCCGGGGAGAAAGCCGAGGATCGCAACAATCCCCAGTGCAAGGAAGAGCACAATGGCGGCGACCTTGATTGAGGCGAACCAGAACTCGAATTCGCCGAACGATTTCACCGATGCGATGTTGGTGAGCGTGAGCAGCACCATCAACAGGAGCGCCCAGACCCATTGATCGATGCCCGGCACCCAACGATGCACGATCGCCGCACCCGCGGTCGCCTCAACTCCGAGCACGATGATCCAAAACCAGGCGTAGAGCCAACCGATGCTGAAACCGGCCCAACGCCCGAGCGCGCGGTCGGCGTAGGCCGAGAACGAACCAGTTTCCGGGCTGGCGGCCGCCATTTCGCCGAGTATCCGCATCACCAGGATGACGACGACACCCGCGGCGGCGTAGGCGACAAGAATTCCGGGGCCAGCCTGCTGGATCGCCGCGCCGGACCCGACGAATAGACCGGCTCCGATCACTCCGGCGATCGCGATCATCGAGAGATGGCGCGGTTTGAGGCTACGGGTCAGCGTTCGAGCCGGTGGTGCGTTGGAGGCAGGAGGCGCTATAGCGGCAGGCCCATTTGCTGATTTACGGGATGAGGGCATGATTCGCTCTAAATCTGAATACTCGCAAGGGGGATCGCTGGCAGCACACCATCTGCCACAAACTGCGACGGATTCCGGTGGCCAAGGCGCCCTCAATGAGATCGTTTCTCGGAGTACGAGGGACATCACAGCAGCATGCTGAACCTTTGTCACCATACACGGGAGAGTTGAAATCGTCGAAATCGCGGTACGGCAGGAGTCATCCGGAATGAAATTAACCCGATCCCAGCCGCATGGTCTCGGGTTCGGTTCCGGGCATCATGACTCGGTCACACGGCGACCGTAGATATAACAGTGGCGGTTGAAGGTGACGCTAGTCGAGATTTGTCGGTCATGCGTCCTTAGACCGCGATCCGTCGATAGGGCTGAGAATGCGGCGTCGATTCACCGGTAGGGCTTCGGGAGTAGCGATGCGCGAACCAGAGAATGCCTGTCTAAACAGGAAACTTTGTTCCCACCACAGTCCAATTCGTCCTGAATTGAGATCGCCTAGCTGAAACTTTTCCATAGAGCTGCGTCTCCGTCAGCGACCTGTGATGAAATGCATCTCGAGTCGGCTGTCGGACTGATCCCGACGATGGCCTTGGCTGCGAAAACCGGTCTCGGGAAAATAGATCTCGGTGGCCACAGTCGCTCAAATTCCCTTCACCGCGTTCAGCTGCAGCAGCAGGAAAGCCGAACACGTTCAGGATCGTCTGGACGTGCGGAGGCTTCCTGACCTTAACCCTAACGAGAGCGAGGGAGTGCCGACTCCGCTTGACAACCACCGCTTCAACACTTGCTTCCCCGCCAGCGGTTTGGACACGGTCTCGGCAGATAAAAACCATCGCGCCCACGCCATCGTGGAGCAAATCGATACCGATTGACAGGAAGTGGTTTGGCACATTTTCCATCCGGAATTTTCACTACCAACGTCACCTGGCTTGTGCCGGCAACGATCGCGTTCAACCTGTCGCGGCCAGCCGCGAACGGCCACTTCTTGGCCACCAGCCCCACGGCACAGAGCACAGAGCACAAAGCACAGAGCACAAAGCACACGGAAGATCACAGGCAGAAAGCTGCACGCACCGCCGCGCACTCCGGCAGTAAAAGTCAGATCACGCCCAAATGACCAGCCTCACCAAACCGAACCGGTGGATTCAGGCCGAGTTCGTGTCATCGGCACCCGGTTGCTACCATCCAATCGTGGCCATCACAGAACTCGACCGTCGACGAATCAGCTCCTGGTGCGAAGCTCGGGTGCCGGCAGATCTTCGCCACCAAATCATCATTTCGGCCACTTTTCGCGGCAACTCAGCGGTGATCACAGAGCGACGGCCACCGTGGCGGGAGGACTTCGGGCTCGAATGGTCGTCGAATCGTATCGCGAAGCTGACCGTGGACCCGGCCACAAACAAGTGGATCCTCTATGCCACCGACCGGAACGATCGCCTGCTGAACTACTCGCGTGATGTCGGTGTGGGTGTTTCACTCGTGGAGATTCTGGCCGAGCTGCAGTCGGATCCGACAGCCATTTTCTGGGGCTGACGACTACTCCTCCACAGCGGCGTATAGCCGACGACTTTCCACAGGAAGTGCTGTTCACAGCCTGATTACTGTGGATGAATGTCGGTGGCTGGTGCGAGAGTCAGTGCATGCAAAGAACCACCGTGACCACCGCTCCACCGGTGGATCTAGCGTGTGCGGATGCGACAAATCGTGCCAGCCGCACGCTCATCGACGGCGAGCTCATGCACAGCAAGCTCCCCGACCGCGAGCTCACCGACAGCGAGCTCATGTTCGCGTTCGCGCAGCAGTTTGAGACCCGACGGGCGACGGATGCGACCATCGTTCGACTGATCGCGGAGGTGACCGAACGGTCTCGGCCGAGTTTGGGTCGGCACGGTCTCGCACATCGGATGATGGATGCCAGTGCGGTCGCCTCCCTCATCCGGGTGGGACGAATCGGGCGACAGGAAGCTGCCCGGTTCGTGCGCGTTGCCACCGCGACATCCCCGTCGCTCAGCATCACCGGTGAGTTGATTTCGCCGCGATATCCGTATCTTGCGGCTGCCCTCGATGACGGCACGGTGGGAGTGGATGCCGCGGCCGCCATCGTCATCAACCTCGACCAGGCCAGCCCTCGAGCCCATCCGGACGATGTCGCGTATGCAGAAGAGGTGACGGTCGACTTCGCTCGCACAGCCCCGGCAGACCTCGTGCGCTCATTGGCGATCCAGTGCCGTGACCGCCTCGACACCGACGGCATCGAACCCCGCGAAGAAGAACTGGTCCGTCGACGAAAACTGTCGATCACCGAACTGGCAAATGGCATGCATCGAATGATCTGGGATATGGACCCACTCACCGCCGCATCCGTCCGCGGTTACGTCGACGGGTACGTCGACAGCGTTTTCCACACTGGCAGGCGCGACGAAAACGGCGACCGCGGGGACGGGACCGGTGCGGACGGGAGCGGTACGGATGCGATCCGGGACCTCCTCGACAGCCCACCGACCCTTGCCGAGGAGTTGCAAGACCCGCGTACCCGAGCGAATATGGCCTCGGATGCATTGCTGGCGCTGTTCGGGCATGTTTCGAATTGTGCCTTCGCAGTGAGTCCGCTGCCGAAAACCACCCTCGTCGTGCGGCTGACCCTGGATGATCTGCTCTCCGGTCTCGGCGAAGCCCGTCTTGACGGCATCGACCAGCCTATTTCGGCGGGAACGGCGCGACGGATGGCCGCAGAAGCCGGCATCATCCCTATCGTGATGGGCGGGCCGAGCGAAGTGCTGGATCTGGGGCGGGAACAACGGCTGTTCAACAGGAAGCATCGCCTCGCCATAGGTGAAACGTATTCCGCCTGCGCGGGATGTGGCCGGCCGGCCTCGTGGACTGAACTGCATCACATCGATTGGTTCGTGCGGGACGGCGGGTTGACGAACCTGAAGAACGCGATTCCCCTGTGTTCGTCCGATCACCACGCGGTCCATGCGAACGGATGGGAGATTTCCATTCGGGGCGGTGTTGCCTGGTTCATCCCGCCGAGCTCGGTCGACATCTACCGCACACCAAGGCGCGGAAGCGTCTTGCCGCGCGTCGAATTTCGGCGCCGACAGTGATGCTGCACCCGCACACCCTGCACCCGCATCTGACCGGAAGATGGGACTCCGGATGCGCTCGACCTGAGCGCTCTGAGCGCCGAGGCGGCTGCCGCAAAACTACCTGCCAGTTACGCATCTCTCGCGCGTGGTCAATCGATAATCCGGCGGGCTCACCCGGGTCACCGCCGTAGTACGGCACCAACACTGCAGTTCGTGTTTGAGCTCTGGCTGGGATTCTCGTCATCGGCCGCGAGGTCCACGAATGCCTGACGGTCGAGTCGGTGGTTCGGCCCGGTCCTTCTCCAGCCAACGACGCGCCGAGGTAATGATCTTCGGAGAGCTGTGCAGCGGGATGGATGTCCTTCGAGATTGAGGCCAACCACGGTGAACGAGGGGGCTAACTCAGTGCGTTCCGAGGAGCGAAAGGGCGAGATCGAAGGTCGGTCGGATCAGGAGCACCAGGGTGACGAAGCCAGCAACTTTCCACCCAATGCGAGCCATGCCAGCGTTTCGAACGTCACGATGCAGCTGGGCGAAGTGTGCGCGCGCTTCGGCGCCCTGAACCCGTGGATCAGCTCGCCAAAATGTCGGGCTATCCACGAGGTGATTAAGAATCTCCAACTCGGCCTCAGTCAGGAGTGGCTTCCGCTTACGGAAGAAGCGCGGCAGATATCCGGCGTCGAGCACTGCTACGCGGTCCGGCTTCACCTTGATCGTGATCTGCTTTGGCTTCACCAGCGCGATTACCGGGATGACCGCGGGGAGGTCGGGCAGGTGTGTCCGCAGCATCCGCGTTACCTTGTCCGCCTCGGATTCGGCATTCGAGATGTAATGCTGTCGCTGGCCTGAGACGAGGAATCCCTTGCCGCCGACCCAGATATTTTTGCCTCGGTGATGCTTGGTGTTGATCGTGAACACTCCGCCGGGCCCGACCACGACGTGATCGATGTCGCTCCCCCTCGTACCGATCGGAAGCGCGCGATAACTCGACCACCCGGCCGGGAGGTCGGCGAGAATGCGACCGACCTCAATCTCTCCGAGGGCGCCGGTGTACCAGGCTTTGGCGTCTGACAACAGCGGGGAATTTCCGACGATCCGGTCGAACACAGAGCGCGCGGAAGCTGCGCTTTGCAACCGGTAGAGCTCTTCGATTACCGACTGGCCGGCGCCCCTCTCCTTCATAGACATCAAAACGGGCTGATCAACATTCTGGTCTGGCATAGCCTGACCATATCGATACATCCTCAGTTCGAGCAGTCCCATAACGGGGCACGCCGACTACCATTCGGCGTTGACCCAGACCGATCCAGTCTTCAACCCCTCAGGTTGGCAAACGGGTGTCTTCCGTCGTGTTTCTCTGTGAAATCAGCGATCATGCGCGTTTCGACAACGTGTGGTGCTTCGTCAGGAGTTTCGCGCCAGGCAACCAAAAGTTCCGCGTAGTCTGCCGACTGCCAGATGTATCGCCCTCCCTGATGACCAACCGGCCTGCCGAGACTATACCGACGGTACTGACCAAGCTTTGCTCGAAGATTGGTCGCTTTCCCGATGTAGACGACAATTGCGTCGTCCACCCACTTGTTTTGCAATACGGCAATATTCATTGTCGGGTCGATGCCCTTGAAGTGAACCCCGACACTGGCGTCTAAGTACTCGGGCGGCAATGAGTTGTGGCGGGCGACCACGTACACGCCCTGGTATGGCGGTGGTTTCGTGGTCGTCAATTCTCTGAAAGATATCCAGCCGAAAAATCCGGCATTCTCCAAAGAACGTCGTGGCCAATCCATTCGTATGCTCTCGCGGGTTTGACGTCGAATGCACACCATTCGGTCCGAAAGATATTTCTCCGAAATGTGGTTCGACCGTATTTTCAGCTGGCCAGCGGGCAACAGGAATACAGCCCGGATCACCGAGTTCGCGCTCATAATGCTTGGCCGCAATCCCGCGCACGGTTCACACCGGTGGCTGACACGTCACCTCACCTTCGCCCGTCGATTCAATCGCGATCCGTTGAGGGGAGCGGCTGATCTGCTGTTCCTCGAGCTCTACCCCTGGCGCTCACATCCGTCACCGCTCCAATGCGAGGCGAAAAGAGCACCTTGAGCATTTTGTATTCGGCTTGTTAGCGGAGCGGGATGTGCCTCGAATCTTTGCCTTCAGTGCCTCATGGTCACAAGCTGCCACCGAGATTGAGCTCGGTTCTGAAGCTCTGCGTGTGCTGAAACTGGACGGGCTCCTCTAGGTGGGCGATGCCATTTCGTTCACTAATGGTCAGGAGCTGGTGATCTTCACCCACACCGCGAGCACCGACCCGTCCCTCTGTACCCTGTCTCAGGGAACGAATCGGTGCCGCGGAATCCGCCTCGTGCAAGTTCGATGGATGCTGATCCGCTCGAGATCGCCCAGACATCGGAGGTGCTGAAGGTCACCCCCACACGGGTGCTTTCGTGACACCTGATCAATCATTAGTTTTGAGGCATGGATCCCAATTACATTCCCGCTCTCGCCGGTTTTGGGGTGCTCGCCCTCGTTCTCTGGGTCATTCTGGCGATTGTCGGCTTCATCGTGTCTGCCTTCTTGACCAGTCTTTTTGTACGCCTGGTCATCCGGTTCATGCGTAAGTCTCTGGATCGCGAGTATCGCTATTTGCGGGGTGACTACACCGCCTATGGTCCGAAGCGCGCACCGAATACCGTGCCGCGGGATTGGTGATGAACCGACGTCGGATTACCTTCGGGCCAAGGTTCTGGATCGTGGCGCCGCTCGTGGTTCTTGCTGGCTCCCTGGCCGTGGTGATGGTGGGCGCAGCGATCGCCCCACTCTCCTCGCACCAGACGCTGGATGCCGCAACAAAGCCACTATCCACATCCCGTATCTCAACACCCCCTGTAGCGCCAACGGACTCCTTCACCGCCGAGTCGGCCAGCGATCCGAAGACGTTCACCGTGCCAACCGAAGATGCTGCGGTAGCCATCCTCGACTCCTCGACCACTGATCAAACGACTGCCCTCGCTCTGCTCAAAACTGTGCCGGTCAAGGGTCCCGCTCCGATGACCGGTTATGTGCGGACCGCGATGTTCGGCGCGGCCTGGCTCGACGAGGACCGAAACGGATGCGACACCCGCAACGACATGCTGAGCCGCGACCTCACGGCAATCGTCAAATCCGGCAATTGCCGTGTACTGCGTGGACGGCTGGTCTCTCCGCATACCGGTGGGGTGATCGACTTCGTTCGGGGCAATCGCACCTCCACCGCAGTGCAAATCGACCATGTCGTCTCTCTCGGGGACGCTTGGCGAACGGGAGCACAACAGCTCACCGGGGCCCAGCGTGTGGCATTGGCCAACGATCCGATCAACCTCTTCGCGGTGGATGCCCGCTCGAACGCGCAGAAGAGGGATGGCGACACCGCGACCTGGCTCCCCGCATCCAAGCCCTTTCGGTGCATCTACGTGAGCCACCAGGTCTCGGTGAAGGCGACCTATGGGTTGTGGGTGACGCAGGCCGAACATGACGCGATGGCGCGAGTGCTGTCGGATTGTGCATCGATGCCAGCGGTAACGTCGCCGTTCGTACCCACTTCGGTGCCGCAACCCGTCGTCGTGGTTACTCCTGTTCCTGCGGCGAGTCCCGTGAAAGTTACTCCTGCTCCTGCGGCATCGTCATGTGACCCTAACTATTCCGGACAGTGTGTACCGGTCACGAGCGATGTGGATTGCGCCGGAGGTAGCGGCGATGGCCCCGCCTACCTCACGGGCACAGTTTCCGTGATCGGATCGGATCACTACGGCCTCGACCGAAATCACGATGGAATCGGCTGCAACTGAGCGCCGAAAGCATCCGCAACACCGGATCTGCGGAGTCGAATGCTAACGGGCGACCGTGGGCGCTGAAGTTCGGGCCAGTCGCGCGCGCGGTCCTGTGGTCGGAGGTGTGCATCCCGTGTGGGGGCGCGCCAATTAGCAGTCCGGCGCTGCTCCGGTCATTCCCGCGCCGACAGGTGCTCGTGAATTCCGAGCCAGACACCATCGGTGAATCCGAGCACGATGGTCTCCCGCTCTCGAGAGGTCTCCGCAACGCCTGCCAGTTTCGCTTTCGTCTCGACGTCATGGCTGAACACTGCGATCGATCCAAATAGCTGGATTCGCCGATTTGTCGAGGAGCACGACAAAACCTGGAATCCCTCGTTCTCCCAGTCGGCCCAGAGCTCTTCGTAGGCCCCCCGCGACTCGAGTCGATGGTCGACGTTGTGGAACAGGAATGTCGCGTCGGGCGCGAATCCGGCGAAATAGGCATCCCGCCGGTGGTGTGCGAAATCGTCGATGATGCGATCGACCGCGCTGAGAGCATCCGCTTCTGTGCCCGCGTCGGTGTCAGTCACACCAGTGACGGTCACACCAGTGCCGGTCATGCGGCTGTTCCGACTCGACTAGCCGCGACGCGGGCGGCGGTAGAGTCGTGATCCGTTTCGATCGCCTGGGGCGCGCCCGCCCGGCTCGGAACCCCGCGCGGACCGTCGTCGCCGAACACATAGCGCGGCTCGGGGAACAGCCAGAGCGCACCAAGGTACAGCACAGCACCGGCGACCACCGCGACAGCGAGGCTCAGGTCGATACCGCCACCGACGTTGATGAACGGTCCGATGATGATCGGCGGATAGTTCGCAAACAGCAGTCCGAGAGCGGCCGCCCCGAGCCACGCGACTAGGCCGCGCCAATTGATGCCGTTGGTGAACCAGTAGGTGCCACCGATCTCACCGCGGTTGAAGACCTGCAGGTCGCGTGGACGGAAGCTGCCGCGGCGCACGATGTAACCGATGGCCATGATCACCATCCACGGGGTCGTGGTCACGATGATGGCGCCGACGAAGGCGTTCACGGCGCCGAGCAGGTCGAAGAAGATGCGACCGGTGAGGATGAACAGGAATGCCACGACGCCGATACTGATAGTGGCCTGAACGCGACTGAACCGGGGGAACACCGAAGAGAAATCAAGACCGGTGCCGTACAGGGATGTGGTGCCGGTGGAGAGGCCGCCGATGAAGGCAACGACCATGAGAAGCACCGCGTACCAGATCGGGGAGGCCTGGATCAGGGCAACGACGTAATCGCTCTTGCCGGCGACGATCGTGGCGGTTGCGACGCCGAAGAGGAACGGGATGAGGGTGAGCAACTGTCCGAACAGGGTCGCCGCGAGGAGTTTGCGCGGCGGCGTACTGCGCGGGATGTAGCGGGCCCAGTCTCCGAGGAACGCGCCGAACGAGATGGGGTTTGAGGCCACGATGAGGGCGGCGGCCACGAAGGTCGCCCAGAAGCCTCCGAGCGCAAAGCCCTTCGGTCCTGGATCGTAGGAGCTGTCGAACGTGCCGCTGAAGGCGACGATGGCGAGCAGGATCAGGATCGTGTTGGCGATCACTGCCGTCTTGTTCACCAGCAGCATGAACTGGAAGCCGAAGACGACAACGACGATGACGATAACGCCGATCACGCCGTAGACGAGGGTGCGCAGACCAAGAGAGTCGGGGATGCCACCGAGCCGGGTGAGCGCTCCGACGAGCGCGTCACCGCTCACCCAGACAGAGATCGAGTAGAACGCGACCGCCGTGAGTAGCGAGAGGAAGGATCCGACGATCCGGCCGCGCACGCCGAAGAAAGCGGCGGAGGAGACGGCGTTATTGGTGCCGGTCTTCGGGCCGAACAGTCCCATCGGCATGAGGAAGATCGTGCCGATCAATACCCCGGAAACGGTGGCGAGCACCGCTTGCCAAAACGAGAGGCCGAGCACGATGGGGAAGGTTCCGAGAAGAACGGTTGCGAAAGTATTGGCCCCGCCGAATTGGATGCGAAGAAGGTCGAGCCAACTGGAGGTGCGGTCAGCGTCGGGAATGGTGTCGACCCCGTGGGTTTCCACCTCGATGATGCTCGGGCGGGGGTTGACGACCACGGATTCGTCAGTAACGGCATTGTTAGGGGTCATGGCTTCGCTCTCGATCGGGTGCGGCTCCGGATTTGCCGACACTAGCGGATAACTTGCCTTCTATGCAATAGTTATTGACCATGAGGATACGAGAGATCGTTGACCTGTCGGTGGTGGTCAGTGCCGACACGCA
>JANYEI010000048.1 GCA_025363205.1 Frigoribacterium sp.
CTCGAGGAGGATCTCCCCGGGGTGGATCGGGTCGTGTGCCGTTGTCATGATCTCTCCCCTCTAGAGGTGGGCGGTGATCTCGACATCGCCTGGTCCGGCCGATGTCCAGGTGATGCAGATTCGCCACTGGTCGTTGATTCGGATGCCGTGCTGTCCTTTGCGGTTGCCGTGGAGCTATTCGACACGGTTGACTGAGCCAAGGGGTTGCGCCGGGAGCTGCGAACTCACTGCGGCTGACTCAATTGCAGCGCCGCATGACGCAGCCACGGGTTGCTGTCGGCGGCCCAGCGAGCGAGGGCCATATTCGCGCGGGTTCGCCCCAGAGCATCCAGAGCCTCGACCAGCGGGCTGATCACTTCCCCAATGAGAGGATCGGCGAGTGCTGGCGTGCGCGCATCGCGAAGAAATCCCTCGAGGCGGGTGAGGTCGGAGTTGTCGAGCAAGCGCACGTGGGCCTGCAGCAGCACGATCGCCGCCAGCCGGCGCTCGAAGACCGGTGGGTGCCAGAGTTCCGAGCTCAGGGCGGTTATCTCGTCGTGCGCGAGGCCGGGATACCGCTGGGCGACGTCCCGGATCGTGCCGCGCACGGCACCAACGGATGCCCCGTAGAACCGCAGGTCGGTGCCGATCCGGGCCTCATCGTCGATCGCGCGCTGCCAGGTCGCCTCGAGTTGGAGGGCGGCATCCACAAAGTCGCCGGGGTCACTCACTCCACTAGCCCAGCGGCTGCGCGATCTCCCAGATATGACCGCCCGGGTCTCGGAAACTCGCCGTGCGGATGCCCCACTCGCGGTCCATCGGACCGTTGAGCAGTACGACCCCGTGTCCGGCGAGCTCGGCGCAGGTGGCATCCACGTTCTCCACGTCGAGCGTGAGTTGGAGCCGCGATCCGGTGTCGGGGGAGGCCACCGTTGCGGGGTCGATGAGGCTGACGGCCGCAGAAGACGTGAGCAGGTTGATCATCGTATTGTCGAAACCGAACACGGCCGAGTCCTCGTCTTCGAAGAGCACCGGCAGCCCAAAAACCTCGAGATAGAAGGACCTGGTCGCTGCAAGATCGTCGACGAACAGGGTGATGGCGCTGATCGATCCGGGCCACACGGCCATGTGTTCTCCTCGTTCCCGTTGCTAGACAAGTTACGCCCACGCCGACGACAAAACTGCCCGACGGCCATAACATGAGCATATGTACTTGATTTCGGCGACCATATTCCCCGTCATGATGTCGCTGTGACAGAGCGCACCGGGCCGACCGACCTTGTCGACTTCTCCGAAATGCTCGCGCGCGGGCAGGCGGATTCCGGAGGCTACAGGTTCGACCCGCTCGACCCGGTCGTCCAGGCCAGGGCTCGCCGCCGTCGCATCCGTCGTCGAATTGCCGGTCTTGTCGTGCTGCTCGTGATCGTCGCGGCCGTCGGCACGTACCTGCCGCTCACCCTTCTCGCGCCGCTCAGCCCGGCGACGCTGTCGTCGACCAAGCCGTCGTTCACCCAGCCGGGGGCGGTGGTGCTCACTCTTCCGAGCGTGGGGGAGGCCGCAGTGAGCGTCACCGGCGCCGAGACATATCCGCGCACTGTTGGCACCAACGGCATTCTCGCCTCGAGTGGCGGCGCGGGCCCGCTGCCGATCGCGAGCATCAGCAAGCTCATCACTGCGCTCGTGGTTCTCGAGGCCAAACCACTGACAGGGACGGAGCCCGGGCCGACCCTCACCTTCAGCAAGGCCGATCACGATCTCTATGACCAGTACTACGTGCTCGGCGCTTCGATCGAACCGATGAAGACCGGCAGCTCGCTTTCCGAGCATGACGCGCTCGCACTCATGCTGGTGGCATCCGCCTGCAACTACGCGGATGCGGTGAGCACCTGGGCATTCGGATCTCGCGCCCGCTATCTCAGCGCCGTGAAAAGCTGGCTCGCCACCCATGGTCTCACCAACACGACCATCGTGGAGCCGACCGGTATCGACCCGCGCAACGTCAGCACCCCGGCTGATCTGATCGCTGTTGGAAAGCTCGCGATGATGAACCCGGCGGTCGCTGCGATTGTGGGATCGCGTGGGATTGCGGTGCCCGGCGTGGGACCCCTGTCGAACAACAACATCAGCCTCGGCTCAGAGGGGATCAACGGCATCAAGACCGGCACCCTCGACACGGCCGGTTCGAGCCTGTTGTTTTCGGCCACCGCGGACGTCGGCCTCGCCAAGCCGATCACCATCGTCGGGGTGATCCTGGGCGGAGAAAGCCGTGAATCGGTGGATCGTGCCGCGCAGCTGATGGTCCGCAGCATCCGGTCCGGCTTCCATACCGTTCAACTCGTGGGTGACGGCACGGTCGTGGGGCGCTACTCAACGCCCTGGAAAGACGGCGCACGCGTCGTTACCGGAAGCAGGGCATCCGTGCTCACCTGGTCGGATGCGCCGATCACCTCAAAAATGACGATAAAGCCCGTAACGACGGCGACCGATGGCTCGACGGTCGGCAGCCTCGATTTCGTCGTCGACGGCGCTCCGATCGCGGTGCCGCTCGTGCTGGACGGCTCGATCTCCGGGCCGGACGGATGGTGGCGGCTCACGCATCCGCACGAGTTGCTCAGCGTGCGCTGAACCTCACCGCCGCTCGAATCACAGCCGGGCGAGCCTCTCGATGTCTTCGAGGAAATCGGCCGCGACCTGCGGCGACACCGTGGTGCGGGTCGACCGGATGGCGGAAATGTAGTC
>JANYEI010000011.1 GCA_025363205.1 Frigoribacterium sp.
GGAGTGCGGGTCCTGCGAGGGGTCGGAGATGATCGAGGTGACTTTCACCCGGTCGCCGCCGATTTGCTCGGCGATGTCGCCGTAGACGTTGGTCGATGCGACGACGCGGATGACACCGTCGTCTTTCTGCGGGGTGGCCGAGGTCGAGCATCCGGCGAGCACGAGGCTCAGCACGATGCTTGCGGACAGGAGGAAAGCGTTTCTTGAGCGCATGGAGAGGGAGGTTTCTAAAGGAGAGTGATAACAGTAATGAGATTCGTTATCAATAGCATACAGACCCTGACCGGGATGCTCGCCGGGCACCGGGCCTCAATCGAGCAGCAGGGCCGGCTCTTCGATGACGCTCGCGACGTCGGCCAGGAAGCGGCTCGCGACATCCCCGTCCACAACCCGGTGATCGAAGCTCGCGCCCAGAGTCGTGACGAAGCGCGCACGCACCTCACCATCCACGACCCACGGCTTCTGCCTGATCGTGCCAAGGGCGAGGATTGCCACCTCGCCGGGGTTCAGGATGGGGGTGCCGGTGTCCATGCCGAATACTCCGATATTTGTGACCGTGATGGTGCCGCCAGCCTGCTCGGAGGGGCTGGTCTTGCCATCACGAGCGGTGATGGTGAGCTGCCCGATGGCGCTCGCGAGTTCGTGCAGTGAGAGCTCCTGTGCCTCTTTGATGTTCGGCACGATCAGCCCGCGAGGAGTGGCAGCTGCGATTCCAAAATTCACATAGTGCTTGACGATGATCTCGCCGTCCGTCCACTGCGCGTTCACCGTCGGGTTGCGGCGCACAGCCCAGATCATCGCCTTCGCCACGATCAGCAGCGGCGACACCCTCACCCCGGCGAAGTCGGTGGAGTCCTTGAGCCGTCTGACGAATTCCATGGTGCGGGTGGCGTCGACATCGACGAACAGGCTCACGTGCGGGGCGGTGAATGCACTCGACACCATCGCTGTCGCAATCGCCTTTCGCACACCCTTCACCGGGATGCGCTCCTCGCGATCGCTGCCCCAGGCCGGCGTCTCGATATTGCGGAACAGCGTGCCCTGCGAGGCCTGGCGCACCACATCCTCGCGCGTAATCTCGCCGGCCAGACCGGTGGGGGTCACCTCGGAAAGATTCACCGCCAGGTCTTTGGCGAGCTTGCGGATGGGCGGCTTGGCAATGACAGGGGAGGCGGATGCCGCGGGCACCGAACTCGGCCGGGGAGCGACTTCGGGAGCGGAGGCTGCGATGCCGGAAGCGATGTGGACGGGGTTCGTGCTGGCCGCCGCAACTTTTCCGGTTACCGGGCGTGCGCGCCGGGAAGCCACGTGGCCCTTGATGCCGTAGCCGACAAGCACGGCACCGCCGGTGTCGCTCGATTGGGGGGAAACGCTGCCCGCCGTCTCTGCGACGATATCGGTGCTCCCGGGCGCTGGCACCGCGTCATCCTCGCCCGATGACACGGAGATGATCGGCGTTCCCACATCCACTGTCTGGCCCTCGGCCACCAGGATCGCGGTGACGGTACCGGCGAACGGCGAGGGAAGCTCCACCAGCGACTTCGCGGTCTCGATCTCGACGAGAACCTGATTGATCGTGACCTCGTCGCCTGGCTTGACCTTCCATGCCACGATCTCTGCCTCGGTGAGGCCCTCACCGACGTCCGGGAGAGTGAATTCTGAGCTGGTCACGATGGTCCCTTTCGAATGCAGAAGCTAGTAGGCGAGGGCGCGGTCGACGGCCTCGAGGATGCGGTCGGCATCCGGAAGGAAGACGGTCTCGAGTTTCGCTGGCGGGAATGGCGTATCGAAGCTCGACACGCGCAGCACCGGTGCTTCAAGCGAATAGAACGCCCTTTCGGTGACGGTTGCGGCGATCTCTGCCGAGATGCTCACTGATCCCGGCGCTTCGGATGCCACGACAAGTCGCCCGGTCTTCTGCACCGAGGCGATGATCGGCGCATAGTCGATCGGCGAAAGCGAACGCAGATCGATTACCTCGATGCTCGTGCCCTCGTGCTTGGCCAACTCGGCCGCCTGCATCAGCACATTGACCATCGCACCGTGCCCGACCACCGTAACCTCAGTGCCGGTGCGCACCACCCTGCTCGAATGAAGTGGCGAAGGGCTGGCGCTGAAATCGACCGGGCCCTTATTCCAGTACCGGCTCTTCGGCTCGAAAAACATCACCGGGTCGTTGGAGGCAATCGCCTCCTGGATCATCCAGTAGGCGTCGTTCGGAGTGCTCGGGCTCACGACCCGGAGGCCAGGAGTGTGGGCGAAGTAGGCCTCCGGACTCTCCTGGTGGTGCTCGACCGCGCCGATGTGTCCGCCATAGGGAACACGGATGACAACGGGCATGGTCACGCGACCCTCGTGGCGACTGGTCATCTTGGCCAGCTGGGAGGTGATCTGATCGAACCCGGGAAAGATGAATCCGTCGAACTGGATCTCGCAGACGGGGCGGTACCCCCGAAAAGCCAGCCCGATCGCTGTGCCGATGATGCCAGACTCGGCGAGCGGTGTGTCGAAAACGCGCCGCTCGCCGAATTCGGCCTGAAGCCCCTCTGTCACTCGAAAGACACCACCGAGCGGACCGATGTCCTCGCCCATAAGCAGCACTTTGGGATCGTCGGCGAGTGCTTTGCGGAGCCCCGCATTGAGTGCCTTCGCGAGGGGAAGCTCGTCAGTCATCAGGCTGTGCCTCCCAGGCTGGCTTCGTAGTCGGCCAGCCATTTCTTCTGGGCATCCATCACCGGGTGCTGCTCAGAATAGACATGGTCGAAGATGAGGTCGGTCGACGGTGCAACAAGCTCGAGGGTGCGACGGCGCAGATCGGCCGAGAAGTCCTCGGCCTCCGTTGCACTGGCCGTGAAAAAATCGTCACCCTCGCCGCGGCCGCGGAGATAGCTCGCATAGCGGGTGATCGGATCCTTCGCCACCCAAGACGCGGTCTCGGTATCCGCGCGGTATTTCGTCGGGTCATCGCTCGTGGTGTGCGCGCCGATGCGGTAGGTGAGGGCCTCGATGAGGCGCGGACCCTTGCCCGAACGAGCCTCGTCGAGATTCTTGCGAGTGACCGCATAGCTCGCAAGCACATCGTTGCCATCGATTTGGACACCGGGCATTCCGAACCCGCCCGCGCGCAGGTAGAGCGGGGTTCGGGATTGCACCCGCACCGGCACCGAGATCGCCCACTGGTTGTTCTGCAGGAAGAACACCTCGGGCGCGTTGAAGCTCGCTGCGAAGACGAGCGCCTCGCTCACGTCCCCCTGGCTGGTCGCACCGTCCCCGAAATAGACCATCACCGCGCGATCGGTCTCGGGGTCGCCGGTGCCGGTCTCGCCGTCGAGAGTGATCCCCATCGCGTAGCCGGTGGCGTGCAGCGCCTGCGAACCGAGCACAAGCGTGTACAGGTGGAAGTTGCCGCACTCTGCCGGATCCCACCCACCGTTCGTCACGCCGCGCATCAGACGCACGATGTCGACGACGTCAACCCCACGGATCATCCCGATCGCGTGTTCGCGATACGACGGGAAAAGATGGTCTTGCGCGCGCGCGGCGCGAGCTGAGCCGACCTGGGCGGCCTCCTGCCCGTGGCTCGGTGGCCAGAGGGCGAGCTGTCCCTGGCGTTGGAGATTGGTGGCCTCGAGATCGAACCGGCGAGTGATCACCATGTCGCGGTAGAACTGGCGCAATACGTCGTCGGAGAGGGCCTCGATGTAGGGAAGATACTCGGCCGCGGTGTCATCCGCCTGGAGGATGCCCTCGGTCGAGAGAAGCTGCACCATCTGTGCGGATCCTGCCACGGTGGCCTCACAGTCCTGTTATTGATCGGGGCGGCTGTCGTGATCGGGATGCGGCGAGATCGGCCTCGCGCGGTGCACCTGTCGCCGGGCGACAGCCGGGTTTTCGCGACGGCGACGTTCTAATGTAACGCGGCTGCGAACCCTGGGGTTGGTAGGGTGCGCACAACCTCAGCCGCAGCCTTTAGGAGTTTATCCACAGACTGTGCTTCGCCGATCGAAACCCGGATGCCCTCCGCGGCGAACGGTCGCACCACGATTCCCGCCGCCGCGAACAGCTCCGCCGCCGCCGCCGTTGAGGCCCCGGTGGCCAACCAGACAAAGTTTCCCTGCGGCCGCGGCACCGACCAGCCCTGGTCGACAAGCGAGCGCCAGACCTCGTCGCGCAACCTGGCGAGCCGGTGTACACGCTTAAGCACGACCGTTTCGTGGTCGAGCGACACGATGGCCGCGCGCTGAGCGGCTTCGGTCACCGAGAGCGGGATGGATGTTGTGCGCGCGGCATCGAGAATGTATTCCGGCCCAACCGCATATCCGATTCGCAGCCCGGCGAGACCGTAGGCCTTGGAGAAGGTGCGCGCGACGACGAGATTCGAATAGCGTCCGCTGAGCTCGCGTCCGTTCACTGCCGAGTCGTCGGTGACGAACTCGACATAGGCCTCGTCGAGGATGACGAGGATGTTCGTGGGCACCGCCGCCATAAAGTCGGCGAATTCCACCGCCGTCACGATCGATCCAGTGGGATTGTTGGGGCTGCAGACGATCACGATCCTGGTGCGCTCGGAGATGGCCGCGAGCATCGCCGACAGGTCGTGGCGATCATCCGCGGTGTTCGGCACCGGTACGCTGGTGGCCCCTGCGACAGCGACGAGACCCGGATAGGCCTCGAACGAGCGCCAGGAATAGACGACCTCATCGCCCGGACCCGTGGCCGCCGCGATGAGTTGGGCAAGGATCGACACCGATCCGGCACCGAGGTGCACCTCTTCCGTCCGAACGCCGAATCGCCCGGCGAGTCGAGTGCGAAGCTCGATTCCGGCGGCGTCGGGATAGCGGTTGACCCCGGAACTGGCCGCGATCGCCCTGACAACCTCGGGAATCGGGTCGAACGGATTCTCGTTGGACGAAAGCTTGAATGCGTCACTATCGGCGGGCTTGCCCTGCGTATACGCGGCGAGCGCCACGATCTCGGGGCGCAATCGCACGGTGGAGGAAAGCGGCACTATCACGCTACAAGCCTACGGGCAGTGAGAATCAGCAACACTAAAACGCGGGCCGATTGCGTGGCTCCCCGCTCTGGCGGCATAGTTGACGCATGAGATTCCTGGTACGCCTCCTGGTCAACGCCGTCGCCCTGTGGCTGACAACCCTCATCGTGGCCGGAGTGACCGTTGTGGCGTTCCCTCCACAGGACACCCTCGCGGTGGTACTCACCTACCTGCTGGTGGCACTCATCTTCGGCATCGTCAACGGCGTGATCGGCAACTTCATCCGTATCGTCGCCTTTCCGCTCTACATCCTCACGCTCGGACTCCTCGCCCTTCTGGTCAACGGCCTGCTTCTTCTGCTCGTGAGTTGGATCTCCGGGCTGCTCGGCTTCGGCCTCGTCGTCGACGGATTCTGGTGGGGAGTGCTCGGCGCCCTTGTGCTCGCCCTGCTGAGCTGGCTGATCGGCATCCTCATCCGCCCGATCGTCGGGCGGAATCGGCGCTAGTCGAACCAGCAGGGGTGCGCAGGTCCCGCACCCCGTGGTACAGCGTTGAGTCGACGCTCGTTGTACCGTCACTGAACGAATCAAACGCGGCGAGTGCGGAGACCACCCGCGTCTCGTGTGAAGCGTCGACGAGGGCCGCTGTCTCCCGGTAGCCGGCGAGCTGGTGCGCCGGAAGCATCTCCTCCGTTGAGACCGGACTGCCGTCGAACAGTTGCCGCCGCACCAAGACCGGATCGGCTGAGGCCCAGCTCCCACCGACCGCAGGCACGATGTCGTCGGTGTGCTCGAGGGCTACCCAGGGGATGCTTGTTGGCACCTCTACCTGCGCGGCCGGAGCTCCGAGGGTGAACAAGCCGCGGGTATCGAAGTCGCCTGAAGCGGCAAGCTCGGCCGCGATGAGCCCGCCTTGCGAATACCCCGTGAACATCACCGGTGAGGACGGAGTGATTCCCGCGCCCGCCATCGCGGCGGTGACCGCCCGGTACGAGCCTGCTTCCCGGCCCGCGACCGCATTCATGTTGCTCGTCATGTCCCAGGGCTCGACCCCGGGTTTCAGCGAAAAGTCTCGGGTACCTCCGATATAAACCTCGAAGCGGTCGGGCCCACCGACCTGAGAGTAGCGATCGATGCGCACCTGCGCCGTGCCCTGCGGGACGCGGGCGGCACGGTCACTGTAGTTCTCAGCGCGGAGGACCGAAATCGGAGGACCGGATTGCGTCACGGACACCGCAGACTCGACGAGTGAGCCTCGCATGCTGGCGATCCCGACCACCACGCTGGATGAAGTTGCGAGGCCGACGACCCCGAGACCTTCATCGCCGAGGCTGTGCACCAGCCCGGGCGGCAGGTGGAGCAGGCCGCCGCCGAAGTCGTCGGCGCTCATCACGGTGAGCCGCACGAGCTGGACTACCTTCGGGTCGGTAAGGATCACACTGTTGCTTTGTAGCCAGTCTGGTAGCGCCCGGAACAATGCGGACCGTTTCTCCGCCGGCAGCGATGAGATTCCGAGCGCAACCCCCGCTCCGATACCGAGTGCCATGGGAAGCATTTCGAGCGCGATCACCGGCAGGAACATGCCGAGCATCGTGCCGAAGCGGGCCGCCACCTCCTGCGCCAGTCGCTCGGCCACGCGCTCCCCGACGCCGTACGCATCGGCCGAGGCGATGAGGGCGACGTGGAGGCGCTCGGCAGACGGGCCCGCCCGCGCGAGGGCTGCCGCCGCGTCATCCATCGCCCGTTCCGCGGCGAGCGCGGTAGAGGACGAGACAAGGGTGTTCAGTTGGCTTACGCCCACCAGCCGGTCGATCGAAACCAGTTGCCGATGACAGTCCGAGAGCAGTGCGCGCAATTCACCGAGCCGTTGCGCGTCGTCGAAGAGCTCCGAGGTGGCGACCGCGATGGATCCTCCGCCACTGATGACGATGTCATCCGCCATGCGAGCCACCGACCAACGAAGCGAGGGCATGCCTGGTATCGCGACTCGCTTCGTCGACATGCGTGCACGCCGCCTGCACCTGCGAGGAGAGTTGATGAAGTGCGTAAACGTACATGCGCCGCGCATCCCCGCTCCACACCCCGCCTCCGTCCGCCGCTGGCAGCACCGCTTGAGCGTGGGTCAGCCGACCAGCGACCCTGTCCAAGGCCAGGAGCTGTTGCCGCAGCGCGAGATCCACCCCGCTGCCACTTCCCGCTCCAGTGTTCATGTGCGCCTCTCTCCAAGGCCAATATTCCGGTGCAGAGTCCCTGCTTGACGCCGGGAGTGCGGATGCGGCGCAGAACTCACCACCCCAGGGGCCTGGGGAGGAGCGCCCGCGGCGACCCGTCGGTGAGATGTGCGCGACGCGTGATGTGCGGGAGAATGGCTCCATGAGCTTCGACCGCACCCTCGACGAGTCGGCGCTCTTTCGCATCTGTTTCGTCTGCACCGGCAACATCTGCCGCTCGCCTATGGCCGAGACCGTGTTCCGTGAGCTGGTAAAGAAGGCCGGCTACGAAGGCGCGATCACAGTGATCTCCGCCGGCACCGGCGACTGGCACGTGGGCGAATCCTCGGATGCGCGCACGACCTCTGCCCTCAGTGCCCGCGGCTATGACGGGTCGCGGCACCGGGCAAAACAGTTCGATCCGGAATTGTTCGACAGCCTCGACCTCGTCGTGGTCTTCGACCGAAGTCAGGAGCGCATCCTCCGCGCCTGGGCCAACACCGAGCAGGATCGTGGCAAAGTGCAGATGCTGCTGAGCTTCGACAGCGAACAGGCCGCCAAGGTGGATGTGCCCGACCCCTACTACTCCGACGCCGCCATGTTCGACAGTGTGCTCTGCATGATCGAAAAGGCCAGCGCGGCGTTATTCCGCCAAATCGAACCAGGAATCCGACGGGTACCCTCATGAATCCCCTGCCAGACCAACCACTCAGCCCGCTCGACGGCCGCTACCGTGCCGCCGTCGCTGGCCTCGGCGAGCACCTTTCCGAGGCTGGCCTCAACCGCGCACGAATCCATGTTGAAGTCGAGTGGTTGCTCTACCTCACCGATCACGAGATGTTCGGTTCGCATCGCCTTGACGCCGAGCAGTCGCGGGCCCTCCGCGCTCTCGTCGCCGACTTCGGGCAGGCCGACATCGATGAACTCGCCGCTCTTGAGGCGACAACCCGACACGACGTGAAAGCGGTCGAGTACTACGTGCGCACCCGCCTTGTCGCCCTCGGGCTGACCGATGTCGCGGAACTCACCCACTTTGCCTGCACGAGCGAAGACATCAACAACCTGTCCTATGCCCTCACGATCCGAGCGGCCGTGAATGAGGTGTGGCTGCCGAAGATCTCCACCGTGATCGATGCGCTCTACTCCCGTGCGGTGGACCATCGGGCGGATGCGATGCTCGCGCACACCCATGGTCAGCCCGCGACGCCCACCACGGTCGGCAAGGAGTTCGCCGTTTTCGTCGGGCGGCTGCGTCGCATCCTCGCCCAGGTCGAGGCGGTGGAGTACCTCGGAAAGTTCAGCGGCGCCACCGGCACCTTTGCCGCCCACGTCGCCGCCGATCCGAGCCGAGACTGGCCGGGCATCTCGCGTGAGTTCGTCACCTCCCTCGGCCTGGACTGGAATCCGCTCACCACCCAGATCGAGCCGCATGACTGGCAGGCGGAGCTGTACCAGCGCATCAGTCACGCCAACCGCGTGTTGCACAACCTGTGCACCGACATCTGGACCTACATCTCGATGGGCTACTTCACCCAGATCCCGCAGGCCGGAACCACCGGGTCATCCACGATGCCGCACAAGATCAACCCGATTCGCTTCGAGAACGCCGAGGCGAACCTTGAGCTCTCCAGCGCGCTTCTCGATTCACTCGCCGCGACCCTCGTGACCTCCCGTTTACAGCGCGACCTCACCGACTCCACCACGCAGCGCAATGTCGGTGTGGCCCTCGGCCACTCCGTGCTCGCCCTCGACAACATCCAGCGCGGGCTGGGGGAGATCGCGGTGAACACTCCTCGGCTCGCCGAAGACCTCGATGCGAACTGGGAGATCCTCGGCGAGGCGATCCAGACCGTGATCCGCGCTGAGGTGACCGCGGGCCGCAGCTCGATCACCGACCCTTACGCCATGCTCAAGGAACTCACTCGGGGCAGGCGGGTCGGGCAGGCAGAGTTGGTCGCCTTCGTGCGGGCGCTGGAAATTGGAGACGACGCGAAGGCCCGGCTCGTGGCGCTCACTCCCGCCGGGTACGCCGGGCTCGCCAGCGACCTCGTGGACTACGCCGCGAACCGGTAGGACGGTTGGTTGGCGGCAGAGTTAGTGTCCGCTGTCCGATTGGCGGTCCTGCTCGGTCAGGTCAATTTTCTCGGCAGCATCCGGCTTCACGGCCAGCGCGAGCATCGCGATTACGACCAGCGAGACGATGAACGTGATGCCCGCAAAGACCAACGCGAGGGTCACCTGGCGTGTGCTCAGCGCGACGACGAATCCGATGAACACCGCGATCACAGCCGAAATGACGACGTACTCAAAGGGCCGGAGGCGATCCCGACGGCTCGGACGGTTGCTGTTCGGAGCGATCACGCTCGGTTCTCGCTCTCTGCTGGGTGGGAAGTCGTTGCTGATTCTGGTGGGGAGGATGCCGCGCTTGCCTGCGTTCCCCACTTGGCCGACAGGCCCGCGATCACGAGGAAAACGGTGGTGACCGCTGCCCAGGCGCCGAGCGCTCCGACCGCGACGACGGAGGCGTCCAACACCCGCTTCACGTGATCGGGGCCGCTGTAATTCTGCCGGTAGTCCGGGGGGATCAGCACGAAGGCGAGAGCGGCGATCACCGTGAGGGCGCCAACCCCAACCCAGTCGCCGGATGCCACGAATCGACGCCTGCTGCGCACTCCGCTGTACAGCTCGAGAAATCCGGTGACGGCCAGAAAGATCGTAACGATCAGGAACAGGAACCGCACTTCGCTGCTGCTCGAGTGGCCGCTGCTCACCAGCAGCGCACTAATTCCCGCGACCAGGGTGACCGCGGCCTGGGTGAGGAAGTAGGGACGCACGCGCGAACTGGCGAGTCGAAGCCACGCCACCGCACCGAGGACGAGGCCGGCGATGATGCCGAATATGCCGAAGGTGATGAGTCCGAATCGGGCGGAGTGGTCAGCGGAGAAGGTGATGACGAGGGCGAGTCCCGCGGCAGGCACGGCCCGGGCTATCGGCATTGGCCAGTAGGCGGCCCGCTGAGCGGCATCCGCAATCGAGTCTGAAGCGCGAGTGGGAAGTGACATGGCCATCCCTCTCCCGCCTGCCCTGCCGCCCCGGTGGGCAACGCAGACCAGTTTACGCTGCCCTACCCGTGAGCCTTCTCGTCACGGGGAGGCTGACTTCGCAGGAAACAACTCGCATGTTCAGGCCGGAGCCATGTCCTGGAATCGCGAGAAGTGTCCCTGAAAAGCCACCGTGATGGTTTTGGTCGGCCCGTTACGATGCTTGGCCACGATGAGGTCGGCCTCTCCGGGACGAGTGCTCTCCTTCTCGTAGGCACTGTCGCGGTGCAGGAGGATCACCATGTCCGCATCCTGCTCAAGCGATCCGGATTCGCGAAGGTCGGAGAGCGCCGGCATCTTGTCGGAGCGTTGCTCGGGGCCACGGTTCAGCTGCGAGAGCGCGATCACGGGAACCTGCAGTTCCTTCGCGAGCAGCTTGAGCGCGCGGGAGAACTCGCTCACCTCCTGCTGGCGGGACTCGACCTTCTTGCCGGAGGTCATGAGCTGCAGGTAGTCGATGATGACCATCTTGAGGCCGACCTTCTGCTTGAGACGGCGGCACTTGGCACGAATCTCGACCAGGGTCATATTGGGGCTGTCATCGATGTAGAGCGGGGCGTCGTTGATCTGCCCACGGGTCGATGCGATCTTCGTCCAGTCCTCGGTGTGGAGCGTGCCCTTGCGCATGCTCTGCAGCGGCACGGCGGCCTCAGCGGAGAGCAGGCGCATTGCGATCTCCGAGCGGCCCATTTCCAGCGAGAAGAAGATCGACGGCATGTCGTGTTTGATGGATGCGGCGCGCGCGAAGTCCAGCGCGAGTGTCGACTTTCCGAGGGCCGGTCGGGCGGCGACGATGATGAGCTGTCCGCCGTGCAGTCCGTTGGTGAGCTCGTCGAGTTCCGCAAAGCCGGTCGGCACGCCGGTCATCGAGCCGTCGCGACCGCGGGCGGCCTCGATCTCGTCGATCGCGGTCGTCACCGCCACGGTCAACGGTACGAAGTCTTCGGCCTCTACCCCGCCCATTACGCCGTAGATCTCGGCCTGGGCGTTATTGACGAGGTCCACGACCTCACCCTCGCTCGCGTATCCCATCTGCACGATGCGGGTGCCGGCCTCGACCAGCCGACGAAGCACCGCCTTTTCGGCGACGATCGTGGAATAGAAACCGGCGTTTGCTGCGGTCGGAACGATGCCGGTGAGGGTGTGCAGGTATTCCGCGCCGCCGGCACGCACCAGTTCGCCGGTCTTGGTGAGCTCATCGGTGACCGCGATCACGTCGGTCGGCTCGCCGTGGGCGTAGAGCGAAAGAATCGCGTCAAAGATGATCTCGTGCTTTGGCATGTAAAAATCGACCGCGCGCACGGACTCGATGACGTCGGCCACCGCATCCTTGCTCAGCAGCATGCCGCCAATGGCACTCTGCTCAGCGAGGAGGTCGTACGGCGGGGTGCGATCGGAACCGCGCTGGCCCTGCTCGCGCTGGCCGGACTCGCGCTGGCCGGACTCGCGCTGGCCCGACTCTCGCAGTGTTCCGTCACCCTGGTTCGGCGCGAGACCCAGGTGGGCTATCGACATCGTTCGCCTCACTCTCTCTTCTCGCTCACTGTGCTTTCAGTTCTACCAAAAGCACCCGACATCCACCTACGGGAGCCGTCCTGCGACCCGATCGCTCGCGAGGCACTGCTACACACTAGGGATGCACCCCGAGGTCGGCAAGCCCGCATCGTTGAGCGCACGGTTAACCTGTGGATAAAAGTGTTAGTAGATCGGGTGAAACGCCGTGCGGCGTGTGAACAACCTGTGGAATTTGCTGTGTATAACTATTGGATATATTCCAATATTCGGGGTTTGACCTGCGGTTTATCCGGCAAAGGACAGTGTGTAAAAACATGTCTAGATCACCGGTTGAGGGTTGAGGGCACCGGGTGAGTGGTTGTGTACAAAGGTGCCGCTCAGGGCACGAAATTGGTCAGTGAATTGACACGCGAAGAGGGGGTAGCAGGAGCACTATGCCTCCTGCTACCCCCTCCGGGACAGCGGTGATTCCGCGCTGCGGCGGTACTACTTTGCGGCGACCACCACGAGGGTGATCGTGGCCACGAGATCGTCGCGCAGTCGTACTGTCGCCTCGTGCTGGCCCGTTGCCTTGATCGAAGAGGAGATCTCGATCTTGCGCTTGTCGACGGCACCAAGACCCGCGGCGGCGACGGCTTCGGCAACATCCGTCGTCTTCACCGAACCGAACAGGCGTCCCCCCTCGCCGGCCTTGACGGTCAGCTTGACGGTGGTGGCCTCGAGCCTCGCCTTGAGGTCCTGGGCCTCCTCGATCGTGGCGTGCTCGCGGGCTACGCGGGCGGCCTTAATCGACTCGACCTGCTTCTCGCCGCCCCTGGTCCACGCAACCGCGAAACCCTGGGGAATAAGGAAGTTGCGGCCGTAGCCGTTCTTGACGTCGATGACGTCTCCGGGAGCACCGAGGCCGGTGACCTCGTGGGTGAGGATTAATTTAGACATAGTCGTGACTCCTAACGGCCTGAGCCGGCGTAGGGGAGCAGTGCCATCTCGCGTGCGTTCTTAACCGCGCGCGCAATGAGGCGCTGTTCCTGAACGGAGACACCGGTGATGCGACGAGCGCGGATCTTTCCACGCTCCGAAATGAACTTGCGAAGGGTTGCGACGTCCTTGTAGTCGATGACACCGACGCGAATGGACTTCGCCGGGGCGGCGTTTTTGCCACCCTTGAGAGTGCGGAGGGGCTTACGGCGATCGCCGCTGCTCTTTCCAGCCATGGTTTGTACTTCTTTCTGAGGTTTGGTGATCGAGTAGGTCGCTCAGCGACCGGAGCGAGGTTTGCCTAGAACGGCGTCTCGTCGTTGTAGCTGCCAGGAGTGTTCCAAACGTCGCCGCCTGCCGCACTTCCCGAAGAAGCCGAAGCCGGAGCGGATGCCGCCCACGGCTCATTGGCGCTCTGGGTGACGCGGGGTGCGCCGCCTCCATTGCCGCCAGCGCCACCCTCTCGGGAGGTGCGGGTGACCTGCGCGGTCGCGTACCGGAGGCTCGGACCGATCTCATCAATCTCGAGCTCGATGCTGGTGCGCTTCTCGCCCTCTTTGGTCTCGAAGGAGCGCTGCTTGAGCCGACCGATTGCGATGACGCGAGAACCCTTGGTGAGGGATCCGGCCACCTGTTCGGCGTACTCGCGCCAGACGCTCGCACGAAGGAAGAGTGCTTCGCCGTCTTTCCACTCGTTGCTTCCCCGATCAAGGGTGCGCGGAGTGGATGCGATGGTGAAGTTGGCAACCGCCAACCCGTTCTGCGTATAGCGCAGCTCCGGGTCGCTCGTGAGGTTGCCCACCACGGTGATTACGGTTTCGCCAGCCATGGCTCAGTTACCCGCCGCGGTCTCGGCGTTTTCGGCTGTCTCGACGACGGGCGCTTCGACTGCAGCGGGAGCGGCAGGCGTTGCCGTCGTTGCAGGCGCCGCTGGGGCCGCTGCGACATCCGCTGCCTTAGTTGCTGTCCCTGCGGCAGCGCCAGCCTTCGCGGGGGCGGCAGCCTTGCGGGCGGCCTTCTCTGCAGAGAGCTTTGCGGCCTCGGCGACTTGGGCGATTGCTTCCTCGGCGCGCAGCACCTTGGTGCGCATGACCGCTTCGCTGAGCTTCAGCTGGCGGTCGAGCTCGACGGTCGCATCGGGGTTTGCGGTGAGGGCGACGACGGCGTAAATGCCTTCGGTCTTCTTATTGATTTCGTAAGCAAGGCGACGACGGCCCCAGACATCGACCTTGTCGATCGAACCACCATCGTTGCGGATGACGTTGAGGAACTTATCAAGGCTTGGAGCCACGGTGCGCTCGTCGATCTCTGGATCGAGAATTACCATTAGTTCGTACTGATGCATAACTAACCCACCTCCTTTGGACTAGAACGGCCACAGACGATCTGTGACAGGAGGGTTTTGGCATCGTTGTCCGATGTGCGTATTGCTCGCAGACAACCTGCCTAGTGTAGTCAGTCGAATCCCAATCAATCAAGGAGCTCTCCTCGCATGTCCCTGAAAGTTGCCATCGCCGGTGTCGGAAACTGCGCCAATTCCCTCATCCAGGGGGTCACGTTCTACGCTGACGCCGACGAGTCCGAGGTCGTTCCTGGACTGATGCACACGCGTTTCGGTGGCTACGCGATCGGT
>JANYEI010000156.1 GCA_025363205.1 Frigoribacterium sp.
GGTCGGCGAAGGTGGCGATCTTCGCCGGGTTGCCCGGAGGCACCGCGATCTCCAGCCCATTCGTCGCGAAATCTACCGGGGTGCCAACCAGCGTCGAGACCTTGGCCATGTTCTTCGTGTCGGCCGAGGCGAACACGTCGGCTGGCGCTCCGGCGGTGATTTGCGCGACCAGGTCGGCGGATCCGGCGAAACTCGTCGCGACGGTGACGCCAGGGTAGGCGGCCTCGAACTTGGTGGCGAGTTCACCGAAGGACTTGGTGAGGGATGCCGCGGCGAAGACCGTGATCGATCCGCTGAGCGAGTCCTTCGTCGAGGTTGCCGCGGGGGTTGGCGGCGCAGCGGGGGTCGGTGCAGCACACCCGGAAGCCGTAAGCAGGATGGCGACGGCAACCGCCAGCGTTGCCGTACGCCTCATCGTGGCGTCTCGATGATGACCGTTGTGGCCTTCACGACGGCGATGGCGACGGATCCGAGCTCGAGTCCGAGGTCGCGAACGGCTTCGCTGCTCATCAGCGAAACCACGCGATGCGGACCGCACTGCAATTCCACCTGTGCCATCACGGTGTCCAGCACGATATTCGTGACGAGGCCGACAAAACTGTTTCGGGCCGAGCGGGAGACGCCGGAGGGGTCATCCGGCAGCACCGCGTTCTCTCGCGCGAACATGGCGAGGGCGAGGCCGTCGACGACGGCGCGCCCCGACTTGTCTTTCTCGGCAACAAGAGTGCCGTTGTCAACCCAGCGGCGCACGGTATCGTCACTCACCCCCATATACTGGGCGGCGTCTTTTATTCGTATCTGCGGCATAATAGATATATTACTTCCGTTTTAGCGGAAATAGCTGCTCCTCTACGCTTGGTCCATGGAACCAAGCGGCCCTTTTCCGGCGGTGCGAGTCGCCACCACTGATGACCTCGACGGCGTCGTTGCCACACTCACCTCGGCGTTCTTCGACGATCCGCTGTGGGGACCGGCTTTCCCCGTTGTCACCCACCGTGAAGCCCAGGCCTCCGCTCTCTGGCGTCTATTCGCCGGCTCCGCACTGCGCTATCCGTTCACTTTTGTCACCGAAAACATCGAATCGACGGCGGTGTGGATACCGCCAGGCGGCATCGACCTGACCGAAACCGAGTCCGTCGAATTTGAGTCCTTCCTCGTCGACCTCGTGGGCGAAGAGGCGGCGAACGGCATTCTGGTCATCTCGGCACAGTTCGAGGAGGTTCGCCCGACCGAGCCGCACTTTTACCTCAGCCTGCTCGCCACCCACCGCGACCACCGCGGTCGAGGACTCGGCATGGGCCTTTTGCGCGAGAATCTGGAGCGCATCGATGCCCTCGGCGGGGCCGCCCACCTCGAATCGTCCAACCCGGTGAATGATGCCCGATACCGCAGCGTCGGTTTCGAGCGGCAGGGCGAGTTCACCGTCGCGTCGGGTCACGTCATCACCACCATGTGGCGGTCGGCGCGGTAGCGCAGGTGGGCAGGGCGATGTCAACGGTGTAGCTCTCACCGACACCTGCGAGAATCGAAGAATGCCAGCATCCCCGCCGCCAGCATCCTCACTGCCAGGCCGCACAAATAGCGCGCGGTATTCCCGCCAGGTCGCCCTTCCCGGCTTCGGACCGGGAGCCCAACAGAAGCTCGCGGATGCCCGCGTGCTCGTGATCGGCGCGGGCGGACTTGGCAGCACGGTGATCCCAGCCCTCGCCGCGGCGGGCGTCGGAACCATTGGCATCATCGATGACGACACCGTGGAGCTCAGCAACCTGCATCGCCAGCTCGCCCACGGGATTGCGGATGTCGGACGCGCCAAAGTGCACTCTGCAGCCGACACGGTGGCGGCCATCGATACTGCGACCGGGGTGAACGCCCTTGAAGCCCGGCTCACCGCCGACACGGCGCTCGAGCTCTTCGCCGACTACGACCTCGTCGTGGACGGCAGCGACAACTTCCCCACCCGCTACCTCGCCAACGACGCGGCAGCGCTCACCGGTATTCCCCTAGTCTGGGGCGCTGTCTCGCAGTACGCCGGACAGGCCGGGGTCGCCTGGGCTGCACGCGGGCCGCAGTACCGCGACCTGTTCCCCGCTCCCCCACCACCGGGATCTGTGCTCTCCTGCGAAGCCGGCGGCGTGCTGCCGAGCGTCGTCGCCGTGATCGGATCGATCATGGCCAGCGAGGTCGTGAAGATCATCACCGGCATCGGCACGCCTCTCATCGGGCGGGTCACCACCTTCGACGCCCTCACCGGTGGATTCCGCGAGCTCACCTACGCGCCGGATCCAAACGCCGCCGCCATAACCGAGCTGATCGACTACCAACTCTTCTGCGGCATCCGCAATGCCATCACCGTGGAAGAACTCGCCACCTCGCTGGATGAGGTCACCCTCATCGATGTGCGCGAGCCCTGGGAAGCGGCGATCGCGACTCTGCCCGGATCGACGCTGTTGCCCCTCGGATCGCTCGAGACGACCCTCGCTGGGATCGACCGGTCAAAACCGGTGGTCGTGTACTGCCACGCGGGCATCCGCTCGGCGAGCGCCGTCGCGCTGCTCGGCGAGCACGGCATCCCCGCCCGCAGCCTCGATGGCGGCATCGACACCTGGTCCCGCCGCATCGACCCCCGTGTCGAGAGGTACTGAAGTGTCCCACCGCTCCGTCGACGAGTACGCGGCCCACGTTCGCGCCCTCATCACACCGGCCCTGCCCACCGATGTCGACACCGTCACCGTCGGGGCGGCCCTCGGACGCGTGACCGCGGCCGCCATCCTGTCTCCCGTGGATCTGCCGCTCTTTCGCAACTCACAGATGGACGGGTTCGCCGTCGTTGCGTCAGACCTGGCCACCCTGCTGCGCACCGGAGCGCCGGTGACCCTTCCGATCGTCGGCGAGGTCGCTGCGGAGCCCGGAACTCCCCTGCCGCTCGTGCCGGGCACCGCGGTGCGCATCATGACCGGTGCCGTCGTGCCGGAGGGAGCGGATGCCGTGGTGCCGGTCGAAGACACAACGGCCACCGCCAACACGGTGACCATTACGCGCGCCCGCGCCAGCGGCGAATTCGTGCGCAACCGCGGAAGCGACCTGAAAGCCGGGGACGCCCTACTTCCGGCCGGCCTCCGCCTCGCCTCCCGCCACCTCGCCGCTCTCGCCGCCGCGGGCATTGATGAGATCGAGGTGCGCCGCCGCGTGCGGATCGTCGTGATCAGCACCGGCGCGGAGCTTGCGCTGGGGCGGAGAGCCGAGCCTGGCGAGATCTATGACTCGAACAGCACGGCACTCACGGCGGCCGCGACCGCCTGCGGTGCCGAGGTGACCTACGCGATCCATCCGGTCGAGGATGCGGTCTCGCAGTTTCGCGGATCACTCTTGGTCGGCGCGAGCAACGCCGACCTCATCCTCACCTCCGGCGGCATTTCGCTGGGCGCCTACGAGGTGGTGCGCGAGTTTTGGCGAGCCAACGGCGGCGAGGTCGGCCACATTGCGATGCAGCCCGGCGGACCCCAGGCGAGTGGTGTCTTCAACGGTGTGCCGGTAATCAGCTTTCCCGGCAATCCCGTGAGCACCCAACTCTCCTTCGAGATCTTTGTCGCACCAATCCTGCGGGAGGCCGCGGGACTCCCGGCCGCCCACCGACAGACCCGCACGCTCATGGCCGACCTGCGCTCCGCTGCCGGCACACGCCAGTTTCTGCGCGGCCGCGCCCTTCCCGAGGGGCTAGTGGAGGTCGTCGGCGGCCCGAGTTCCCACCTCGTGGCCGGCCTCGCGGCATCCGACCTGCTTCTCGACATTCCGGAAGACATCACCGAACTGAAAGCGGGCGGCCCCGTGGAGACGATCGACCTGTGAGCGGCTACGGCAACTCCCTCAGCCATCTCGACTCCGACGGTCGTGCCCGCATGGTGGATGTCGGCGGCAAGGCCGTCACGGCCCGCACCGCGACCGCGACCGGTCGATTCGTCACCACGCCGGCGGTCATCGCGCTCGTGCGCGCCGACGGCCTCCCGAAGGCCGATGTGCTCGCCACCGCCCGCATCGCCGGCATCGCCGGCGCGAAGAAGACCAGCGAGCTCATCCCGCTCTGCCACCAGCTGCCGCTCTCCTCGGTCAGCATCGACTTCTCCTTCACAGCTGACTCGATCCTCGTCTCGGCGACGGCAAAAACCGTCGGCCAGACCGGGGTCGAAATGGAAGCGCTCACCGCGGTGGCGATCGCCGGGCTCACCCTGCATGACATGGTGAAGGCGGTGGATCCCTCGGCCGTTCTCGGCGAAATCCGGCTCGAGTCGAAGACCGGCGGCAAGCGCGGGCACTGGACGAGGCACGGCGGATCGTCACCGGTCCGGCTCAGAGCCGGCACTGCAGCCGTCGTCGTCGCGTCCACCGGAGGGGCCGCCGGAACGCGCGAGGACACCACCGGACCGATGATCGCGGCCTGGCTCGTCGGGCACGATTTCGCGGTCGACGCGGTCACTGTGGTGGCGGATGCCGACATCGCCGCCGAACTCGACCGTGTCGTGGCATCCGCTCCCGCCGTGATCATCACGACCGGCGGCACGGGTCTCAGCCCCACCGACCGCACCCCGGAGGCAACCCTCGCCCTGCTCGACCGCGAGCTACCAGGAGTGGCCGAGGCGATCCGTGCACGCGGGCTCGCTGCGACCCCGACCGCGGCGCTCAGCCGCGCGGTCGCCGGCACCGCCAACGGCACCGTTGTCGTCAACCTTCCCGGATCCACCGGCGGAGTGCGCGATGGCCTCGCCGTGCTCGAGGGGCTGCTCGAACACCTCGTCGCGCAGATCGCCGGAGGTGGCGCCCATGAGTAACGACATCCTCGCGCTGATCTCGGCCGAGCCGATCGATGCCACCGCCATCGAGAACTTCGTGATGGATGACGAGAAGGGCGCCCTCGTCACTTTCCGCGGGGTGGTGCGCAACCACGATCACGGGCTCGCTGTCGTCTCGCTGGAATACTCCGCCCACCCGGATGCCGCGCGCTTCCTCGAGGACTGCTGCCGCACGATAGCGACCGAGACCGGCCTCCGTGTGGCCGCCGCACATCGCATCGGGCCGCTGGTGGTCGGCGATGTCGCGCTCGTCGCCGCGGTCTCTGCGGCTCACCGCGGAGCGGCCTTCTCCGCCTGCGAGCGCCTCGTCGACCTGATCAAGCAGACCGTGCCAATCTGGAAACGCCAGCACCTGGCCGATGGCGCCACCGAGTGGGTCGGGCTGTAGCCCAGTCGGAACACACGGGGACCAACCGACAACGTTCAGGGCGATCAGGCGGCGTAGTGCAACGCCACGAATGCCCAGGATGCCAATGCCCCAAATGCTCCGACGACAACGCGCACCCGGCGTGAGCGATGCCAGGGCACAAAGATCACCAGCGCAGCAGTCACGAGTCCGGCTCCGATGATGAAGGCGACCACAGCGCCGGGGTCCGCTGAGACTCCGAACCCACCGCCGCTGCACCCGCTCACCCCGCAGTGGCTGATCTTGGCTCCCAGGATGTATTGCAGGTCGATCAACACGGCGACCACTGCAATCCATAGAAGGTGCAGCAGCCGGCGCCGGTCACCTTTGGCCACCGCGATTCCGCTCATGGAAGAGTCCTCATTGTTCGACACCATACCGGCTGCGTGGATGCTGACCGGGATGGTGGACTCGACCTTCGGTCACTGCGTCCCCGTTCGATTAGTTACTTGACGTCAAGTAGTTACCTGACGTTCACCTTCGGGCACTTCACAACAACCCCTCCGCGGTTCACTATGGAAGTACCATTCCGGCCAGTGGAGGCGCTTCCCAATGAATCTCACTCGAACAAAAAGGACGATCATTGCGGGCATCGCAGCCCTCGCAACGATGGCGGGAGTCGGCCTC
>JANYEI010000162.1 GCA_025363205.1 Frigoribacterium sp.
TGGCCGCGCATTCCAGGCCTCGACCAGTTCGAGGGAGCGCGGTTTCATTCCTCGCGGTGGCGCCACGACCTCGACCTTGTCGGTCTGCGCGTCGCGGTGATCGGCACCGGGGCATCCGCGATCCAGTTCGTACCGGAGCTGCAGAAGACGGTCGGTTCGCTCACCGTGTTCCAGCGGACTCCCGCATGGATCGTGCCGCGAGGGGATGCGCCAACCTCCCCACGGCGGGTCCGATTGTTCGGGCGGTTCCCGATCTTGCAGCGTGCCTCCCGCGCCTGGAGCTTCCGGCTCGCCGAAACCCGGTTCGCGGGATTTCGAAGCAGGGCGATCGGAGGCCTGATGCAGTCCTTTGCGCGTGGATACCTTCGACGTCAGGTGGCCGACCCACAGTTGCGCGCCAAGCTCACGCCCGATTATCGCATCGGCTGCAAGCGCATTCTTATCTCGAGCGACTTCTACCGTGCCGTGACCCGATCAAACGTCGAGCTCGTCACCGATTCCATCACGTCGATCGACGGTCGCGAGGTCGTCACCGCCGACGGCACTCGGCGAGAATTCGATGTGCTCATCGGGGGTACCGGGTTCAACGCGACCGAGCCTCCGATTGCCCGGCTGGTGCGCGGGGTCGGCGGAGTCACCCTCTCTGCGGCCTGGGCTCCCCACATGGAGGCGCTGCACGGCACCACTGTGGCCGGATTTCCCAACCTGTTCCTGCTCGTCGGACCGAACTCGGCTCTCGGCCACAACAGCATCATCTACATCATCGAAGCTCAGGTGGACTATGTGCTGAAGGTCCTCGATGCGATGGCGGTCAGTGGCGCGGCATCCGTGGTTCCGACCGCTGAGGCGCAACGCCGATACAACCAAGGGGTGCAGGCCGATCTCGCTGACTCGGTTTGGGTGAGAGGCGGATGCTCGAGCTACTACCTCGACACTGGTGGCCGCAACACCACGCTGTGGCCGCATCGCGCGGCGCTATTCCGCCGGTCCGTGCGCCGCTTCGATGCGAAGGAATACCGCCTCGAGCCAGCGCCGGTCCGGGCGGAGGGCTGAACGCCCGATAACGGTGTCTCGGGAGATGATGGAACCGTGAGCGAGACCGTGAACCCGATTGACGGCACGCAAATCTCGTTTGACGAACGTGGCGAAGGTCCCCCGCTCCTGCTGGTGCACGGATCGGCCCTTTCGCGATCGATCTGGCGGGGATTCGGCTATCTCGCCGCACTGCAGGATCGCTACCGGGTGATCTCAATCGACCTGCGTGGACACGGCCGAAGCGGCAAGCCGCACGAGCCGCAGGCCTACCGGATGCCGCTCGTGCTCGCCGACATTCTCGCCGTGCTCGACGCCGTCGAGGCGTCGGCCGCCCACGTCTTCGGCTATTCCTTCGGAGCGCGCGCCGGATTCTCTCTCGCCGATACCCATCCCGAACGGATGCTCTCGTTAATTTCAGCGGGAGGCACCTACCGGGCTCCCGGTGGAAGTGTGTCTGAACTGTTCTTTCCCGACTACGACGAATCCCTTGGTGCGGATGGCATGCCTGGGTTCCTCGAAAATTGGGCAAGGCACTCCGGCACCCCGATCGATCCGCAGACAGCCGCGGCCTTTCTCGCTAACGATCCACTGGCCCTGCGAGCGTACTTTCGCCAGGTGGAGCTCGAAGCGGGGATAGCGGATGCCCGCCTCGCGCAGCTCGAAACGCCGACCCTCCTGCTCGCCGGCACCCGGGATCACGCTCGCTACCTCGACTCCGAGCGAGCGGCCACCCTCATGCCACACGCCAGCTTCCAGGCACTGGCGGGCCGGGGCCACGGTAATACTCTTCGGCCGGCCGGGCAGGTGCTGGCGGCGATCATCCCGTTCCTTGCGTCGGTCGATGGCTCACCGGATCACGGCAGCGTGCCGATCACCACTGTCGAGTAGAGCTCCTCAGAGTGCGCGATTTCCGGGATGAGTCCGTTCGCTTCGAAGAACTGTGCGGTGAGGGCGGCCTGCTCCTGGCTCGACTCCACGAACAGGTGCCCACCGCGGGCAAGCCAGTGCGGCGCGGCTTCCGCAACGCGCCGCTGCACGTCAAGGCCGTCCGACCCGCCGTCGAGCGCGACTCGCGCCTCGTAGAGCCGCGCCTCCGGGGGCATAAGGGCCAGGGCATCCGTCGGCACATAGGGGGTATTGGCGACCAGGATGTCTATGCGGCCCCGGAGCGTGGGAGGTAACGGGTCGAACAGATCACCCTCGAAAACACGGGAGGCGCGGAGGTTACGGCGGGCATTGGCAACCGCCGCCGGGTCGATGTCGGCGGCGTACAGGTCGACACCCGGCAGTCGGGAGGCGATGGCCGCCCCGATCGCGCCGGCTCCGCAGCAGAGGTCGAGCACGACAGCATCCGGAGCTGCCATCGCCACGGCCCACTGAACCAGGAAGGCGGTTCGCCGGCGTGGCACGAACACGCCGGCATCCAGGGAGATGCGCAGGCCGCTGAACTCCACCCAGCCGAGGAGATGTTCGAGCGGAATGCCGGAGACCCGCCGGTCTACCAGTTGCCGTAAATCGGCCGGGGACGATGCTGCCTTGATCAGGAGTGCAGCCTCGTCTTCTGCGAAGACGCAGCCCGCCGCGCGGAGCTCGGCGATCACGGAAGCCAGCATCCCCTCATCGTACTTATCGTATTTTGTGTCGATTCGTGGTGATGGCTGTGTGCGGGGCTGGATCGTCTCGAGC
>JANYEI010000223.1 GCA_025363205.1 Frigoribacterium sp.
CAATGAGCCCGAGTTGATACACACCGAAGCGTCGTTCAGCGTGTTCAGCCACGCGACCGCACCGGGCTCTCCGCTCTACCGTCGCGTCTTGACATTGTTCGTCGGCGCTAAGGAGCGCTTTCAGGTGCACTTGCGACCGGACGACCTCATGCACGAGCTTCGTATCGACGGTGGCACGCGGGTCGATGAAACGGTCGTCACGAATGCGCTCGATTCGCTCGTTGGCTGGGGCAACTTGATCGCCTCTCCGGACACCGGCCGGGTCACCGTGGTCGAAGACTTCTACAGACGGCGGCAACTCTTCCAGCTCAGCCACGAGGGCGAAGCAGTCGAGCGAGCATTTCGCACTTTCGACGAGGCTCTCGGACGTCGCGGAGCACTTCAGGCCGTTGCCCTCGATGACATCGCAATAGGTCTTCAAGAGGTATTGGCCCTCATCGACGAAGAGGTACTCGATCTGGGCAAGCTGCAACGGTCCCTGACCGCCCTCACTGAGCGATTCAATGACCTGGCGGAGAACGCGAGCGCGTTCATGGGGTCTCTCCAGCGAACTATCGATCTGACCGACATCGACGAAGATGCGTTCGCCGCCTACAAGAACCGGCTGATCGAGTACCTGGAACGGTTCATCCACGACCTCACCGTGCGAGGCCCACAAATTGCCTCGCTCCTCCTGTCAGCGGATCAGGTTCGCATCGACCGTGCTCTGGCGGCCCTGGCCGAACGGGACGCGGCCTCGGTCGCCCCTGATTCTGACGATGGTGCCGCGTTGGGAGAGAGCGAACGACTGTTCGCACTGTGGGCGAACCGCTGGCGCGGGCTTCAAGCCTGGTTTGTAGCGACGGATGGCCGAGATAGTCAGTCCAAATTGTTGCGCCTCAGTGCTTTGGCTGCGATCCCCGCGCTTCTCGATGTGGTCCGGGCCGTGAATGCGAAACGGTCGGGACGTTCGGATCGTTCGAGTGACTACCTTCGACTGGCCGAGTGGTTCCAGGAAGCGCACAGTGATGACGATCGGCATGCGCTGTGGCGGGCCGCGTTCGGGCTGTACTCTGCCCGTCACCTCTCAATCGACATCGAGACGTGGCAGCTGTGGGAAGACGGATCCGGCCTGACCGGGGTCGCTTGGGCCTCCGCCCCTCCACTACGTATCTCACCGCAGCTTCGGCGAACGGCCAGCTATGAGCGACGCGGCCGCCCCAACCAGGTTGTGGACCGGTCCGCCGACCGCGCCATGCTCGCCCTTCGAGCGCAACGGGAAGCGGAACAGATAGCCGAGGCACGCAAGCAGATTGCCACCCACGGAACCATCGAGCTCGCCGCCATCGCTCGTCTCGACAGTGTTGCTTTCGGCCTGTTCCTCGCCCTGCTCGGTGATGCGCTGGTCACCAAGCGGCCGGGCGAGGACAGCACCTCGACGACTTCGAGCGACGGCACCATGCGAATCGAATTGACCACCATGCCGGACGCCGAACTTGTCGCCATCCGTACAGAGCGCGGTGTCCTCTACGGCTCCAACCATCTCATCAACATCAGCGACCTCGATTCGTGAGCGCCTCTGGGATCGACGACCGTCAGCGGGCGGCGCGTGCGTTGCTGATGCGCCCGCTTGTTCGCTCGGCGAGCGGTGATGATTTTCGCCTGGCGAAGAAATACGCCCCCGATCTTCGCGACTGGTTCGACACGAACACCGGGTGGACTCTTCACGTCGATTCGGAAGTCATTCGCCTCGCCAAGGAACCCGCGACGATCGGCAATCCGACACATCCGATTCGGGGGGCAAACGATCAGGCCTTCTCACGGCGACGGTATGTATTGCTCATGCTGTGCCTGGCCTCTCTCGAGCGCAGCGATAACCAAATTTCGCTCGGGCGACTCGCCGATCAAGTGGTCCTCTACGGGGGTACCAGCGAGCTGACCCGTTCCGGCTTCGCTTTCGGATTGATCACGCGAGACGACCGGAGCGACCTTGTTGCAGTTGTGCAGATGCTCCTTGGCTGGGGTGTGCTCGGTCGGGTGGCCGGTGACGAGCAGGAATTCGTGCACAACACCGGGGACGTGCTCTATGACGTATCCCGCCGGGTGCTGTCCCAACTGCTGGTGAGCCGCCGTGGACCATCCATGGTTGACGGTGCCACGCTGGCCGAACGGCTGGAGGCCATGCGTGATCGCGGGATGCCGCCGTCGGAAGACCTGCGAAACCTTCGCCTGCGTCACATGCTGACGCGTCGCCTGCTCGACGACCCGGTCGTCTATTTCACTGAACTCTCCGAAGACGAGAGCTCCTATCTGCGATCCCAACGCTCAGCAATCTGCCGGCGAATAACCGAGCTGACCGGCCTTGTGCCCGAGATCCGCGCCGAAGGTATTGCCATGGTCGACCTCGATGACGACCTGACAGACCTTCGAATGCCCGACCGCGGCACCGAAGGACACGTGACGCTCTTGATCGCCGAGCACATCGCCGGATCACAACAAACCGAGCACAGTTTCGCTGACCTGGCCGACTACATCCGCAGCGTACGGGCCGAGTATGCCCCGTTCTGGCGGGCGGGCAGTCAGGAGCCCGGCGCGGAAGTCGCGCTCGTTTCCACCGCCGCGTCGCGGTTGGTGGCCCTTCACGTCTGTGAACGGATCCCCGGCGGAATCCGCTCCCTGGCCGCCCTTGCCCGCTTCGCTGTCGACGCGCCCACCATCACAGGAGCTCCACGACCATGACAACCCAGCCACACCCCGGCCTGCCCGTAGCGAGCACCCTGCGTTGGCAGCCGCTTCGGCTCGGACTCGTCGATCTGTTCTTCTACGAAGACGAGGAGTTTCCCTTCCGTGACGGCCGGCTGCTGCTTCGGGGCAACAATGGAGCCGGCAAGTCGAAGGTGCTCGCCCTCACCCTGCCATTCCTCCTCGACGGAGACACGTCCGCGCGGCGGATCGAACCGGATGCCGACCCCGCCAAACGCATGGAATGGAACCTTCTCCTCGGCGGCGAGTACCCACATTCCGAACGGATCGGGTACACCTGGCTGGAGTTCGGCCGACGAGACGAGGACGGCGTCGAACACTTCCTCACCATCGGAGCCGGCCTCAAAGCGGCAAGCGGCCGCGGCCTGACCAAGACCTGGTTCTTCATCACTTCTCAACGCATTCGCGACGAATTGTCCCTGATCGACTCCGGTCGGCTCGCGCTCGGCCGCGAGCGGCTGGCCGAAGCTATCGGCGATGCCGGTCACGTCTACGACACGAAGCGCGACTACCGGCTGGCGATCGATGAACGACTCTTCGGACTCGGAGAGCGTCGCTACGACGCCCTCATCGACCTCCTCCTGCAGATTCGGGCGCCACAACTGTCCAAACGTCCCAGCGAAAGATTGCTCTCCGACGCGCTCACCGAATCTCTCACCCCCATCCCTCGTAACCTCATCGCGTCCGTTGCGGAAGGGCTTCGAGGGCTCGACGAAGATCGCGAAGAGCTTCAACAGCTCACCGACGCACGCCGCTCGGTAATGGCGTTCCTCACCCACTACTCCGGATACGCCCGCGCCCTGGCCAAGCGACAATCTCGGCCACCGCGTGAGGCTCAGGCGGAGTACGACCGGCTCGGCCGCCTCATCATCGAGATAGGGGCTGAGACGACGACGGCTGCGAATCTGCACGCCACCGCGGTCGCTGAACGCGACTCGTTGATTGAGCAGCAGTCTGCTCGCGAAGCGGAAAGCGAAGCACTGCGGGACAGCGAGTATGCGCAAATCGAAACGCAACTAAAATCGGCGGATGATGCGGCGCGGACGGCGACAAACCGTCTAAACCACGCAGAATCAGAGGGCAAACTCGCCGAAAAAGCCCTCACGCTTGCCCAGCGGAACGTCGACGAGGAACAGGGACGAGTCCAGGCTGCGGAGTCGATTCACGAGCGATCACTGACCGAGGTTGCCACCCACGCCCTCGACGCCGGCTTCGAGCAACACGTTCACACCACCCACCTCGACACCTCCAGCGAGGACAGTCGTTCCCTTGTAGAGCTGTTGGCCGCGGATCGGACCGAGACGAACGACCGCCTTCGGTCCGCTCGGGAAGCCATCTTGCGAGTGCGTGTCCTGCTTACCGCCGTCGAGACGGCAGCCGGTCACCTCAATAGTGCAAAGCAACACCAAGACGGTACAGACTCGCGACTCGCACAGGAGGTCGCGGTCGCAGCCGATGTCGACGCGACCGCACGCAGCGAAGCACTGCTCTACATGCAGAAAACCGAGGTTTACCTCGCATCGCTCACTGAACTCGCGATCCCCGATGAGGACTTCACCGCATTCACCGACTGGGTACAGAACGGAGCCGGGGAGAACCCCGTCCGCCTGGCGCTGTCGGAGGCCGCTCATCGCACGAACTCGACCCTGACGGAACTGCGAGCAGCGCTCAGGGTGCAACTCGCCGCCCTGCGAGAAGAGAACCACGCGCTCGATGAGCGGATCCGGGCGCTCCAGAGCGGCGAGATAGTGCGCCCGCCAGCAGCGTACTCACGGCCGAGCGATGATTCCGCCGGACTCGCTTTCTGGCGCGCGGTGAGTTTTCGCGAGGATGTGCCCGACGTAGACCGCGCCGGCTTGGAAGCCGCCCTCGAAGCCTCCGGCCTACTCACCGCGCTCCTCCAACCGGCCGGTGAGCTTCGCGCTCCCTCCGGCGAGTTGGTCTTCCAACCGCAAGGCGCCGTCATCGGCGACTCGACCCTCCGCGACCTGCTTCAGGTGGAACTGCCCGCGACGTCCAACCTCGACTCCTCTGTCGTCGACGACGTCCTGGGCGCCCTTTCTCTCCAGCAGGGCACCGAGGTGTCGTCCGACGTGTGGGTCAGCGTCACTGGTGACTATCGCATCGGCGCAGCCCGAGGTGCTTGGTCGAAACCTGCCGCGCAATACATCGGTGAGAGCGCCCGAGCGGATGCGCGTGCGCACGAACTCGAAGCCGCATTGACGGAACAGACCGCACTGCGGTCGACCATCGGATCCCTCGACGCAGAATCGAGCGCACTCGACACCCGGCTGGCCACGGTTAAGGCCGAGCAGAGCGCTCTTCCGGCCCCCACCGTCCTCGATGCAGCCCGTCAGCGTGCGATTCTGGCCGCCGACCACGTGGCCAGCGCCGGTGCCGCCTCCAAGCAGGCGAGTGATGGGGTTCGCAGCGCTCTGGCCTCCCTTACCGAACGTCGTGACGAACTTGTCTTTGATGCCCAAGCATTGGGCCTCCCCACCGACCCCGCATTGATCGAACAGAGAGCCACCGCGATCGAACGTTACGCGACCTCGATTGTGGCCTCTTGGCATGCCATCGAGATTCTCACTGGGGCCCGTCGCGTGCTCGCCGAAACGGAAGACCGACTCACCGAGCGTCTTGATTCTGCCGAACGATCTCGGACCGAGCAACGAAGTGCGACGGAGGAGTCGATTGCGCGGCGGGCCGCAGCTTCAGCGCTCCTCGGGCGTGTCGGTGAGGATGTAGCGCAGTACCGAAAACGTGTCAGTTCTGTCGCGGTAGCCCTGGAAACGCTGAAGAAAGCGTTGCCCGGCGCGTACCACGCGGTCACCAAAGCGAACACCGCCGAGGCGCTGCTGTCCGAACGGCTACGTGAGGCCCGCACCAGGCTGGAGCACGTGGCCGCGACTCGCGTTGTATCCGTCGCCGCCCTGCGCAAGACGGCAGCCCTCGGGTTACTTCGGGTCGCCGTGCTCGAGCTTGAACAACCCGATCCAGACACCGAGTGGTCAGTCACGCAGGGCGTGCAGCTCGCACGGGCGATCGATGCCGCCCTGGCCGACACCGACAGCACCGACGCGCGATTCGACCGACTGCTCGCTCAGGTGCACACCGAATACAGCGCCCTGCAGCAGTCACTCGCCCGCCACGGCCACCAAACGCAGTCATACCCTCGCGAAGAGGGTTACCAGGTTCTCGTTGTCTTCGCCGGCCGGCAAGCCTCACTTCCCGAACTGGCCGAGTGGCTCACCACCGACATCACAGCGCGGCACGCCCTCCTCGGCGCTCGAGAGCGCGAGATCATCGAGAACCATCTGGTCACCGAGGTCGGCGCCCATCTATCCGAGCTGGTCGGTGACGCGGACCGCCAGATCGCCGACGTCAACTCCGAGCTCGCCAGCCGACCGACCAGTACGGGAATGAAACTCCGAGTTCGGTGGAAGCAACGCGCCGATGGTCCAAGCGGTCTGGCTGAGGCCCGCGCCCGGCTCTCGAAGATCGCGGATGTCTGGGACGAATCCGATCGAAAAGCTCTCGGCGAATTCCTCCAAGCCCGCATCGAAGAGGTACGCGAGAGCGACGAAACCGGCAATTGGTACGACCATCTCGACGACGCTCTCGACTACCGCCGTTGGCACCACTTCGTCGTCGAACGACATCAGGGCGGGGCCTGGAAACCGGCCACTGGACCAGCGTCGGGAGGTGAACGAGTACTTGCAGCCAGCATCCCGCTATTTGCGGCGGCGTCGTCGCACTACCGAACCGCCACGAACCCGTACGCGCCCCGGCTGGTGATGTTGGACGAAGCGTTCGCGGGCGTCGATGATGATGCGCGCGCGAGCTGCCTCGGCCTGCTCGCCGCCTTCGACCTCGACGTGGTTATGACGAGCGAGCGTGAATGGGGCTGCTACGCGGAGGTCCCGGGCTTGTCGATTGCCCAACTGTCCCGCTTCCAAGACACACCAGCGGTGCTCGTGCAACTTTGGAGCTGGGACGGAAATCAACGAAGTCGTATAGAAGTCACCGAAGTCAATACCACCAACGAATCCACAATCTGGTGAGCGACCACATCTCAAACACCGACGGGAACCTCGACCGGCTCCGCCGAGTGCTGGGGACACCGGACACGGCCTGGCTACTTCCTCGCATGCGAAGCCGCCTGGAAGCCACCGGCTCACTTACCGGCAAGATCGTCAAAGCCCAGGCGACCCAAAGGGAGCGGACGGCTGCTGCGCGGCTGGTGGGCGCCACCGTGCGCTCCGGACTGGCGGTCACCGTATCACTGGACGCGATCAATTCGATGTTGCTGAGCTCCGGCGCTTGGCCAGCCGGGCTCGAATCGGCCGTGATCGCGCTCACCGGCCCCGTCACCACCCCGGAAGCCAGAATTGCCGAGCGGGAGGGCTGGCTTGCTGCCCGCCAAGCACTTCACCGGCTCGGCTCTGACCGGGCGGAACTAGCACTTTGGGCGGAGGGCATCGTCGGGTCGGGTGCGCTGAAACGCGCCGCGGCGACGGTGGCCGACGCGCACGTTCTAGCTAACCGTCTGATTGCGATCGCCGACGCTCTTCCGTCGGCAGGGGAATCCCTGGGGGTGTTCTCCGCGAGGATCGTCGGCGATGCTCATGCCCTCGATAACGGGACGTCCCTGGGAACTTTGGCGATGCGACTCGCGGCGGCCATCGGCACTCTGACAACCGATGCTCCCACGACCTCGGCGCGATGGCGCCGAGAAGCATGGGCTTCGGCGGGCATCGTGATCGACGAACTGTCCTCGATGGTTCTGGTTCTGGGACTGCCGGGCGGTACGGAATCAGCCACCGCTATCTCCCTTGCCGCGCTCGCCCGGGATGGTCAGCCCGCCCTGCTCACCCTTCGCCAACTCAACCTCACGAGCATCGGAGCAATCCCTCCCGAAGTGTTCGTATGCGAGAACCCCGCCATCGTCGCTGCTGCTGCCGACCAACTGGGAGTATCCTGCCCGCCCCTCGTCTGCGTGAGCGGGCAGCCAGGGGCGGCCGTAGTCCGGTTGCTCGTCACACTGGCCGACGGCGGAGCGAAACTTCACTATCACGGTGACTTCGATTGGGGCGGCATCACGATTGCGCGAACTCTGGCGCAACGAGTCGACTGGCAGCCCTGGCGGTATGACGCCGAAGCGTACCGCCAGGCCATCACCTCACTGACCGATCTACCTCCGCTCAAGGGCAGTGCGGTCAAAACCAACTGGGACCCTGCCCTCGAGCCGGCAATGACAGCCGGCGGCTTCAAGGTAGAAGAGGAACAGGTGCTCCCTGCCCTCATCTCGGACCTTCAGGAAGTGGCTCGAGTATTCGGACGGATTGGGTCTCACTCGTTCGAAGGGCCTGAGGAAGGTCCGTTGTCCTGACGAAGCGAAAACCCACTGATTCGGACGGTGCGGAAAAAACAACCCAGTGGAGTCCGGTGACGTCGCTGCCCGCGCAGCTCGCAACGTCGAGGATGTCTCTGGATAGTGAGAGTGTGATCCCGTCCTTCGCAGGGCTCTCCCTGCCCACCTGTCAGGAGACAACGATGGATGACGAGATACAGCTGATCAGTGATGGCGATGGCCTGGCGGTCATCGGGGATCCGGCGGCGGTTGAACGCTTCCTCGTCTTGGAGGGACTGCAGTCGAAGGACCTCGGACTGGACCGACTCTCGCCCACGCTTTTCCGCGCGGCCGAAGCCGCACAGGCCGGTTCCGCGATTGCCGCGGGCTCGGGCCGCTGGGTGCAGATGACCCAGCAGTCGGCGGACCTCATCAGTAAGCACGGTCTGATGACGAATTCCACCTCCGGTCTCCGCATGGGCGTGGTGCAGGGCACGGGTGGCCAGATCAAGGGAATCGTTCAGTTCGTCCAGGGCCCTGGAGCGATTCTGACCAACCCTGCAATTCTGGCTGGTGCCGCGGGGATCATGGCGCAACTTGCGATGCAACAGGCCATGGACGAGATCACCGACTATCTCGCCACTATCGATGAGAAGGTCGACGACGTGCTCCGCGCCCAAAAGGACGCTGTGTTTGCGGACATGATCGGCGTGGACTTCGTCATCGAGGAGGCCATGATCATTCGAAAGCAGGTGGGCCGGGTCTCCGAGGTCACGTGGTCGAAGGTGCAGGGTACGTCGGTGACGATAGCGCGAACTCAGGCCTATACGTTGCGTCAACTCGACGCACTCGCGGAGAAGATGGAACGCAAGACCAACATGGGCGATCTTGCCAAGACGTCCAAGGAAGCCGAGTCCAGGGTTCAGGAGTGGCTCGCCGTTCTGGCTCGGTGCTTCCAGCTGCAGGACGGTATCGCCGTGCTCGAACTCGACCGCGTGCTGGACGCGTCTCCGGATGAGCTGGACCAGCATCGCCTTGCTCTAAGGGCTGCTCGCCAGAATCGGTTGGAACTCATCGCACGAAGCACTGAGCACCTGATGACCCGCATGGATGCCGCTGCCGGCACGGCCAACACAAAAGTGCTGCTGCATCCGACCTCTTCCCGGGCTGTGGTGCGTTCGAGCAACCATGTCGCGACCGGCATCGTTGACTTCCAGGGACGGCTCGGGATCGAGCACGGCCGACAGTCGTTGGAGGCGAGACGTTGGGTGGAGGCGGCTGTCGAGGCCAGGGACGAGGTGTTCGAGACGGGAGCGGAAGTAGCCGATGCCTCCCGGCGCCTCGGCAACGAGACTCTCGACCGGGCCAGATCGATGACGGACAAGCTCGCCATCAAGATGGCCGAGCGAGCACTCCTCCGACGAGCGAACGATGAGGAACACGACCAGGAGGGCTGAGGACGCGCAGCCCCGGGCACTATTTGGCTTCCCCTCCGCTCATTCCGGCGAAGAGTTGCCCCGGTTCGGGGGCATCGTTGGCTTGAACGGTGGGGTGTGGAACCGCGGCCCCGGCCTCAGGCTCCTCGGTTTCGCCGTTGCGCAAAGCCAACCCAACCAGGTCAGACGCGAGGAAACCGCCGCACGGAATCCCGCGCGAACCTTCCCACGCTGCGTAGCAGTAAGCCCGTTGGGGAAAGGACCGGGGACGCCTCCGTGCTCGGGCCACAGGTAGGTGAATAGCTCGGCGAATGTCGGCCCGGCACCGGTTCGAAGTCGAATATTCTCGATGTATCTCGCTGCCCGGATACCGAGCCGAAAAGACGAAGAACTTCCCGTCAACGTATCGAGCGCTGCTTGCCACTCTTCAGGAAAATGTTCCGAAGTAACCTTCCTCGCCATGCCCACCCCCTTCACCGACCTCATGCTCGTGACAGCTGATTCCTTCGGGGTTGTTTTCATCGCCTCACCCCGTGAGCCCGTCAAAGGTTTCCCTCTTTCCTCTGCCTCGTGACAGGGCCCCAGTGTTCCAGTTCCAGAGGTCGGCGAGCTCGTCCCCGTCGAACAGCACACTCGCCAACTCCCCGTCGTCAGGGGAGACGATCGTGATGGTGTCGCTCCCGAAGTAAAGCGTCACCACCTCATCAACGATCTCCACGAATGAGAGTTCGCATCCCCACAGTCGGAAGAATTCCGAGAAGAAGTCGGGCGATTCCCGTGTGAATGTTCGCTCATCGCGCACCATCGAGAGCTCACCCCACACTGTGAGTTCCACGCCCGCGAAGTGGAAGCGCCAGTTCCCGATGCCTATTCGCACGCTCTCCAGAATCACGCTGTGAAGTGCATCGAGGGGGGAGTCATCGCCGATTTCTGAGGGTGTGAACACCTTGCCGACAGTATCGCCGGACCCGAATCTTTCTTTCCCGTGCAGGAATGCCGTCACAAACGCGACGCCCCCGCGCATGTCTCTTCCGAACACGCACACCCGTGCGGTTCGGAAAGGCACGAATGCCCACCCCATCCCCGCTCCAGCGCCTACACGCCGCGTACGCCGAACTCGACAAGAAGAACCCATCCACCCTCAGCGACGACGAGCGATGGTCACTGCGGTATCTCCACGCCGACCTGGCTGAAGACGCGAGGTCCGGCGACCGCGTACCAACCCGCGACCGCGTCACTAGTTGGATTCGAGACCTTCACGATGTCGAACACTTCATCGATGACCACGAACGAAGCCCCCGAGAGAACAACCGCCGTACCAGCGATGAGATCGACCCTGTCGAGCAGCACTTGGCCAACTGGTTGAGAAACCAGCGCCGGCTCGCGCTGAAATGGGGTCACTGCGCCTATCAGCGGGATCGACTCGACCTCGTGCCCGGCTACTCGGAAAGCCCGCTCGACCAGCAGTGGGCCGACAACTTTGACGCCTACCGGGCATTCCTCCAGGCACACAACACCGTGCCTCTGCTCAGCAGCAACGATGCGGGGGAGCGGCATCTGGCCGCCTGGGCGGCCAAACAGCGTCTCCGCCACCGGCGAGGCCAGCTGCCCGTCGATCGCGTCTCCACACTGGAGACGCTCAAGATCTGGGGATGGGGTTCGGCCAGCACCCGCTGACACGACACGGCCCGGGCGCCGCCAGGCGAACGGAGACTCGGGTTGCTACTCCGACGCCCGACAGTAGTCGGCGATCCGGCGGTTTCTCGCCTGGACAAAATCGATCGTCAACTGGCGGTACCCCTTGTACTCGTCCAGGGTTTTTGGAACAGCCGGGGTGCTGAAATCCGCGAACGGTGTGAAGAAGCGAACCCTGTCATAGTTATCCGTCACCAGGTCCTGCAGCAGAAAGAAGTCCACATACCCGCGGAAGTCACCGAACAACTCGAAGAACTCGGCATACCGCGTCAACGTTTCACCGAGGGGGTTGCGCTCCCCGCGATAGTGGCGTCGGATGCACTCGAGCGTCAAATCGAAGCGGTCCCCGATTGTGGTCCTGTTCGTTCCCCGTGCTTGGTTGATCGTCTGTTTGCGGTCGATCTGGTCGCTCGGGAAGACCATCATGCCCCCCATGGTGTAGCTGATTCGGGTGAAGTCCTCCAGCTCAGCCTCCGGAATGTGCGCAAGGTACGGCGGAGGAACTTGCCAGTAGTCGAATGTCGGAATCACCGAATCACTCGAAAGGGAAAACTCGCCGAGTTCCGACTGGTGGTGCAAGTAGATCCCTGGGCTGGTGTCGCTCAGATCGAATTGCACGCGACTGGGTAACGGCTTGCTCCACAGCAGTTTATGGAAGCGCCGAAGGCTGCGGCTGCGCTTGTCGGGGTCCTTTCCTGCTGGAGTATCGGACCGGAAGTCGAAGGTGACGTCGATGTCAAATGGATTGCTCACGTTCTGACACTAGCCAGTGGGTCCGACAAACCGATCAAACGGGACCCCTCCGGACGGCGTGGTCATGCCATCGTCCCGGACTTCCTGGAACTGCAGTCGGCACGGTGGGAGGAAGCACCGGCGAGAACAATCGGTGCCGACACACGCCGACAAGCAAGAGCATTCCTGCACGGGATCGAAACCGATCACTATTCGCCTACCGTGAAACCGGGCCGCAACCGCCCGCCAGCCAGCCACAGGGCTGTGACTCCTACGCGGAAAGGGGAAACCTGGATGGTCAGCGAACCAGGGAAGCGGCAATGACAGTGATCCGGATCCCGGAGGGAGGCGAAGCGCCTGTTCTTGCAGCGTCCATTCCGGTGGGACCGCGCCGGATCGCTCCTCCGGACACCTCCGAACGAAGGCCAATCGTGACCGATGAACTGCAAGAGCTCCCGGCCGAGCCGGGCGTGTACCTCGTCGAGACGGCCTCCGGCACCGTTCACGTCATCTCGAAGATCGGGCGGTACACCTGGGAACGACGACCGGGACCCAACTCCGCCCCCAGTCGGTACGATTTCTACCCGGTGGCTCTGATGCGACTGGAATCAGGATGGCGGGTCGGTGAACAGGGATCGCTCACCGTGTCGGATGAAACCTATCTCTCCGGCGCGACCTGGCACCTGACGGCCACGATCGTCCGCATCACGGCCGAGCCCCAGCCATGACCAGGGACCGGTATGAGCATCTCCTGACAGTGGTGGAAGGCGGGATCGCCATGCCGCCTTGGCGGCGCGTGTATTCGCTGGGGCGCAGCGGTCAGCAAGGAAATCTGGGCGTCCTCGACACGGCGTCGTTGGACGGGGAAAGGGTGACCGAGTGATGGTGTGGGTTCGGGTGGATCGTGACCTTCTTCGTGAAGTGAAGGAGATCCTGGGAGCGAGGACAAACGCGGAAGCGGTGAACCTGGCGCTCAAGTTGGCGATCGCATTGCGGAAGAACGAAAGCGCGGCGAAGACGAGAAGCAGAGTCGTGCCCGACGGCGATAAGCCGGCGCAGGCGTAGTCGCTCGTATTCCTGAGTGGCAACTCACGAGGTTCCCCGTACTGGGGCTTATCTGAGCAACTGTCAGCCTGTTAGACAGGAGGAGCACACGAACATTCGGGGGATCGATGCGACCGAGCCAGCCTGGCCCACGCGACTGGACACCGCCGCCCCCTCCACCGACGCATCCGCCACAACATGGGTACGCCTACGCAGCGTCCGTCCGCAGAAGCACGACGCGCGGCGCGGGGCTCGGTTCGTTCCTGTTCGGAGCTGTCGCCGCGGCGATGATCTTCGCACAGCCCGGGAACATCACCGCGGGAAACGGCTTCCTCTTCTCGACAGCCGGTCTCACTGGGATCGCTCTTGGTTTCACCGCTCTCCGCAACCGGCAGAACGCTCGGATCTCAAGCTCAATCATGCCCACGCTGGGGATCCTTCTCGGCGCAATAGGCACCCTGGTCATGGTGCTGCACCTCGTGAACTTCTACCAGCATCCGGCGGCGACGGCGACGACGCAGCCCATTTCGGTCGCTGCTCCGGCGACCGTTCAACCGCGTACTATTCAACCGGCACCTGTGCAGCCAGCGCCCGCCGCCGCAGTCACGCGCGAGCAGGACCGGATGAATCTGGCCCAGTCCGAAGGCACTATCGTGTTCCTCCTCAAGCAGGCACGTTCTCAAGATGGCGGTTTCCCCTCCCTTCTGAATGCGAGCTCTGGCGGTTTCATCGTCACACCGGCCGGAAACGTGAAGCTGCCCGACGGCGCCCACATGATCTACGTGCCGCGAGACAACAATCACTCCTTTGCCCTGACGATGGTGGGCGTCACCGGCGCTGTGGCTGTCTTCGACACCAGCACTGGTGTCATCAACACCCAATGACACCTCCCAAGATCAAGGGGCAGAAACTATGACGGATTCAGACTCCCACGAAGCACCCGACGGATTCGAGGAATACAACCCTCCCGCTGACCGCTTTCTCATTGCGCAGATGTGGTGGATCGCAAGCGAACTCGTGCGGCGTCATCCGCATCTCCGCATCTCCGGTGTGGAGGTCGACGAGGGGAACCGACTTGTTCTCGTGCACGACGAGCAGGACGGTATGAGCATCCAGTGGGATCTCGTGGGCGGATGCAAGTTCTTGATCAACGGCCAAGTGCAGAAGATCAGCTGGATCGAGATGATGGCGGCGCTCAGTCCCCACGAGACGGTCAAACGCATCGAAGTGGCGGCCGGTCTCGGCATCCCGCAGGCGACACCCGTCACCACACCGAAATCACTGACCTACCGCGTGATCGCGAGCGCACTGGCGACCGCGGTCGACGACCGGCACGAGTGGTACGCCGTGCCGGCGCCGATGACGCACGACGAAGGCCCGGATAACCCGGGCTGCGCGTATTTCGACGGATTCCCCTCGGCACTCGAGGCACGAGCCGCGTACACGCTGGCGATCGATGCGGAACTCGCGGAAACCAACCGCGGCATCCACTTCTTCCAACCGTTTTGGGCTCTGTTGCGCGACCTTGAGCCGATTGCGATCTTCGACTCGGCCGGCGTGATCCACACGATCATGGGCGCGGCTGAGCTGATGCCGCTCTATGAGCAGATTGACCGCAAGCTATCCCTCACCACTGCCCGCGTGCTCGGCCCGTACCTTCCTTGAGGCTGGCCTTTTGAGCATCACGCTTGAGCCACGGCAGTTCGGCAACGGCGTTCGCGCTTCTTACTGGTCAGCCGCTGAAACGGAACTGCGGTTTCAACCAGGCAACCATGTTGCTAGGCCGGTGGTCGCCGGAAAGACCCATCAGATTGCTTCGAAGCCAGCCAGCGTCGCCAGCCTCTACGCCCCTTCCGAAGCGCGTCGCGCTGCGATTCCCTCGTAGTGCTCCACGTGTTCGACCAACGTCTGTTCAACGCTTTTCCCACAAGGGCAACGGTGTCGACGTTCATCGTGACAACATTGGCGTCGGCGGTGAAGGGGGAAATCACTCTGAACTCGACCATCTGCATCTTGGAGCGATCCGGAATCGATACCTCGTATTCGAAGAGCAGGCCGGTAGACGCCATCAAGTCAAACCTTGCGGACCTCTCACAACACAGTCAAATCGCGAGCCGTCGGATTCCCACGATACATAAAGTCTTCGGCAAGGAACCAACCTGTCTTGCACAGTGCTGGATCCTGAGCCGAGAGCACCTGTTCAGAGGGTCAGTGCTTCGGCGATTACCTTTGCTATCGCAGTCCCCAGCTGGATGGGGACGGCATTGCCGATTTGGCGGGCGATCGCCGTGCGAGATCCGACGAATTTGAAGTCGATGGGGAACCCCTGAAGCAATGCGGCTTCATGATGGGTGATTGCTCGATCCGCAACGGGGTGGAGATATCTGCCCTTCTCGGGCTTGAAGAACTCCGTGCGAATCGTCACCGAGGGCTTATTCCAACGCAGGCGCCCCATCACATCCCCCGAACCGCTTCGATGAGCTCTCCAACATGGGGCGAGGAGTTCGTCTGGGATGTTGAAGCGGTTGCCACCCTCGGGAATCCGAGCAAAACGCTTCAGCGAGAGCTCGGTGTAATCACGGCCGACATGCAGTTCTCTGCCCGAGTACGGACCTTTCAGAGTTGCCCCGGCATATTCCAGAGTTCGATCCGCCAAGGCAGAGCAGGAGACTTCTTGTGGAACGCCGTGGAAAGCGTGTTGAACCGTCCTGGGGCTGGTCTTATGCGTCTGTTCCGGCCAACGCGGCTTTTTGACGTCATTGCGATGACCGATCATCACAGCACGTTTTCGAGCCTGTGGAGCGCCGTAGTCCGCCGCGTTCAGGATTCGCCATTCGATCGAGTACTCGGAGAAATCAGGATCAGTTTCCAAGGTCGCGTGGAACAGCGCGAATTGCGGTGATTTGGCGAACGCCGCCACGTTCTCGACAATGAAGATCTTGGGCCGGACCCGGCGGATCGTCTCTGCATACTGCTCCCAGAGGAAGTTCCGGTCGTCCTCGACGTCCTGCTTGCCGAGAGTCGAGAAGCCTTGGCAGGGCGGCCCTCCGATGATGACGTCGATCTCGGAGGGTAGGTCGTCGGCGTGAAGCCAGTCTTGAATCCGACCTGCGAACACCGCAGACCCCGCGAAGTTGATCGAGAACGTGGCGGCGGCTGCGATGTCCATCTCGACCGCTTGAACGGTGTGGAATCGGGGATCCGCCTCGTGAAACCCCTGGGTGAAGCCCCCAGCGCCGGCGAACAGGTCGAGGACGCGAATAGGGTTTGTGTCCATGTATTCGATGCTAGGGGTCGTCACGGGTCTTCCCGAGCCGGCTCGCCGCAGTTGCGACCGGGGGACTACCTTCGAACCGTGACAGAAGTGCAGAAGTCCTGGGCCACGTCCGAGGGCGTGCGTCGATCGATGCGTTCGAACAAGGGACGAGACACGCTGATCGAGCTTCGGGTGCGCAAACAGATGTTCGCCCTCGGGTACAGGTATCGGGTCAACCATCGCCCGCTTCAGTCTCTGCGGAGAACCGCCGACATCGTTTTCACGCGCGCTCGCGTCGCGATTTTCGTGGATGGATGCTTCTGGCACGGGTGTTCATTGCACTACTCCGCTCCCAAGGCGAATGGCGACTTCTGGTCGCTAAAGGTGTCGACCAACATTCGGCGTGATGACGAGACGAATCGACTGCTGGCCGATGCTGGGTGGACTGTTCTCCGATTCTGGGAGCATGAGCCGAACGACGCAGTTGTGTCCAGCATCGTCGAACATATCGATAAGCGGAGGAGGACTCACACAGTCGCCCTTCCGAGTTCAGTCCGCTCTATGACCGCGACATCGGCGACCGCGGACACCAAGCCCTCGAAGTAACCGGGCAGCCCCTCGACACCGATTAGCAAAGCGCGGTCGAGTAGTAGATTGAACCCCTCACACGAGGTCTCCGGCGCAAGCATGCAGGCGTGACACGCCGCGAGGTTCAGACCGTCGATACTCTGCGGCTCTGATTCCACACACACCGGATCGTTCGCGCACCACGCCACCTGCTCCAGCGCCCGGGTGACCGCCTGTACCAGGTACGGATGCTCGCCCTGGCGGGCTAATCCGCCAAGTGTTCCTTCGATGTCGGTTGAGGTCGTGTATATGAACACCGCATAGTCGCCCGCCGACTCGCAATAGATTCGCTCATGCAGCGACGGCGCTGAATATCCACTTCGGAAAGACAGTTCTCGCATCAAGGCGTGCGAGAACGAATGCAGAAGGAGATACTGCGGGGATGCGGAATGCAACCGAGACCCCAGCATGGATTTCTCTTGATACTTGAAGACTTGATCGACCCGAGTGACGACTGATTCGTTTGTCGCCCACTGATCGACTCGGCCACCATCGAACCGGATGAAGATGCCCTCCCCGTAGCCCTCCACGGCCGGATACCAACTCCGCTCGTAGGGCTTCCGAGGAACCGAGCGGACGAGATCTGCTTCGGGTTTGTAGCGCCGAAACCCGACCGACGCCCGTACCTCTCTCAGACGATCGACGATCACGACGTCCGATAATAGAGAATTCACTTCGGAAGCTATTTCGCCCGCGGCTGTGATTATCGGTGCGACTCGCGTGATGAAGTCTTGTGTCGGAGCAGCGTCCTGAAGCGCAGCCATGAATGCCTCGTACTCTTCGCTGTACAACGACTGTTTCGCATCCTCGATGGACGGTGCGTCGCCCATGAGGGTGGCTACGCGACGGCGAATCTCATCCTCGGGAACGTCCAGTTGGGAGGAGAGCTCCCCTACCAACATGTCGAGCAACTCCCCGGCGGGATTGGCCGCCAGCGCTCCGAAAAAAGGATGCTTTCTGATGCGCTCATCCAACTCCGCACCTCGCCCGGACACCTCTGGAATGTCTATTGCGGAGACAGATTCGCCGAAATGAAGGCTCGTTGCTCCTCTCTGCAGCACCTCGAGAGGGCTCCCGCACGGCCCCCACTCGTACTCCCACGGCTGTTTGCCGTGGCAGGAGAATCCCTCGCGCTGCAGCGTGTCACGGCGCAACTCTCCGAGTGTGCGGCGTGCGCGGCACGCCTCGCAGATCACCTCGAGAGAACTCAACCCCTCTCTGGCTCCCCGGGATGGTTGGAATCTGAGCCGGTCGCGAACACTGCACTCGGCGGATGATGGTCGGTGGACCCAATCGGCCCACGGGACGTCATCCGCGTGGCTCTTGTTGACGCAGACGGTGACAAAGCGCATCGGCACGAGTCGTCCGCTGCAATCCGGGCATGACGGTGATTCACCGGTTTCCATCTTCCTTCGCCACTGAGTCATTCGGCGGCAGTCCTGGCAGAAGAGCCACGTGGGGAACCTCGTGAACTCGAGCCCCGGCGTTTTCGGTGAATCCGGATCTCCCGTGCTTGGCGCGGCCCAGAATTCGTCCACCTTGAGGGTCGTGGCGAGTCGATCACACGATACTGAGGAGCGAACGCTGGTCGGAGGCCATTCATCACCGGTCACAGCCATGAACGATTCGCCCAGGATGTCCACTAGGGCTCCCGGTCCGAAGGGTGAAACCGTCTCGGACAGACGAATCGAACGAATCACACGTTTCGCGGCCATCAGCGCTCCCCATCCGCTCGAACCCGCACCACGCGGTCGACGGATCTCATCGAGTTCATCGTCGGCCAGCCGGGGCCCGTGTCGGTGAATTGTTTGAGCAATCGTTCATCAGCAACGCGGGAGTGGAACTTGAGCACGAAGCCATTTTGAGCAACCTCGTCGTTCCGATGAGCCCAGTCGAGGACGACACCGCGTAATTCGGTCTGCACAACTGCTGCTTCTCTTTTATCGGCGACCGCAACGTGGTCGCCCAAGATTCGCAATGCCTTGTCCACCGAAACCGAATCAGGGTCGAAGCGTGCCGCGTGATCGTTGCCGGATAGGCCACCGCCATGACGCATGAGGATGACGAACGCTGCGCGGAGCGCGCGGCGTCGTGCCTGCAACGACCACGGTGTGACGGAGCCGGGCTCGACGAATCGATAGAAGGCACGATGGTACGGGGTGAAGGACTCGAAAACGGATCGGTCGCGAGGCTTACCGGAACGGAACATCGTCACGACGAGGCCCGGTGTCGCGCCACGCCCGACGCGGCTGGTGGCTTGGATGTATTCGGAGGTCGACTTTGGATGCCCGTTCACCAGCATCAGTCCGAGTCGGCTCACGTCGATGCCGACCGACATGATGTTGGTGGTGGCGAGCGCGTCCAGTGGCTGGCCCACGTCATCCGGCCCGATAGAGAGCTGATCGAGGATCCGAAGGAGTTCGTCGGCCGAGACGTTGCCGTTAAGTTCTTCGACGCCATCCTTGGCGAGCTCTCGCACCGCAACGCCTTTCCCGAGCCGGTGACGTCGCTCGAGCGCAGTGCGGACGTCGTCCCGGAGGATCGTCACGGTGCGCCCGAGTTCGCGGAGGCTGTTGTGGTAGACGACCAGCGTCCAGTAGCCATCCCGGTCCTTGTCGATCAGTCCCACCTCAACGGGTCCCTGGAGCATCTCGGCGGAGAGTTGGCCGATGGCCCATGATGGTGTGTGCGCCTGCGGCATCACCCCGACGTACATCCGGCCGGGGCGATCAGGATCAGGCTCGGAGAAATAATTGTCGTCGGCATTCAGCCCACTCGGCGGGAAGATCTCGACTTCGGAGGCCATGAGCTCCCGGATTTGATCCGCGGATGCGCGCGTCGTGGCCGTCGAAGCGATGACCTTGGCCGGTCGACCGGTCCAGGCGATGAGCCCTCGGATGGCCGCTTCGTAGATTCCGACGATCGTTCCGAGCGGACCTGAGATCAAGTGGAGCTCATCCTGGATCACCAGCGACGGTGGATCGAAAACGCTGCCTCCGAGGCCGAAAAGGGAACGACCTCGCTCGGTCCACGCCAGCCGGGCGAATTTGTCCACGGTGGCCACCAACATGGTCGGTGGATCGTCGAAGATCGCCTCATCGACCACCTGAACCGGGAGAACCTTGTGGAACACGCAGTCGGGATGGGGGCAGAACACCTCGAAGCTGAACTTCGTTGCGCGAACGCCGTAGCTCTCTTGGTGTGTCGTCTTCCTGCGCGGCATTATCGGGGTTGCACACCAAGAGCACTGCCGGATCTGGAATGGATTGCTCGGCGAGGCTTCTTTATAGACCCGTTTCATCGAGTCCGCGGCCTGCTCGAAGGTCGCCGGGGTGGTGGTGTTCCCCAACCAGAGCCCGATCGAGAACGGCAGAACACCCACCAATCTCGCATCGGTTCGGCGCAGGAGTTCCAGAGCGCACATCAATGTGGCGGCTCGTTGGAACTGTTGGGCGGTCAGCAGTCGCATGGTGTACCGGGTGATGACGGTAGTGCCGCCCCCGCTCTCTCCACGATCCAGGCGGCGGCGAATCATTTCGATGGCGGCCAAACCGAGATATGCCTCGGTCTTTCCACCTCCGGTCGGGAACCAGATCAGGTCCACAAGTTCGCGATCGGAGTGATCGGAGTCGACAGTGGATCTGAGCGCGATCAAAATGAAGCCCAGTTGGAACGGATGCCACCTTGGCTCATCAGCGCCATCGGCGCTCTCGCGAACCTGGGGCAGAGGAACGCCCACCTGACCCGGCTGCTTGCGTACCAAACCTTGTTGAAGCATTTGAGTGCGCATCGCGGAGTTGGCAAGCCTGAATGCGCTCAGGATGTTTCCGCCTGCCTCGAGCAGATCAACGCCATCGTGCATTCGTGCCAGCGCGTGTTCCGACCTGTCGGCTATCGATGCGCCGGTGGCTGCGAATCGAGTGCTTAATTCACTTGCGGCGTCGCGCTGTTCTGCGACCCAAGTTCCATATCCCGCGAGGAACTCCCGCAGGCCGCTTGCCAGCTCCCCGACGCTCCGTGACTCATCTGCAAGCCACCCGAGACTGAGAGCGTCCGCCATGCTCTCCCGCGCGCGCACTGCCGGCACGATCTCACCCGGCATGCATTCGGTCCACGCCTTCGTCGGAGTCGGGTCCGCATCCCAATCGACGGCCACTCCGTGGCCGATGGCATGCACCGCTTTGTCCCGGTACCTCAGCTCGAGTTCGAGGTCCTCCCCTGAGGCATTAATCGGGTTGCCCCCCGGGTACGGGTGAAGTCTGCCCTCTCGCACTTCCACACCGAGCTCAACCTGGAACAGGCAGGTCGCGGCGTCTGATTTGGCTTTTCCCGGTTCGGTCTTCTCGGCATTCGATATGGCAATCGTGGTGAGGGTGAGTCCGCCGACTTCTCTGGATCGCCAGCTCAAGGAGCCACGCCCTTCGAGCACCGCGACCTTGCCCGTGCGATCAGAGGGAATGTCGACATTTTCGAAGACCGGCCGTCGTCGCCATGTCTCGTCGGGGACCCCATCGCCTGGATCGTCCGCGTCCTCCGCTTCAGGTGTGCCCGGATCAGCAACGTGCGCATCGCTCAATTGTTCGTAAACGCCAGCTGTTACTCCGGCTCGAATCAGCCCATTGTGAAGGAATGAAAGGCCGAGTGACTGGGGCGCCCACCCGAAGGCGCCGGAGAGGTTGAGACCGTTGTCCTCGTCGGGATCCTCGTTGGCCGCGATATCGGTCTTGTCGGCTCCGGCCGAAGGGTCTTCAACTCCTCCGGTCAGAAAAAGTTCGGACTCAGGATCCTCCTCTTCGTCCATAATCACCGGCTGGGAATCAACCTCACCGACTTCGACCGGATAGAGCGTGCCGACCAGGTAGGCGTAAACGGGACTTCGGTGCAAGATCTCGTCGACTCCGCCACGCGGTCCGAGCCATGCTCCCCGAAGGTGTTCGACGAGGCGTTCCCGGCCCGAGGTCTCGATGTCGTCAACGTCAGTTTTGCTCTCGAGCGGCATCAGCGGCCCTCCCACAGGTAGTTGAATTCGGTGAACGCAAGGTTCTCACCGAACTGTTCGAAAGTGTCAGCGACGTTTACGATCAGGCATCGCTCCTTGCCACCGTTCTTTGGGCCGCGGAGGCCGCGCCCGATCATCTGGTGATATCGATTGGGGCTGAAGGTGGGTCGTGCGATATAAAGCGCGCGCACCTTGGGCGCATCGAACCCCTGGGTGAGGAGTTCACAGTTGACAAGGATCTGAGTTTCTCCGGATCTGAACGCCTCGATGATCCGTCGTCGTTCCTGTGGGCGCATGCTGCCATCGACTGCGTCGGCGTTCTTGCCTTCCAGCCTAAGAAGTGCGGCTATGGTGTGTGCCGACGAGACAGAGGCCGAAAACACCAGAACCGGCCAATCGTCGGGCTTCTGCATGATGTCGTCGACGACATTCTGAGTACGATCAATGTCCTGTCCGATTCGATCGAGCATCGACTTGGAGACTTCCTTCATCCTCATGAAGTCCGCCATGTCGGTGCCCAATGCGTGTACGACCGACCCGTCGAGAACGTAGTGGTCCACCTCGGCGAGCACCTGTGCGTCGCGCAATTGGCCTATGGGATCATCGGGGTCGAGTGACTCCAGCTTGTTCTTGCTGAAGCGCTGAGTGAATAGCCGATTGACTTCCTCATTGCGTCCCTTGTACGGCGTCGCCGTGAGCCCCAGCAGAGGCCGTTCCGTTTTCGCTGAGGTCAGACCGAGCCACCGGAGGATGGTCGTATACGTGGGGCTCATCGCCGTGTGGGCTTCGTCGATGATCACGAGCGTGGCCTTGGAGAGCCACGTATAGGTGTCCGAATCCGCCTCGATTCGCGACCTGAGTTTGTCGTCGGTCGCAACGACGATTTGAAGCTCTTCATTTGATTCGTCGACCTCGTAAGCGCCCCAGAATCGATTGATGTCGAGCGCTCGCTCGTCTCCGAAGGCCCTCCAAGCATCGGTCCACGTTTGGATGGCCTGTTCGCACAGTTCCTGAGATTGCGCGATCCAAAGAACCGGACCGGTCAGCTCGTTCGCAACGAACATCCGCACCACGGCTTCGGCTGTCACTCTCGTCTTGCCGGCCCCGGTGGGCAGGTAGAGCAGACCCCGCTGCACTCCTCCGTCTGCAGCCTTCTCCAAGCTCAGAGAGCGGATCTTGTCGACCAGCGACTCCTGGAAGTCGTGCAACGGAGACAGGTTGAGCCTGCCCTGAACCTGCTGCAATGCAGGTCGAATCACTTCTTTCGTTCCGGCGAAGCCGGACGCGAACCCGAGGGACACAACGAACTTCTGTGCCTGATCGGAACCTGCCCAATTCGTGGGAACCGGCAAGCCGAGACTTCGCAATTCTTCGCGCAACACCCACAGGCAGTCGAAGCCCCGAACTCGCCCGAACAGGTCCGCGACCTCCAAATCGCTCTGCATACCGTTCTTCGATTCCACGGCCCCGATCAGACCCCTTGGGAGGGCGGCCTTGAGGACGTCGGCACCGAAGAGCGTGAGTAAGCGGTGCGAATCACTCTGCGCAGCCCGTGACTTGAGCACCAACGTGCTCTTTCGACGCGAATCGTCTTCGGTGAGCACGGTCCGGATATCGGCGGGGGTCAGCGCGAGCCCGA
>JANYEI010000256.1 GCA_025363205.1 Frigoribacterium sp.
TTCATGCGCTTTGCAGAATGTATCGAGTACGGAGGTTACCGGGTTAGTGCCGAAGCGGGCTGTTCCCGCCTGATGTGCTGTCGCCGAGACGTCCATCGCCTTGCTGAGGTAGAGGTTCCGCTCGAAGGACTGCGAGTGCATTCCGAGATCGGTCAGCATGCTGTCGAACGTGTGGCGGAGTCGCATGACTCCTTCCGAATTATTGTCGGGCTGCACACTCAGTTTGATCGAACCGTCGGAGCGAAGGGTGACCCGGCTGTCTTCGTGCGGGAGGTCTTCGCTGGCGAGCCAGAAATCCATCGAGTGCTTTCCGACGATTCCGTAGGCTGCGGGCGGTGCCCATCCGAGGCCCTTCGGAGCCTGGCCCTTGACCTGCCAGTCGTCGGACTTCCCGAGCATCTGGATGTTGCCCATCGGATACTCCCACTTCTCGCTCGGGCCGTAGAAGTCGTTGATCGAGAGCGTCTTTTGGAATACGGTGTCGTTGCGGTCGCGGGAGAAGGCGATGAGTGCGATGTTGTTGTGGCGCATGTAGTGGCGCCCGACGGCGTCCGAGCCGTTGGCGAGACCGTGTGGATGGGCGTCGTTGACGGAGGCGAGTAGCAGCGCCGAGGAGAGGATCGATCCGGCTGAGAGTACGACGATGTCGGCGGTGAAGGTGGTGTGCGTGCCGTCGGTCGAGGTGGTCGCGACGCCGGTCACCGTGCGGCCGGCGGCATCCGTCAGCAGTTTCGTGACCGTGGTGTTCGTGAGCAGTCGCAGGTTTGGGTGGGCCTTGATGGCCGGGCGGATGGCGACGGATTCGGAGTCGGCCTTCGCCTCGACAAGGCAGGGGAAGCCGTCGACGCGGTCGCAACGGATGCACGCCGACCCGTGCGCCGCGCTGCCGTCGGCGTTCTGCACGAGGTTGACGCCGATCGGCAGGTGGAACGGATGAAGCCCTTGCTTCTCGAGACCGTCCGATAACTCCTGGATGCGCGGCTCGTGTTTCACCGGCGGAAACTTGTAGTCCCGGCTGGAGGGGCCGGCGAAGGGGTCCTCGCCGTGCTTGCCGTGCACCCAGTAGAGGTGCTCCGCCTGCACGTAGTACGGCTCGAGATCGTCGTAGCTGATCGGCCATTCCGGCGAGATGCCGTCAGGATGCCTCACCCCGCCGAAGTCCTTCGGGTTCAGTCGGAAAAGCGCGGCACCGTAGACCTTCGAATTGCCGCCGACGAAGTAGTGCAACTCGGGCCGGAACGGCTTGTCGTGGCGGTCGTAGAACGTTTCGTTCGCGACGTAACGGTTCTCGGAGAAGACCTCCTTCGACTCCCAGTTGGCGCGTTCGCGCGGGAGGAAGTCGCCTCTCTCGAGCAGCAGCACCCGTTTGCCGGTCTTCGCCAGCGTCGCCGCCGTCGTGCCACCGCCCGGGCCACTTCCGACAACGATCACGTCGTAGTGGTCTCCCTGCGTTGCTGCTGGTTCGTTCACGGTTCGACCTTCCGGTTCTGTCGCTCAAGGATCAGGTGGGCGACCAGTGCCGTCCACCCCGTCTGGTGGGAGGCACCGAGTCCCTGGCCGGTGTCGCCGTCGAAGTACTCGTAGAAGAACAGCTGCGACGACCAGCGCGGGTCGGTGCAGAGCAGCCGGTAGCGCGCGTCCGATGGTCGACGCCCGTCGGGGCCGGGAAGGAAGAGGGAGATCAGTCGCGTCGAGAGAGTGTCTGCGGCCTCCGCAAGGGTGAGCATCGTGCCGCTGCCCGACGGAAACTCGACCGTCATCTCGCCGGGTGCGTGGCTGTCGTAGGCGCGAAGTCCCTCTATTAACAGCACGTTCAACGGAAACCAGACCGGTCCGCGCCAGTTGGAGTTGCCTCCGAACAGGCCGTTCGTGGACTCGGCCGGTTCGTAGTCGACGGATGCTGCGACACCGCCGACCTCGACGGTGAACGGGTGGTCGCGGTGCCATGCTGAAATGCCACGCACACCATGCGCCGAAAGCATGCCGCTCGTATCGAAGACTTTGGCGAGCATGCGGGTGAGGCGTTCCGGCGGCACGAGGGCGAGAAGGGTGGTCTTCCGATCCGCTCGCACGTGCACGAAATCGGTGAGCGTTGGGGTGTTGCGGAGCACCCAGTCGAGGCGTTCCCGAAAGTGGGGAAGCGAGTCGAGTCGGTCGTCGCTGTAAACGAGGGATGCAACGACGGGAACGAGCCCGACGAGCGAGCGCACCTTCAACGGGACATCCTGGCCATCAGCACGGTGAAGTATGTCGTAGAAGAAGGCGTCGTCGTCGTCCCACATGCCCGAGCTGTTGGCTGCGGCGGCGATCGTGAGGAAGTGTTCGACGAACTTACTTGCGACGTCTTCGTAGGAGACGTCCTGTTCGGCGAGCCGAAGGGCGATCTGCAGGAGGTCGAGCGAATAGTTCGCCATCCAGGCCGTCGCGTCGGCCTGCTCGATCGTTCCGACGGAGGGTGGCAGCGTCGAGCGGTCGAGTGGGGAGATGTTATCAAGGCCCATGAAGCCGCCCTCGAACAGGTTGTTGTCCCCGCTGTCTTTGTTGTTCGTCCACCAGGTGAAATTCATCAGAAGTTTGTGGAAGACCCGCGCAAGGAAGACGAAATCCGTCCCTCCGTCAAGCTCGAAGACGGCAAGAGCCGCCCACGCGTGCGTCGGCGGGTTCACGTCGGAGAAGTTCCACTCGTACGCCGGAAGCTGGCCGTTCGGATGCATGTACCACTCGCGCAGCAACAAGATCAACTGTGCCTTCGCGAAGGCCGGATCGATATGTGCGAGGGTCACGCAGTGGAAGGCGAGGTCCCAGGCGGCGAACCACGGGTACTCCCAGCTGTCGGGCATCAACAGCACATCGTGGGCGTCGAGGTTCAGCCAGTCGCGATTGCGCACCTCCGCCCGGCCGGGCGGAGGTGGGGGCCCGGCCGGGTCGCCGCTCAGCCACTTCTTCACGTCGAAATGGTAGAACTGCTTCGACCAGAGCAGGCCGGCCATCGCTTGGCGTACGATCTGCGCCTCGGCTGGTGTTGACCCGTCCGGCAGCACGGCTGCCCAGAATTCGTCGGCCTCGGCCCGTCGGGTGGCGATCGTTCGATCGAAACCAGTGCTGACATCCAGTGCCGCATCGCCGTCCGTCTTCGTCAGCCGTACCCGGATCGTGGATGTCGCCCCGGGCGCCACCGTCACCGAATAGTCGAGTGCCGCCTTCGTTCCGGTCTGCGCCGGATTCACCGTCGCGGCGCCATGCACCACGCGGTCGTTGATCCCGTCCTTCGGATACCTCGCGCCATCCCTCTGCCCGTAGAGGCGCGCGGTGTTCGTCTCGTTGTCGCAGAACAGGGCGGATGGAGCCCCGTCCCCGGCCATCCGCAGTGTTCCGACTCTCTCGCTCCGAGCGACCAGCTGCCCGTCCTTCAGCGAGATCTGCGGCCGTGCCTTCTTCGTGTAGCCCCACGACCAGGTATTGCGAAACCAGAGTGTTGGCAGCACCCGAAGCGTCGCAGTCTGCGGTCCAGCGTTCTCCACACTGATCTGCATGAGCAGGTCGTGCGGACCGTCCTTCGCATAGTCGACCGTGACAACCCAGTAGCGAGATTCATCGAAGATTCCTGTGTCGACGAGCTCGTATTCCGGGTCGAGTTTGCTTCGTGCGGCGTTCGTCTCGACGAGGTCGTCGTAGGGAAACGCAGACTGCGGGTAGTGGTAGCGCCACGAGTTCCAGGAATGCGTGGGGGTGGCATCCGTGTACCACCAGTAATCCTTCACGTCCTCGCCGTGGTTGCCCTGCGGCCCGGTGAGCCCGAACATTCGCTCCTTAAGAATCGGATCGGTGCCGTTCCACAGGGCGAGTGCGAGACACCAGTTCTGGCCGTCATCACAGAAGCCGGCCATGCCGTCGTCATTCCAACGGTAGGCGCGGCTTCGCGCCTGGTCGTGGGGAAACGACGCCCATGCATCGCCGTCAGCACTGTAATCCTCGCGAACGGATCCCCAGGCGCGTTCGGCGAGATAAGGACCCCAGTCGCGCCATGGTTCGGTTGCGGCATCCGCCGCCGCGAGACGGGCATGTTCCGGCGAAACGACGTCTGGACCCATGACCCCATTCTGCGCCCCCGGGGCAGTGCGACGGTGTTTCGGGCGTGCGGCCGACCGTAAATATTTTCTCAGGAGTCTCGCACAACACACAGTGTGCGTTGCGGCAGAGGGGGGGTGTATACACGAAGGGTCGGCTCGTGATTTCGAGCCGAGCAGACGAAAGGCACCATCCATGCTCCTCGACGGCAAAACGATCGTTGTGACCGGCGGCAACAGCGGGATCGGCGAGGCAATCGTGCTCGCAATGGCTGCGGAGGGAGCGAACGTCGTCATCGACTATGTTGCGCACCCTGAAGAGACCACGACGCTGATCGACAGGATCGAGGCCGCGGGTGGGCACGCGGTCGGGGTGGACGCGGATGTCAGCAAGCCCGCCGACCTCCACACGATGGTGAAGACCGCCGTCGACACCTACGGACGCCTCGACGTGATCATCAACAACGCTGGCGTCGAGACGCGCACCTCCATCCTCGACACGACGGAGGAGCAGTACGAAAAGGTCATGGACATCAACTTGAAGAGCGCCTTCTTCGGCACCCAGTTCGCTGCGAAGCAGTTCATCGCTCAGGGCACTCCTGGGCTCGTCATAAACATCTCGTCGGTGCACGAGGACTGGCCGATGCCCGGCAATGTCGCCTACTGCGTCTCAAAGGGGGGCACGCGGATGCTTACACGCACCGCCGGTGTCGAGCTCGGCGTGCACGGCATCCGCGTCGTCAATGTCGCCCCCGGTGCGGTCAATACCCCGATCAACACCGCGACAGAAAACGACCCGGCGGCGCTCAAGAAGCTCGATGATGCCATCCCGCTCGGGCGTATGGCCGAGCCATCGGAGATCGCCGACATGGTGGTATTTCTCGCATCGGGAAAGTCCGCGTACATGACCGCGACCACGGTATTCATGGACGGCGGAATCATGCAGGGAAGCGTCGGCCTGTGAAACCCCGGCTCCCATAAGCAGAAGTCTCAACTATGGCCCGGCACTGGATCATTTGAACTTGTTAGGAGCAGATTCGAGGAATGGATCAGGTCAGGGGATGACGTTCGCGCCGTTCCCTCCGTGAG
>JANYEI010000004.1 GCA_025363205.1 Frigoribacterium sp.
GCGGCGTCCCTACGGCTTCGGGATGCTGGTGTACGACTCGGGACGACGGTCGCGGTAGAACTGCCAGTTGTCGCGCACCTGCCGGATCATGTCCATATCGAGATCGCGGATCACTATCTCTTCGTGTTCACCGCTGCCATACCCGCCGATGATGTTGCCCTGCGGGTCGACGAATTGGCTGTTTCCATAGAAGGTGACCGCGAGGTCGCCGTATTCGTTGTCTTCGCGGCCCACCCGGTTGGGTGCGGCGACGAAGTAGCCGTTCGCTCCGGCTGCCGCGGGCTGCTCGATCTCCCACAGTCGGTTGGAGAGACCCGGCTTGGTGGCATTGGGGTTGAAGACGATCTGCGCGCCGTTGAGGCCGAGCTCTCGCCATCCCTCCGGAAAGTGGCGGTCGTAGCAGATGTAGACCCCGATCGGTCCGACCGCCGTCTGGAAGACGGGGTACCCGAGGTTGCCCGGGCGAAAGTAGAACTTCTCCCAAAACTTGTCGAGGTGCGGGATGTGGTGCTTGCGGTATTTACCGAGGATCGTGCCGTCGGCATCCACCACCACGGCGGTGTTGTAGTAGACGCCGGGCATGTCCTCCTCGTAGATGGGAAGCACCATCACGAGGTTCAGTTCTTTGGCGAGAGCCGCGAAGCGCTGCACGATCGGGCCGTCGGCCGCTTCCGCGTAAGAGTAGTACTTTGCATCCTCGGTGATGCCGAAGTATGGCCCGTAAAAAAGCTCCTGGAAGCAGATGATCTTGGCACCGTCGGCGGCCGCGTCACGAGCGAATTGCTCGTGCTTGGCGATCATCGACTCCTTGTCGCCGGTCCACGTTGTCTGGGTGATCGCTGCGCGTACGACAGTCAATTGAGCCTCTTTCGCCGAGCCTGATGTCTCTGGTTTTGTTATTGTGCGCCGTAAACATTTCCCTTATATTTCTGTCAATGACGTTGGCGTAAACATAGGGCCGATTCGAATCCAGATCAATCATTGACAGTGGAAGGCCGATGTGATGCGCATCGCTGCGGCCGTCGAAGAGTCGACACCGCACGGCATCGCAGCCACCGTGGCTCGGCTGATCACCTCTGGCGGCGGGAACTCGCCCTCGAACTCGGCGTGAGTCCGGCTACGGTCAGCCATGCCTGGCAGGCGCTCTCGAGCGTTGGACTTATCGTCTCCCGCGGGCGAAGCGGCAGCTTCGTCAGGGCCGCTCCACGCAAGTGGCTCCCGCCCCGTTTCCAGGGCCTCGCTGGGCAACTCGAGGCGACTCGCCTCGACCTCTCGAGCGGCACTCCCGACCCGCAGTTGCTTCCCGCACTCGGACCGGCACTGTCCCGCGTGGCAGAACGCGCCGGCACGGCAAGCTATCTCGACCAGCCGGTGATTCCTGAGCTCGAAGCGGTGCTCCGATCGAGCTGGCCCTATCCGGTCGAGGCGATAACGGTGGTCGACGGGGCTCTCGATGCTCTCTCCCGCGCGATGGAGACCGTAGTCCGGTTTGGCGATCGCGTCGTTGTAGAGGACCCCGGGTTTCCCCCGATTTTCGACCTGCTCGACCACTTCGGAGCCGTGCGGGTGCCGGTCGGTCTCGACGAGCACGGTATGCGCCCCGATCTGCTCAGGGAGGCTCTCACGCTGCGACCCAGCGCCATCCTGCTGCAGCCCCGCGCGCAAAATCCCACCGGGCGATCGCTGACCACACCCCGCGCGGAAGAGTTAGCCAGCGTCATCCGCCGCAGTCGCCACGCGAGCGACGCCATTGTGATTGAAGACGACCACTCCGGCGAAATTGCGATTGCCCGCGATGTGAGCCTCGGGAGGTGGCTTCCCGGGCAGGTGTTGCACATTCGCAGCTTCTCGAAGTCGCACGGCCCTGACCTGCGTATCGCGGCACTCGGTGGGCCGACGGAGCTCATTGAACAGCTCGTCGCCCGACGTATCCTCGGCCCGGGCTGGACCTCGCGCATGTTGCAGCGAATTCTCTACGACCTGCTCATCGATTCAACCTCGATCTCTGAGGTAAACGATGCAAGGCGCATCTACCGCTCCCGGCAGCAGCGACTCTCGGACGCACTGGCCGTCCAGGGGGTGAGGCTGCCGCCCTCGCACGGCATCAACACCTGGCTCGAAGTGGCGGATGAGCGCTCCGCCATCGTGCAGCTGGCAGCGGCGGGTATTCGCGTGGCAGCTGGCACGCCATTTGAGGCGAGTACCAGCGGCAACTTCGTGCGGGTGACCGCTGGAGTGGTGCGCAGCGACTTCGACTCGGTCGCCGAGCACCTCGCCGCTGCCGCTCGCGCCTGAGGGCTGGTCCGCGCACCTGTCGCGGCTGGCCTGACCTCTGCCGACGAACCGTGCTGCCGTTCGTCAGCCATGCGGGCAAAGGTTTGGCCGCACGGCTGACGAACGGCAGCACAGTCGAACCAGCGGCGGCTCTCCGTGCTGGTTCGGCGACTATTTCCGGTGCGAGCGCAGCAACTCGGCGACGTGGATCGCATCGCCAGAGGGCGCATCCGACTTGCGGTCCGGCCGCGCGATGAACAGGTAAAGCAGCCCGACACCCATCACGATCGCGAGGCCGATGAGCACGATCCAGTCATTCAGGAACACTCCGGATCTGCCAGGCACGGCGAGCAGCACCATGGCAAAGATCCCGTAGACGAGCGCCGCGACATTCACCACGAATCCTGCCCTGCCGAGGCTAAACGGGCCGGCCGGACGCCAGCCCTTGATCCGCTGCCGAAGTGACGCGAGAACCACGGCTTGGAAGGCCACATAGATGCCGAGCACGGCAAACGAGGTGATCTGGGTGAGCAGCCCGTCGGGGCCGACGAAGATGATCAGGCACAGGATTACCGGGATGCTGCACGCCACGATGAGGGCATTGGTTGGCACTTTGGTGTGCGGAGAAACCCGTGCGAGCCAGGTGTGACCGGGGATCATGCCGTCTCTGGCGAACGAGAACAACAGCCGGCTCGCCGCCGCCTGCAGGCTGAGCACACAGGACAGGAAGGCGGTGAGGGCGACGAGCAGGAAGATCTTGGCTCCCACATCTCCGAGGGAGGCCTGCAGAATTGCCGGGATCGGATCGGCGTCCTTTCCGCTCACAATTGCCGCGAGGTTTGGCGCTGCCATCACATAGCCGCCGAAGGCAAACAGGGAAGACACCCCGCCGACCAAAATCGTGAGAATCATCGCCCTTGGAATGCGCCTGGCCGGATCCGCGACCTCTTCGGCGACGTCGCCGCAGGCTTCGAATCCGTAGAAGAGAAACAGTCCGGCGAGGGCCGCACCGAGGAAGGCTGCGGCATAAGATCCGTTGCCTTCGACTCCCATCGAGTTGAAGAAGACGCTGAATTCGTGGTGCCGCTGGAAGATCAGCAGATATAGTCCGACCGCGATGACCCCGATGAGCTCAGCGGCAAGGCCGATGCGGGCGACTCGCCCGAGCGTCTTCGTGCCGGTGAAGTTGAGCCCGAGTGCCACCACAAGGAACAGCACAGTCAGCCCGAGGGTCACCGTCTTGGTGATCGGCAGGCCAATCAGGCTCGCGAGGAATCCGCTGCCAAACTCGGCGACAGCGGTGATGGTGACGATCATCGCCCAGATGTAGACCCAGGCCGACATCCACGCGTAGCGACGACCCCAGAGCCGACGCGTCCAGGGGTATATGCCGCCGTGGATCGGGTACTGCGACACGACCTCCCCGAATACCAGCGCCACGAGCATCTGCCCACCACCCACGATCAGAAGCCAGAAGATCGACGGTGGGCCGCCCGTGGAGACGGCGAGCGCGAAGAGCGAATAGACGCCGACGAGCGGGGAAAGGTAGGTGAAGCCGAGGGCGAAGTTGGCCCACAACGTCATCGATCGGTCGAAGGAGTCTTCGTAGCCCAGAACCGCCAGGTGCTCGCTATCAGCGAGTTCGGGGGATGGGGAGGAATCAACGGGCATTGGTACCTTTCGGGCATGTCTGTGAGCCGTCGCGATCGACAATGACCGCGAGAGCTTCACTAAGTGAGATAAACCATAAGTGAACTAAACAATAAGTGAGATCAATCTAATCGGCGGACGAGCGCGCCACGCTGCCCAGAATGCGTGGCTCGCGTGAAAGCCAGAAGACTAGAGAAGCCAGAAGACTAGAGTTGGGCAACGACCCCCGCGCCGGATCTGGTGCGGTGCGTTCTTCCCGGTTGTGGGGAGCCAGGTCCCCGTCGGTTTGCAATTCCCGGCGTGATTCCTGCCCGCACTCACCCGGAGGCCATGCCGTGCCCGTTCATTTCCGCATTCTCGCCCTCGGCGTCTTCGGCCTGTTCGCCCTCACCGGGTGCGCCACGGCGTCCGCTCTGCCCGCATCCTCCCCTGTATCTTCCCCCACTGCCTCCGCCGCTGCCTCCCGCACAATCGACAACTGCGGCACCACCGTCGACTTCACCGGCGCCGCCCCGAAGCGGGTCGTGACGATCAAGTCGACCTCAACGGAGATGCTGCTCGCGCTTGGCCTCGGCAACCGCATTGTCGGCACCGCCTTCCAGGACGGGCCGGTGCCGTCCGCCTGGCAAGCGCAGGCCGCGAAGCTCACCTCGTTGTCGAACTTCGTGCCGTCGCAGGAGGTCGTGCTCGCCACGGAGCCCAACCTCGTCTATGGCGGCTGGGAATCCAACTTCTCGGCCGACGGTGCCGGCACCCGTGGCGAACTCGCCACCCTCGGGGTCGCCAGCTACGTCTCGCCGGCTGCCTGCAAAGAGGCCGGCTACCAGCCGACCAGGCTGCGTTTCAGCGATATCTTCTCCGAGATCGACCAGGTCGCCGCGATCTTCCGGGTGAGCGACGCGAAGCTGCTCGCCAACCAAAAAGCCGAGCTCGCCTCGATCACCGCAGACACTCGCGGACTCACCGCCCTCTGGTACTCCTCCGGTGACGACTCCCCCTATGTTGGCGCCGGCATCGGTGCGCCCCAGCTCGTACTCGACACCATCGGCCTAAAAAATGTGGCCGGCTCGGTGAAAGACACCTGGACTTCCTTCAACTGGGAGTCAGTGGTCGAGGCCGATCCCGATGTGATCGTGCTCGTGGATGCCACCTGGAACACGGCGGCGAAAAAGATCAAGTCCCTCGAAACCAACCCGGTCACCGCAAACCTGTCCGCGGTGAAAAACCATCGCTATCTCACCGTGCCTTTCGCCGCAAGCGAGGCCGGCGTGCGTACGGTGTCGGCGGCGAAGGACCTTGCCGGACAGCTCGCGAAGCTCGACCTCAAGTAGCCCCGTGAGCCGCGCGACCCGATCCATCCTGCTTGGGGTGGCCCTCGCCGCGCTCCTGCTGATCTCCGTGACCTTCGCTATCACGATCGGTCCGGCACACATCACTCCGGTGGATGTCTGGGGCTCGGTGTTGCACCATCTCGGATTCGGCCACAGCCCGCTGAGCCTGCTGCGCGATGGAATCGTCTGGCAGTTGCGGTTGCCCCGCGTGCTCACCGCCGCTGCCGTCGGCGCGGGGCTCGCGCTGAGCGGCGCCGTGATGCAGGCGCTGACGCGCAATCCGCTCGCCGATCCCTATCTGCTCGGGCTGTCATCCGGAGCGTCCCTCGGCGCGGTCGCGGTGCTCCTGCTCGGCGTGGCGATCCTGCTGCCGCTCGCCGCCTTTCTCGGCGCGATACTCGCGCTCGGACTCACCCTGTTACTTGCCTCGTCGCTGGGCAGAATCACGCCCTCGCGCACGGTACTCGCGGGGATCGCAGTGTCGTCGCTCGCTGCCGCGGTCACCAGCCTGGTGATCTTTTGGACGGTCACCGGCGACTCCTACCGTGAGATCCTCGGCTGGCTGCTCGGGTCGCTCGCCGGGGCGCGTTGGCCAGCGGTCGGCATCGGTTTCGCCGCCATCCTGATCGCCGGACTTCCGATTATTCTGAGCGGCCGCATTCTCGATGCCTTCGCGTTCGGGGATACCGCAGCGACCTCCCTCGGTATCAATGTGCCGGGAGCGCGCTGGACCCTGCTGGCTGCGACGGCGCTGCTCACGGGCGCGATGGTATCGGTGAGCGGATCCATCGGCTTCGTCGGATTGATCCTGCCGCATGCCATACGGCTGCTCGTCGGGCCGAGGCATCGGCCCCTCCTGCCGCTCTCCGCTATTGTCGGCGCCATCTTTCTGATCTGGGCGGATACCGCGGCGCGATCACTGTTCGACCCCCGCGAGCTTCCGGTCGGCATCGTCACCGCAATCATCGGCGCGCCGGTGTTCGCCCTGCTGCTCACGCGCCGCCGGAGTGCGACATGAGCGCAGCGGATGCCGCGGCGGCCGGTCTCGATGCCCGCCGCATCGACCTGCGCATCAACGGCAGGCTCATCGTGGACGGCGTGGACTGCACTGTCGCCGCAGGCACTTTCTCGGCCCTCATCGGTCCGAATGGCGCGGGCAAGTCGACGCTGCTTCGCGTGCTCGCCGCCGTTGACCGACCGGAGGCTGGCACCGTGCGCTTCGGGCCGGATGACCTCTTCGCGCTTAGCCGCCGACAGCGGGCGCGCCTTGTCGGGTTCGTCGAGCAGGATTCCGGCACCGAGCTTTCGCTGTCGGTGCGCGAGGTAGTGGCCCTCGGACGCATTCCGCACCAGGGGTTCTTCGGCGATGCGACTGCCGAGGACCACACAGTGATCGAGTCGGCCCTCGACGCCGCCGACGTGCGTGCGCTCGCCGAGCGCGATGTCACGACGCTCTCGGGTGGAGAACGCCAGCGGGTACTGCTCGCCCGTGCGCTCGCCCAGCAGCCGAGGTTGCTCGTGCTCGACGAGCCGAGCAATCACCTCGACATCGCGGCGCAGCTCGCCGTGCTTGGTCTTCTGCGATCGTTGGCATCCAGCGGGGTCACGGTGCTGGCAGCACTGCACGATCTCAACCTCGCGAGCGCCTACTGCGATCACGTGATCGTGCTCCGCAATGGTGTGGTTTTCGCCGCCGGGCCGACCGCGGAGATCATCACTCCCCGGCTTGTGCGAGCGGTCTATGGTGTGCGGGCGACTGTGCTCGAGCATCCGCAGACCGGCCGACCGATGGTGGCGTTCGGGCCGCTCGCTTAACCCGGTGCGGACCAGTGCCGACTGCGGCGTGCTCGTCGAGGAAGAGGCTCAGTCGTCTGACCGCAAACCGCGTCGCATCCCTGACCACGCGGACGAAGGGAACAGGGTTGACCGCAGGCGGCGTGGGCGATCGGCAGCCGCTCGAAGATCGACGATGATCTGACGCGCGTCGGCAGCGAGCGATGTCGAGCTTGTGATGAGCAATCCCCGGCGCGGTGAGCCGACAGCACTTCCGTAGCTCTCGCGTTCCACTGCCGCCCTCAGACGGTCGATCGAACCACGTTCCGCTCCACCGACGGCCTCCGCCAGCAGGTGCGCCGCCTCCCGCGGAGTCGCGGTGTTTGGCAGGTCGATGCCAAGGTCCGCCGCGGTATCAAGCACCTCTCGCCAGGCCATGAGCGCGGTCGCTTCCCCCCGGGCGACTGCCCGAAGCCGCCGACGGCGCAGGAGCACCCGGGTCGCTGAAGGGACCAGACCGAGCACAGCTGCCCCGAAGAGGGCGACCAGCAACCATATCCAGGCGCTGATCGAGCTGGCTTGACCGGCTCCGGCAGTCGCCCGCGTGGTCGGCTCCGGTGCAAGTGGTGCCGCCGATGCCGAAGGCTTGGCACTCGCGCTGGTCGATGGCGCCGGGGTGGCGGTATTGAACGGCGTCGGGACATCCGGGGATGCCACATTCGCATACGCCGGCACGTCACCCCGGCTGACGGTTGGCTCGAAACGCGTCCAGCCGATGCCGTCGAAGTAGAGTTCCGGCCAGGCGTGCAGGTCGTGCGACGTGACGGTGAATGCCGTGCGACCGTTGACCGTCGCGCTCAGCTGGGTGCCGGGAAGGAAGCCAACGGCAACGCGCGACGGGATGCCGAGGCTGCGCGCCATTACGGCCATAGCCGATGCGAAGTGGATGCAGTATCCCTCCTTCGCCTTGAGAAACGCGGCAATTACCGACATGCCGATGCCGTCGTAACCCTTATCCACGGGTGCAGTCTCGGAGTACTGAAAGTCCCCCTCGCGGAAGAACCGCTGAAGCAGAAGAGCCTTCTCGTAATTGCTTGTGGCCCCACCGGCGACCTTGGCGGCGGTACTTGCGATGATCTTCGGCATGGCCGGCGGCAGGGCGAGGAAGCGGTCGAACCCGGTCGGCACTGTCGTGCCCGCACTCGTCAGCTGTGCCGGCGTCGGCTCGATGATGAGGCCCGTCGCCCGGTAGGATTCGTTGCTCGCATCGCGGTTGGGACTCTTCACGGCGAGGCCATCGGAATCCCAGTACCAATCGCCATCGAGACCACGGACGCGCGACGTGGGATAGGGCAGCGGCAACCACGGACTCGTGAGCCCGTCCACGGTCACGAAGATCTGGTCTTCCTTGGTGGCCACGTTGGCCGACAGACCGGGCGGTGCCCCGATTGCAGCCGGGGTGTTGGTGGACCGCTGCCGGAAGGCATTCGGCGCCCAGTCGGACCCACTGAAGTTCTGCAGGCTCACGAGTCGCAAGTACTGGGCCGTGCCGGAATCGCTGCTGTAGCCGAGTACGGTGTGCTTCACGCCCTGCCGCAGGTTTTGCCCGAGAGTGAGCACCGGGTTCACTCCCGAGCTGAAGCCGGTGCCGTTCGTGTTCTGTGCGGGTCTCACCTCTGGCAGCAACAGCGGTGCGACAAGCGTGCCGACCAGCACCACCGCGGAGAGCGCGAGGGCGAGTCCGGTCTGCCGCCGGGATGCATTCGCGCGCAGCAGGCGAAGGTAACAGAGCGCAGCGAGCACGAACACGATCGGATCGGTGAAGTCGATAGAGATGACGCTCGGAACCGCGAGTAACACCAGCAACGGGATACCCGCGAGCGCGGGGAAACGCAGCGTGTTCACCAGCAAGTCGCCGAGAAGGGAAAGGGCGCCGACTCCGAGACAAAGCAGGAACATGATCGGGGTGATCGCGGTCGCTGGCAGGGACTGCCGCGCGATAGAGAAGTTGGCAGCCTCGACGAGCTGCGCGAACGTATCCCAGGATTGGCTGGTCGGGATTATGCCCAGAATCGCGGTTGACGGCGCAAAGGTTGCGGTTATCGCGAGCAACAACACGATCACCGACACCACCGGCGGCAGTAGCCGACGAAGGGCGATCGCTCCGACGGCGTCGATGCGCACCGGCACGATACGACGAACGACCACCGCGCTGCCGAGAAGCAGGGCGCTCAGGAAAGCTAGCCCGAACCACCACGCCACGCCGTCGAGGATCACGTGGAGGCCCGCGATTGTCACCAGCAGTGCGAGCAGCAGAGCACCGGTCGAACGTACCTCGGATGGGCGGCCTGCTCGGGCGGGCGGTGTGCGGGTCACAGCACGCGCGGTCTCGGGCGCCGGGCGCGTCGCAAGGTCAGGAAAGGTCATCCGCGACTTCTTTATCGACCGGCACTTCTCCGGCAGTGCGGGTGGTGGTGTGCAGACCGCCGGCCTGCATCGCTCCGAGGGCAAGCCAGGCGCGCTCGATGGGATCGTCGACCTGCACCGTCACGCAGAGCCAACCGGCCTCACTGAGCGTGCGCGCGAGCGCGGGCTGCCGGGGAGCGACGAGAAATGCAACCGCGAGATCGAAGGTATGACGCTGGGCGCCCATGCGCTCGACGGTGGCGGCGTCGGGATCCGACAGAATTGCGAAAACCGAACCCTGCGACCGATCGGGCCTCTGTACCCCGCGCAGTAGCGAGAGTTCCCCCGGTGGTTGGCTGCTGAGAGCCACCGTGGCGAGGCTCTCGAGAAACTCCTCCGGATGTTCGAGCGACGCCAGTTGGGCCGGTGCGGTCTCAATCACCTGTACGAGGAATCCGGTGCGAACGAGGTGGACCCCGAGCGATGCGATGAACGTCACCGCCCATTCGAACGCCTCGCTCGATCGCGCATTCGTGCCGTCAGGTGGGGTGATATCGCGGTAATGGGAAGAACAGGTGTCGAGGAGGATGCGGGCTTCGGCGTGGCTGCTCTGTTCGTCCTGCCGCACCATGAGCTGCCCGGCATGGGCCGAGGCACGCCAGTGCACCCGGCGAAGCGCGTCACCGCGACGGTATTCGCGGGTCATCAAATCATCTTCGCCGCCGATCGCCCGACGCCGCAGCATTCGGGTGGGTCCTTCGTCTGCCGTCATCGAGACGACGCCGTCGGCGAGCGGCACCACAGGCGGGGTCACGGTGAGCGACTCGCTCACCCCGGCAACGAGCGCACCGTCGGCGAGGGCGAACGGGTCGGAGAAGTCCACCAGCATCGGCCCGACGTCGAACACCCCCCGTGACGGCGGGATCAATTGGTAGCGCATGAGTGCGCTCGAGCCGCGGCCGGCGAGGCGAGGTCCCCGCGGGAGCAGAACCGGGAGTCGGGACGGTTCCGTGGCGTACGGATGCCACGGCCACGGGTCGCGCCAGTTGGCTTCGGTAGTGCTCACAGAGGAGAGATTGCCCACTCGCACGTCGACCGTCGTCGGATGACCGGCGCTCACCACCGCCGGAGAGAACGAATGCTGCACCGACAGCCGCAGCCGGCGTAGCCGCACGAAAGCGAGCGCGAGGAGAGGGAGAAGCGCGAGGAATGAGCCGAGGTAGAGCAGTTCGCGCCGACCAAGCCAATATGACGAAGGGATGACGACGGCCCCGCTGATGAGGAGCATCCAGCCGCGCCGAGTGAGTCGCGCAATGCGGCGGCCCTTCGCCGGGCTCTTGGATGCACCAGCACCCGCCCCGAGTGCTTTCGCCGCTGCATTCGTGGCGATGATGGACCGCGCCTTCGCGCCAGCCAGCCGCCCTCCCCCTGCAGGCATTTCGCGGGTCAGGCCGGCCCAACGGCGCCGAGAGGCACCGGGGTGGCCGCGACGATGCGCGCGATGATGTCGGCGACCGCGCCGGTGGCAAAGGGATTGCCGTTTCCCGCAACCCGGTTGGTGGGGATGAGCCGATGGCTGAGGAGGGGAATAGCGAGAGCGTCGATGTCGTCGGGAAGCACGAATTCGCGGCCGTCGAGTGCCGCTCGTGCCTTTGCCGCCCGCACGAGCTGCAGGGTCGCGCGTGGGCTTGCGCCGAGGCGCAGGTCTCGATCGCGACGTGTGGCTTGCGAAATACTCACCGCATACTGCTCCACAGCCCAGGAGACAAATACATTTCTCACCGTCGCGATCATCGCGATCAGCTGCACCGTTGACACCACCGGCTGCAGATCGGCGAGCGGACTTGAGGATTCGCGGGTGCGCAGCATCGCGAGTTCGGCTGCTTCGTCGGGGTAGCCCATGGAGATGCGTGCCATGAACCGGTCGCGCTGGGCCTCGGGAAGCGGGTAGGTCCCCTCCATCTCGACCGGATTCTGCGTGGCGATCACGGTGAAGGGCGAGGCGAGGATACTCGTCGATCCGTCGACCGTCACCTGTCCCTCTTCCATGCTCTCGAGCAAAGCCGATTGGGTCTTCGGGCTGGCGCGATTGATCTCGTCACCGATCACGATGTTCGCGAAAATCGGACCAGGCTTGAATTCGAACTCGCGCTCCACCTGGTTGTAGATCGACACTCCGGTGATGTCGGACGGAAGCAGGTCCGGGGTGAATTGAATACGGTTGACAGTACAGTCGACGGACTTGGCCAGTGCGCGAGCCAGCATGGTCTTACCGACACCCGGCACGTCTTCAATGAGAAGGTGACCCTCGGCGAGGAGCACAGTGAGCGCCATCTGCACGACATCACGCTTGCCATCAATCACCGTCTCGATGCTGCGCACGATCTCGCTCGACAGACGGTAGAAGTCGTCGACGTCCATCGCGTTGTCGGTGTCGGTTTTCATGGGTCCCACCTGCTATTCGATGTGTTTTCTCCGACTCTGCCAGAACCCGGATAACAATCAGTCGCAATGTAGTGAATACTCAGCCACTACCGATGAGGCGTCCAGATGCTGTGTACTGCCCGGGCGGTTCGCGCCCGGTCGGTTACCGCCAGGTCGGTTAGCGTTGGATACGTGAAAATTACCGTACTCTCCGGCGGAGTCGGCGGCGCACGTTTTCTTCGCGGACTGCGTCACCACCTGCGCGAAGCCCGGCCAGATGGAATAGGGGGCACCACCGCCGAGATCACCGCCGTGGTCAACACCGGCGATGACATGTGGCTGGGCAGCCTGCGCATCGCACCCGATCTCGACTCGATCATGTACACCCTCGCGGGGGCGAATGACGAAGTGCGCGGGTGGGGCCGGCTCGGCGAGACCGAACGGGTCAGTGCCGAATTGGCTGCCTACGGCGTCGGTTGGCCATGGTTCACACTCGGCGATCTCGACCTCGGTACGCACATCGCCCGCAGCCACTTCCTGCGTTCCGGGTTGACCCTGACGGAGGCCACCGACCGGATCACCGCCCGGTGGGATCTCGGTGTCACGCTTCTGCCGGTGACCGACGACGAAGTGGAGACCCAGGTGGTCACCGACGAGGGCAGCATGCACTTCCAGGAGTGGTGGACCAGGCACCGGGCGGCCCTCCCGGCGCGGCGTTTCGTGCAACAGGATGTGACAACCGCCAACCCTGCCCCCGGCGTGCTTGAGGCGATCGCCAGGTCCGACATCATTGTGGTCGCTCCGTCGAATCCGGTCGTGTCGATCGGCACGATCCTCGGTATCCCGGGGATACGGGCGGCTCTGGCCGAGGCATCCGCTCCCATTGTCGGGGTCTCGCCGATCATTCAGGGAGCCGTCGTTCGCGGAATGGCGGATGCCTGTCTCACCGCGATCGGTGTCGCCACCTCCGCCGAGGCGGTCGCGCGGCACTACGGCAGCCGAAGGGCGGGAGGGCTCCTCGATGCCTGGCTGGTAGATGAGACGGATGCAGACTCTGTCACCACTCTCGAACCGGTCGGCATCGCCGCCCTGGCGGTGCCGCTCTGGATGCGCGATGTGGGATCGAGCGCGCGCCTGGCCGCCGACGCGCTCGGGGCCGCCTACGCGCTCGGGGCCGAGGGCAGCGTCTAGACTTTTTCGGCCACCACCCGCGTCGTCCAGACCCCCAGTCGTCCGTCGAGAAGCGCTAACCCGCTCGCCGAATCGACATCGTTTCGCAGGCCGGACGAAGCAGATACTTCCAGCGGCATATATCCTTCCGCCCGATGAGCCGAGCTCGATCCGGGCCCGAACCGCGGAGAGTGGAACGATCCGCTCGACGCCGTGATCAAAACGGTCCCGTCGCCAGCGGCATCCGACACCATGGCACGCGGATACGACTGTGCCGCGGCGAGCGCCGCCCCGAGTTCGCCCGGGGTGAGCGCGGGCAGATCGCCGAGAAGCACGGCGATTCCGCGCCAGGGCTCCCCCAGCTCGATAGCCGTCGCTACCCCGAGATCGATGGCCGAAGTGAGCCCAGCAGTCTCCTCTACGATCACGAAGGCACCAAGGTCGTCGAAAATTCCGGAGGCCTCCGCCGTCGTGACCACGAGAACTCCCGCCACTGACTCGGCCGCCATTGCCGCCGTGACGGTGTCAACGGCCATGGCGAGCGCGAGCGTCGAGTGATCGCCGGATCCGAAGCGGGACTTTGCCTGCGCGGTGCCCTTCACCGGCACCACCACGACCCACTCGGTGGTCACCGGCACCGACGGCTGGCGCACTCGAGCACCCGTACGGCGGATGCCAGTGGAGGTCGGGCGCCGACCAGCCGCGGGCCAAGGCGCGTTAGTCACCAGATGCCCTCCCGGCCGCGAATCCCTGGTTCCACGCCTCATCCGTGCCGAGTCGGAACATGTCTTTGTCGGCCGGTCGGATGAGCGATTGTGCGCCATCGGCATCCGCATCAAGAAGATGCGCGAGACCACGCACAACCGCCACCGGAAGGCCATCACTCTTGCGTTTCACCAGGTCGGTGGCGCTGGCGATCTCGTCGCCGGTTGCCGGCAGCGTCACGTCGAGACGGCGTCCCTGCGTGTCGGCCGACCCGCGCAGGTCGTCGAGCACACGCACGCCACTCGCCCCGATGGCGACATCCGTCTGGCCTTCACGCCAGGCGCGGCCAAGAGTATCGGTGATGATCACACCGAGGCGTAGGCCAAATCGCGCCTCGAGCGCGGTTCGGAGCCGAAGTGCCGAGGCATCCGGATTCACCGGCAGCAACAGCACCGTTCCCCGCGGCGTATTCGACGCGTCGACACCCGCCGCTGCCGCGACCATCCCGAGGCGATTCTCCACGATTCGGGTGATGCCACCGGGGTATGCCCGCGTCGCAACCACTCGCACGGTCTCGTCGGTGATGGCCTGCTCACGGTCGGCGGCCTTCACGAAGCGGCCCTCCGCCTTCGACACGATCTTCGAGGTGATCGCCAGGATATCGCCGTCCTCCAGCACCCCCACCAGACCGCCGATGATGGCCGCGAGGTCGTCCCCCGCCACGATCTCGGGAATTCCTTCGATGGCCCACACGGTGAGCACTACCTCACCAGTTTCGGCAGAACGTCGCGCGCGAACACATCGATCCATTCGCGCTGGTTTCGCCCGACGTTGTGCAGGTAAATGCGGTCGAACCCGAGGTCGAGGAAGCACTGGATGTTGGCACGGTGGGCGTCCGGATCCTCGGACACCAGCATCCGTCCCTCGAAGTCCTCCGGTCGCACCAGCCTGGCGAGCTGTTCGAATTCAAAGGGTGATCGGATGTCGGATCGCGGAAACCGTACGCCACCGTTTGGCCACTCCGTCATCGCGTTCGCCATCGCCACCTCGTAGGTCGGTGCCCAGCTGAGATGCAGGCGCAGCACTCTAGTGCCGCCGCCGCTGCCCGCTTCGCGAGCGCCCTCATCGAATCGGGCGAATAGCCCGGCGATCTTCTCGACGGGCGCTCCGTCGATGATGATTCCGTCCACTGTGCGCCCGGCGCGTTTGGCGGTGACCGGACCGGATGTCGCCACCAGGATCTCGGGCGCTATCTCGGGCATCGTCCACAGCCGGGTCGACTCCAGGGTGAAGTGTGCGCCGCTGTGCTTTGTGTCGCGGCCGGCCACCGACGCGGTGAACAGCTTCTTGATGATTTCGATCGCCTCGAACATGCGGTTGATCCGCTCGGCGGTCTCGGGCCAGTAGGCACCGGTCACATGCTCGTCGATCGCCTCGCCTGAACCGACGCCGAGCCAG